>NZ_JBPIZD010000001.1:0-455751 GCF_051172395.1 Brevibacterium sp. H602 | reverse complement strand
GTCAGGTAGTAATTGGGGTATAGCGTTGGGGTATGCAGAGGATGACACGGGCCGCGGCCCGCAGGACGGCGATCACAGCGACGGGGCTGGACAGACCGCGACCGGCAAAGGTCACCGCTCGACACCTCAAGACTGTCTTCGCCACCATGGGACTGACCCAGATCGACTCGGTCGCCAGAGTCGTCCGTTCCCACTATCTGCCCTTCTATTCCCGCCTGGGGCCCTATCCGCGGGAGACCCTGGACCGTCTCTTCTACTCTTCTCCGCGCATGGGCGTCGAGTACTGGGCACACGCCGCGGCCTTCGTGCCGCCGCAGACATGGAAGCACTTCGCCCGCGCCCACAGCGAATGGTGGCGCAACGACTTCGGACAGCGCCACCCGGAGACCGGCGAGGAGTTCCGAAACCTCCAGACTCGCGTCCTCACCGCCCTGTCCACCCGGCCGATGACGGCACGGGAAGTCGCCGAGGTGGTCGACCACGACCTGCCGGAGATCCACCGCGGGCACTGGGGCTGGAATCCCAGCCAGGTGAAAGTCGCCCTCGAAGCGCTGTTCGCCGGTGGAGTCATCAGTGCCTCCGGACGCAACGATCACTTCGAACGCATCTATGCTCTGGCCCGAGACGTCTCACCCGAGCTGCCGCAGCTGCGGCTGAACTACGGGCCGCCGGATGATCCTCGGCTGGGGCTGGACCCGAATGCGGAGCTGCCTCGCGGAATATCCGGGGTCGAGAACAATGTCTTCGAACTCACCCGTATCGCGGCACGTGCCCTGGGCATCTCCCGGCCCGAGGACATCGCCGACTACTTTCGGCAGCGGCGGGCACCGACCGACGCCGCCATCACCGAACTCATCGCTTCGGGCGAGCTGCGCGAAGTCGACGTCGAAGGTATCCCCGCCCTGAAATGGCATGAGGCTCGGACCCCGCGCACCGTGAATGCTCGAGCGCTGTTGGCACCGTTCGATCCTTTGGTCTTCTACCGGCCGCGCATCGAATGGCTCTTCGACTTCCACTATCGGATCGAGATCTACACCCCGGCCGCCAAGCGTGTGCACGGCTACTACGTCACTCCGTTCCTTCTCGGTGATCGCCTCGTCGGGCGAGTCGACCTGCACAGGGACCGGGCTGCGGGAATCCTGCGTGCTCACCGGGTGACATGGGAGCCGGGGGAGGAGCACACCACCGAGCTGGCCGAAGAGCTCACGACGATGGCTGAGTGGCTGGGACTGACTGCCGTGGACCTCGAAGGTACTCACCTGCCATTAAGCTAGGGGCTATACAGTCGTTCGAGTCGTTGTCCGGCAGACATGCCGATTAGGAGAAAAGTGGCTAATTTCCTCGAGAAGCTTCTGCGCACAGGTGAAGGCAGAACTCTGAAGAAGCTCCGCCGATACACGGATGCCATCAATCAGCTGTCCGATGAGTTCAGCGAGATGACGGACACCGAACTGCGGGAGGAAACCGGCCGGTTCAAGGAGCGCTACAAGGACGGCGAGAGCCTCGATTCCCTCCTTCCCGAAGCCTTCGCCACCGTTCGCGAGGCCTCGAGCCGGACTCTGGGTCTGCGGCACTTCGACGTCCAGCTCATGGGCGGCGCCGCCCTGCACCTGGGCAACATCGCCGAGATGAAGACCGGTGAGGGCAAGACCCTCGTCGCCACGGCCCCGGCTTACCTCAACGCGCTCACCGGCGATCCGGTCCACATCATCACGGTCAACGACTACCTGGCCACCTACCAGTCCGAGCTCATGGGACGCGTCTTCCGCTTCCTCGGTATGGAGACCGGCTGCATCCAGGCGAATATGCCTTCGGATCTGCGCCGCAAGCAGTACGCCGCTGACATCACCTACGGCACGAACAACGAGTTCGGCTTCGACTACCTGCGCGACAATATGGCCTGGTCGGCGGACGAGCTCGTCCAGCGCGGCCATGCCTTCGCCATCGTCGACGAGGTCGACTCGATCCTCATCGACGAGGCCCGTACCCCGCTCATCATCTCCGGTCCTGCCGAAGGCGATGCGAACCGCTGGTACGGCGAATTCGCCAAGGTCGTTAAGCGTCTGAAGACCGACCGCGACTACGAAGTCGATGAGAAGAAGCGCACCGTCGGCGTCCTCGAACCCGGAATCGAACGTGTCGAGGACTACCTGGGCATCGGCAACCTCTACGATGCGGAGAACACTCCGCTCATCAGCTTCCTCAACAACGCCATCCGCGCCAAGGAGCTGTTCAAGAAGGACAAGGACTACGTCGTCCTCGACGGTGAAGTCCTCATCGTCGACGAGCACACGGGCCGTGTGCTCAAGGGCCGCCGCTACAACGAGGGCCTGCACCAGGCCATCGAGGCGAAGGAAGGGGTGAAGGTCCAGGCAGAGAACCAGACCCTGGCGACGATCACCCTGCAGAACTTCTTCCGCCTCTACGAAAAGCTCTCGGGAATGACCGGTACGGCTGAGACCGAAGCCGCGGAATTCATGTCGACCTACAAGCTCGGTGTCGTGCCGATTCCGACGAACAAACCGATGCAGCGCGTCGACCAGTCCGACTTCGTCTACAAGAACGAGATCGCGAAGTTCGACGCCGTCGTCGACGACATCGTCGAACGCCACGAGACCGGACAGCCCGTCCTCGTCGGCACGACGAGCGTCGAGAAGAGCGAATACCTCTCGAAGCATCTGGCCAAACGCGGGGTCAAGCATGAGGTCCTCAACGCGAAGAACCACGCCCGTGAGGCCTCGATCGTGGCGATGGCCGGCCGCAAGAACGCCGTCACGGTGGCCACGAACATGGCCGGACGCGGTACCGACATCATGCTCGGCGGAAACGCCGAGTTCCTCGCCGTCGCGGAAATGGAACGTCGAGGTCTCGACCCCGCCGAGAACGAGGACCAGTACGAGTCCGAAT
Source organism: Brevibacterium sp. H602 (assembly GCF_051172395.1). NCBI lineage: Bacteria > Bacillati > Actinomycetota > Actinomycetes > Micrococcales > Brevibacteriaceae > Brevibacterium > Brevibacterium sp. H602. The sequence goes on along the minus strand of NZ_JBPIZD010000001.1, from coordinate 452,844 downwards.
GGCCGGAGGTGCTCAAGGCCGCCGAGGACAAGGTCAAGGAAGAAGCCGAAGAGGTCGTCGAGCTCGGAGGACTCTATGTGCTCGGCACCGAACGCCACGAATCCCGCCGCATCGACAATCAGCTGCGCGGACGCTCCGGCCGCCAGGGAGACCCCGGCGAATCCCGGTTCTACCTGTCCCTGACCGATGACCTCATGCGGCTCTTCGGCTCGGGGGCCGCCGAACGGATTATGGCCACAGCGAACGTGCCCGATGATGTGCCGCTGGAATCGAAGATGGTCTCCCGTGCCATCCTCTCGGCCCAGTCGCAGATCGAGCAGCGCAATGCCGAGCAGCGCAAGAACGTGCTCAAATACGACGATGTGCTCAACCGTCAGCGCACTGTGATCTACGATGAGCGCCGCCGAGTGCTCGACGGCGCCGACCTCGAAGATCAGGTCGCGAACTTCCGGGAAGAGGTCATCGATGCCTATGTCGCCCAGGCGACGACGGGACCGGTCGAGGAGTGGCAGGTCGACGAGCTCTTCGAGGCTCTCGGCAAGATCTACTCACCGTCGATCACTCCCGAGGACCTCGCCGAGGAACTCGGTGGCCTCGGCAATCTGACGAAGAACCGCCTCAACCAGGAGATCCAGTCGGACATCGCACTGTTCTACTCCCAGCGCGAAGAGGAACTCGGAGAGGACGCCACCCGCGAACTCGAACGCCGTGTGGTGCTCTCTGTCATCGACAAGCGCTGGCGTGAGCACCTCTACGAGATGGACTACCTCAAGAACGGCATCGGACTGCGGGCGATGGCCCAGCGCGATCCGCTGGTGGAATACCAACGCGAGGGCTTCGAGATGTTCACCACCATGCAGGACGGGATCAAGGAGGACGTCGTCCGCCTGACCAACACTCTGCAGGTGCAGGTGACCTCATCGGCCGGCTCCGATGGGGACGAACCCGAGGTCGAGGTCGACGCTGAGGAGCTGCGTCACAAGACTCCCAAGATGCAGCTGTCGGCGCCGTCCGAGGGCGGTTCCGCTTCGGTTTCCGAATCCGAGGACGAAGACGAACCGGCTCCGGCCAATCGCGCCGAGCGTCGCGCGAAGAAGAAGGCCAAGAGCTGACATCGAGCCCACAGAGGCTCACATCGTCTGCAGCGCAGTCAGCGTCCACCGGGTGGTGAGCAGTTCCAAGCGGACTGCCACCGCCCGGACGCGATTGGCGGCGGCGACGATGACCGTGACCTCGGCGATCTCGGGACTGATCTGACAGACGTGTGCCGTTCCCGGCCGCACCGTCCGGGCTCCGGCAGCGGTCGCCCTGTGGGGTGCCACCTCGGCGCGCAGCTGACAGCGGTGGTCGATCTTCGCCAGCAGCTCCGGTTGGACCCATCTGGCGATCGTCTCGCTGCGTCTGACGCCGGAGAGGACTTCGAGGCAGGCTACCGCCAACGAGGTGGCCGTGGCCGCGATCCGCGCCCGATCGTCCGCAATGTCCTGGCCCCGGACCTGCCCGCTGACCCGGCGAGTGGGCGATGCCGTGGACGACGGTGCGACCTCTCGCCGAGGCGGTGCCGACGCCTGCGGCCGAGTGAGGGTGAGTGGGGCGGTCATTTCTGGATCTCCAATCTCTGGCCAGCGATGATGAGGCTCGGATCGGGTCCGATGGTGTCCTCGTTGGTGGAATAGACGTGCGCGACGAGCTGGGGGATCTCTTCTGGGGTCTCGGCCAGATCGGCAGCGATCGACCACAGGCTCTCGCCTTGAGCCACAACATGTGTGGCGGTTCCAGGATCCGCAGGCTCGGCGGCATCGTCACTGTCGCCTGGCTCATTCGGCTCCCTGCTGTGGTCGGATTCGCCTGACCCCTCCGTCGGCCCGTCCGACGACCCGTCCGACGGCGGGTCGGTCGGTGGTGCTGAAGGCGCTCCGTCTGCGGGCGGCTCTGTGGGCCAACCGGGATCGGGCGGGCGGACTCGGTCGGGTGGTTCGGATTCCTCACGCGGCTTGGAACCGTCTGGCGGCTGCTCATCCTGAGACCGTCCCGCATCGTCGGAGGAGTCCGCAGAGCGCTGATCATCGTCGATCGTCGGCCAGCCGGGATCGGCAGGGGCGGACGGAGTATGCGCAGATGGTGCAGCGACGGAAGGAGCCTGTGCGGACGATGTGGGGTCAGGGCCGGGACCAGCGAGCGGTGCCGCTTGAGCGGAGTGGACCACGAGGCCGGCAGAGACGATGGCAAGAACACTCGACGCGAGTATCCGGGGCATTGCCTTGACGACCAATCCGGCAAGCGCCGAACGGAAACGGCCGGTGGGAAGGACCTGCAGCAGCAGGGCCAGAAGAGAGATGAGCCCGATCCGTGCGAACAGGAGCGATCCGGTGCCGATGATGACGATGACGACGACGTCGCTGGTCGTCCACGGCTGAGGAAGCCGCTCCCACGCAGCGGCGAACGAACCGAGCACAACCAGCCACGAACTCGCACATGCGATCAAGAGATACATCTAGACATCCTCCATTGGATATTGAACATAATGATGCCGTTAGATGTTATTTGATGTCAATGGATCAGCTCTAACTACATGACTGTAGTTCGGTGCGTCTTCATTTCAAGTCTTGAAAGTGGACTACAGCTGGGGCAGGCTTGGCAATCATGGACGATCGCATCGATGCATTCCTGGCGGATATCGAAGCCGCCGACACGGCGGCGCAGGCGCACGTCAGGAGAGGCGAATTCGGTGACGAGGTGGCCGGTCAGGCCGCCGAAAGGACTCTGCTCGAACGGATGCGCGGGACGCTGGGATCGACGGTGCAGGTGACGATGCCGGATCGGGATATCACGGGGACGGCGTGCTTCCTCGGTCGGGACATCATCGTCCTCGCCGGAGTCGAAGTCTCCGTCATTGCGATCAGGGCTGTCCGCGGATTCAGACTGACCGCGAGAGTGCATCGGTTCGACGCCGGAGGGCTCGAGAAATTGGGTCTGGGATCGGCGCTGCGCCGCTGGTCAGCCGCCTATGAAGAGGTGTCGATCGATGTCGCCGACCGTGCGGGCAGCATTCGGGGGCGATGCGCACTCGTTGCTTCCGACTATGTCGAGATCGCCGGCAGGATCATTCCCTTCGCGGTGATCAACGCCGTCCACGCCCGGACGAATCCCTTCGGATGACTCGTCCATGATGGAGATCAGAGCCGAAGCGAGTGGGTCAGTCCTCGATGGAACCGGTCTTGATCTGGTACTCGGTGCGCTCGTACATGCGCTGGATATACGCTTCGATCTCGGACTTCTCGACCCGCCACTGGCCGCGCCCTCCGACTTTGATGGCGCGGAGATCGCCGGAGCGGACCAGGGCCCGAGCCTGTGCGATCGAGACATTGAGCAGCTCGGCCACATCGGTCAGCGGCAGGAAGCGACTTTCGACGGCCATGAGGTGTCTTCTCCCATTCCAAATGTCCATCTGCCACCAGATGTCCATCTGCTTGTTGGTGCATTTGGCCAAAAACCTTGCTTTGGCATCATTTGATGCCCAATATTATCACTGAGAAGCAGTTTCTGTCAGTGAAACTTCTGCGAATCTGGAGATGCAATGGAGCTCTCGAAAAGAATCCGACGCCCCCGCTGGACCGATGCGCGCCTCCTCGTCGGTGCGATGCTCGTCGTCCTCGCGGTCGTCGGAACCTACCTGCTCGTCACGTCGGCGAACTCGACCACCCGGGTCTGGGCGAGCGCACGCGCACTCGTCCCCGGTGAGATCCTCGAGCCGGCGGACCTCACCGTCGCCGAGGTCAATCTCGCCGATCTCGGCAAGAAGTATCTCTCTGCCGATTCCGAGCTGCCGACGAATACGAGCGTGCGCAGCGTCGTGGCGGCGGGGGAGCTGCTGGCCGCCTCAGCGGTGGCGCCTGTGTCCGAACTCGAGGGGCGGGTCGTGGCCATCGACATCGCCGGCTCGGTCCCGAGCGTCGTCGACTCGGGCAGTCTCGTCGACGTCTGGGCGCAGCCGGAGCAGAACGGCCTCGACGATGACGGTACACCGCCGGAGCAGATCGTCGATTCGGCCCCGGTCGCTCACATCAATCGAGACGTCGGCAGCTTCGGGGCAGGTGACGGCGCCCGCATCGAAGTGTTCGTCGGCTCGGTGGACCTGCCCGGCGTGCTTGCCGCCCTCGACGGACGCAGCGTGCTCTCCGTGGTCGGTGCCCCGTCCGTTCCCGCCGATGAGGGCGAGCAGTGATGACACAGGTCCTGCTGGCGGTCGACTTCGAATACGACCTCATCCTCTTCGAGCTGCTCAGCGAGATCGACGACGTCACGATCGTCGCCCGCCCCGCCGACGAGGTGGAGCTGCTGGCGCACTGCCGCACCGGCGGAGCCGATGTCGTCATCATCGGGCGCTACTTTCCCGGCCTCGATGCGGAGGTGGTTGCCGCGATCACGGCCTCCGGCGCCAAGGTGCTCGGCTTCGGGGACGACGCTCACGCCCTTGAAGCAGTCGGCATCAGCGCCGTCGTCGCAACGGAGGTCGACGCGACGACGATGGCCGCGGCGATCGACGACCTCCGCGCCTCCACCGTGGTCCCGCCGCGCCCGATGACGCCGCCCGGGCCGGTCGGAGGAGCGGGAGTGATCATCACGGTCTGGGGCACCGGTTCGTCGCCCGGACGCACTCTCACTGCCGTCAACCTCGCTGATCAGGCCTCCCGTCAGGGCAAGCGCAGCGTCGTCGTCGACGCTGACACGGTCTCCGGCATGGTCGCGTCGACCCTCGGGCTGACAGAGGAATCCTCGCATCTGGCCAGTCTCTGCCGGTCGCAGTCGGACCCGGTGGGGCGCCTCGGCGCGCATGCGGTGCCGCATGCATCGATCCGTGAGAGCTTCCATGCGGTGACCGGGCTGACTCGGCCCGAGCGGTGGCCGGAGATCCGCGCCTCCGTCCTCGAGGCTGTGCTCAAACGTCTGGCCAAGGTCTACGACGTCGTCATCGTCGACGTCAGCGACCGCATCGATCCGGATGACGACCTCGCCGACCCCTTCTACGACCGCCACTGCGCCACTCGTGCCGCGCTCGAGGCTGCCGATATCGTGCTCGTCCTCGCAGCGGGGGAGCCGATCGGCCTGCAGCGCCTGGTCGAACTCCTCGGCACGCCACGGGCCGAGTCAGTGCGCGAGAAGATGCGGCTGGTGATCACGAAGGTACGCTCGAGCGCGGTCGGCCATCCCGCTGAGGAGCGGATCAGTGAAGTCCTCGACCGATTCGTCCGGGTCACTCCGGACTTCATTCTCAGAGATGACCGGCCCACGGCCGATGCCGCGATGCTCGCCGGCCGGACCCTGCACGAGCAGAATCCCCGGTCCGTCCTCGTCGGAGACCTTGCAGCGATGATCGACGAGCTCCTGCCGGGCCGCCGCCGGTCCCGCAGATCCGTCGGAGGCCGTGACCGTCGCGGCTCCGGTCGCCGCGGACGCCCACAGAAAGTCAGGGTGGGCCAGGGGAGCGGACCACAGGACTAGGATGAGGGGCATGGCCATTCGCTGCTACATTCCCACCACCCTGACCGCGCTGCGTTCGACGCTGACCGACGCCCGCGCCGTCGCCCCCGACGCTCAGGGGCGCAGCCTGCGCGGTGAGGAGTTCGAATCCGCTGAATTCGACGCCATGTGCATCGCCGCGGCCCTGGCCGCGAACGCGGTGTTCGCACCCGCTGAAACCGAGACCGGCACCGAGGCGGCTCCCGAGCGGCGAGTCATCGTGGCCTATGATGCCCCCGAGTCCAGCCCGGCCGAACCGCTCACCGAGGGCTTCGAGCTCTTCACCCTTGCCGAAGTCGACATGGCCCGGATTGCGAGCTTTCATCTTGACGAAGACGCGGTCTGGGAGGAGGCGGTGCAGCTGGCCGAGGACGCGGACTCCAGCGCAGCCGAGGACCACCTTCGCGCTTCCGATCTGCTGTGGTACGACTCTTCCGAATTAGAGCAGCTGCTCGGCGACCGGGGCTGAGCCGACGTCGGCCGTCGGTCTCAGGCGGATTCGAACCGGCGCAGCCGGTCGCTCAGTCGCTTCTCCAGGATCGGGACCACCGCCTGTTCGATCATCGCGCCGAACATCGGGATCGACGAGCTGATCTCGGCATGAGCGGCCAGCTTCATCACTGACTCGGCCTCGCGCAGCTCGAGGACCGCATCGATCTCGACAGGGACGCCTGCGGCACGTGCGGACATGCGGATCTCTGCCTCATCGCCGAGGACATCCCCGGGGATCATGTACACCTCGACCAGCACGGTGTTATCCGGAAGCCGAGAGGCCAGAGCCGCCGGAAGCTCGGCCTTGGGCATCGGGGTCCGCACGGTCATCTCCGTGTCGGGGTCGATGTATTCGGCACTGGCGTCGGAGCCGAGCTTCTCCCATACGTCGGGATCGGCGAGTTTGGCCAGGAATGTCGACAGATCAACCGAATATTCATGATTGAGAGTCAGAGATCGCATAGCTCCAGTTTGCCAGCGAATGAACCCTACTTCACCGTAGGCCGCTCGGCGTGCCTTTCTCGATATTTGGGCATAGTGTGGGGAATGACGATTCGACGTCGAATCGCATGACGAATGCTCGTTGATCATAGAGGTGAAACAGTGACTCAGGTCTCAATTTCGAACGTTGCAGAAGAGTGGAGAAAGCAACGGGGGCAATCGGCTCCCGACAACTTCCTCGATGCGTACTATCCCCGGTTCGAATCAGGGGCCAGCGATCCCGAGGCCTACGCGGCCGCGGCGGCCCGTCACTTCGCGCTCGGCACCGAATACGACGGTGAGCGTCCGGCGATCGCGATCTACAATCCGAGCGTCGACTCGCCGGAATTCAGCGACAACCACACGGTCATCGCCATCGTGCTCGCCGATATGCCCCATCTCGTGTCCTCGATCGTCAGCGACCTCGCCGCCAACGGCAGAGCCATCCGCCGCGTTCACCACCCGATCATCACAGTCACCGGCAACGGCCCGGACGAGAAGATCCTCTCCCCGGCAGAAGCCCCCGCGCTCAGTGCAGACACGGCGAGCATTCCGACGGTCTCCGAAGCTCCTGCCGACAGCGAAGACGGCGCGCCACAGCAGCAGTCCTGGATCCGCCTCGAGATCGACCGCATCTCCGAAAGCGACTTCGACGCACTCGAAGAGCGCCTGCGCGGAGTCCTCGACTATGTGGCCGCTGCAGCGCGCGACGCCCAGGCGATGGCCGCGAAGGCCAAGGACATCGCCGCCGAGCTGAGCGCACATGCGCCGCGCCCGGAGCTGGCTTCTGAAGCCGAATCCGCCGCCGCCCTGCTCACCTGGCTCGACGGACACTTCACCTTCCTCGGCTACCGCGAATACGACTACACCCACGACGCCGAACACAGCAGCCTCGAACCGATCGAGGACACCTCGATGGGCATCTCGGCCCTGCGCCCCCTCGTGAAGTCACCGCTCAGCCGGGCGGTCGCCGACAAGGCGCTGGAACCGCATGTGCTGGTGCTGACGAAGGCGAACTCCCGCTCCCGCGTCATCCGCTCCTCGTTCATGGACTACATCGGCGTGAAGACCTTCGACGCCGACGGTGAGATCGTCGGCGAGCGTCGCTTCGTCGGAGTGTTCAAACCCGAGTTCTACAACGACAGCGTCCTCAACATCCCGGTCATCGACCGGAAGGTCGCGAAGATCCTCTCGGCCAGCGGATTCCCCACCGGATCCCACTCGGCCAACGAACTCCTCGGAGTCCTCGAGAACTATCCCCGCGAGGACCTGCTCCACGAGGACACCGAGGAGATCTATGACGTCGTCATGGAGATCGTCGACATGCAGGAGCGCCGGGAGTCCCGCGTGTTCGTCCGTACCGACCCGTACCAGCGCTTCGTCTCCGTCATCCTCTACCTCCCGCGCGACCTCTACAACACCGACGCCCGAGTGCGCGTGCAGGAAGTGCTGCGCAAGTTCTACAACGCCGACAGCGTCGACTTCGATGTGCTGCTGAGCGAATCGGCGCTGGCCCGCATCCACTTCGTGGCCCGCGTCGCCCGTGACTGCGAACTGCCGCAGATCGGCGCCGACGAGGTCGAGGCCCGCATCGTCGGAGCCGTCCGCTCCTGGTCCGAAGACGTCCACGCGTTCCTCGTCCCTGCCGAGACCGGCGACTCCGGCGCCTCGCATGCCCGGGCCGACCTGTGGTCGAAGGCGTTCCCTCCCAGCTACGGCGAGCATCACACCCCCGCCGAGGCGGTCGCCGACGTCGGTCGGTTCGAAGCCCTCGACGCCGGTCAGGGTCCGGCGGTGCGCCTCTACCGTCCCGAACAGGGCACAGATGCCTCCGTCCGCCTCGTCCTCTACCGTCATGACCGGGTCAGCCTGTCCGAGGTCCTGCCCTTCCTCACGGCTTTCGGTGCCGATGTGGTCGACGAACGTCCCCACGAACTCGACCTCGCCGACGGAACGCATCGGTACATCTACGACTTCGGACTCAGCTTCTCCGAAGAGCTGGCCGATGACGACTACGACCGCATCGCCGAGGCCTTCATGGCCGGCTGGGACGGCAAGAAGGAAGCGGGGGTCTTCGACCGCCTCGTCGTCGCCGGACTCTCCTGGCAGCATGTGACGATCATCCGCGCACTGGGCAAATACCTGCGCCAGGCGGGCTTCACGTATTCCGACGCCTATGTCGGTGAGGTCTACAGCGACAACCCGCAGATCTCGAAGCTGCTCGTCGACTACTTCTCCGCCAAGTTCGATCCCGACGTCGACGACGCCGGACGCGAAGCGACGATGACCGAGATCGACGACGCGATCGAAACCGCCCTCAGCGAAGTGGCCAGCCTCGACGCCGACCGTGTGCTGCGCTCCTCGCTGGAACTGCTGCGGGCGACCCTGCGCACGAACTACTACATCGACGAATCGGGTGCCCTGCCCACGGCCCTGGTGCTCAAGATCCGACCCGACGAGCTCAGCTTCGTGCCGAAGCCGAAGCCGGCTCTCGAGATGTGGGTGTATTCCCCGCAGGTCGAAGGCGTGCACCTGCGCTTCGGCACCGTCGCTCGCGGAGGGCTGCGCTGGTCGGATCGTCGCGATGACTTCCGCACCGAGGTCCTCGGCCTTGTCAAGGCGCAGATGGTCAAGAACGCCCTCATCGTGCCCACCGGCGCCAAGGGCGGATTCTTCCCCAAGCAGCTGCCGCCGATGAGCGATCGGGACGCCTGGATGGCCGCCGGTCAGGTCGCCTACGAGGTGTTCATCGAAAGCATGCTCGAGGTCGCCGACAACCTCACCTATGGCAGCGACGACTCCAGCGTCGTCGTCCACCCCGACCGTGTGGTCCGCCACGATGGAGACGACTACTATCTCGTCGTCGCCGCTGACAAGGGCACGGCACGGTTCTCCGATGTGGCCAACGCGATCGCCGAACGCCGAGGATTCTGGCTCGGCGATGCGTTCGCCTCGGGCGGATCGGTCGGCTACGACCACAAGGCGATGGCCATCACCTCCCGGGGCGCATGGAAATCCGTCGAACGCCACTTCCGCGAACTCGGACTCAACACCGCAGCCGAGGACTTCACCGTCGTGGGCATCGGCGATATGAGCGGCGACGTCTTCGGCAACGGCATGCTGCGCAGCGAGCATATCCGCCTCGTCGCGGCCTTCGACCACCGGGACATCTTCCTCGACCCGAACCCCGACGCCGCTCGCAGCTTCGTCGAACGTCAGCGGCTCTTCGACCTGCCGCGGTCGAGCTGGCAGGACTACGACCGGGACCTCATCTCCGCCGGCGGCGGAGTCTTCTCCCGGTCGGCGAAGTCGATCGACCTCAGCGCAGAAGCCGCCTCGGTGCTCGGAGTCGAACCCGGGAAGCGCAGCCCCGCCGACCTCATGTCGGAGATCCTCAAGGCACCGGTCGACCTCGTCTACAACGGCGGTATCGGCACTTACATCAAGGCCTCGAGCGAGAGCCACGCCGATGTCGGCGACAAGGCCAACGATGCCATCCGCATCGACGGTGCCGATGTGCGGGCGCGAGTGATCGGCGAGGGCGGCAACCTCGGTGTGACACAGCTGGGACGTGTCGAGGCCGCGCTGGGCGGCGTCGAGGTCAACACCGATGCCGTCGACAACTCGGCCGGCGTCGACAGCTCCGACCATGAGGTCAACATCAAGCTGCTCCTGCGCACGCTTCTGCACAAGGGAGCCTTCGCCGCGGAAGAGCGGGAGGCGGTTCTGCACTCGTTCACCGACCAGGTCGCCGACCGGGTGCTGGCGAACAACTACTCGCAGAACGTCGTCCTCGGCGAGGCTCGGGCCCAGACCGAATCGATGTCGGGCACCTACGGGCGGCTGCTGAACTACCTGGAGAAGAACGCCGATCTCGACCGGGCGGTCGAATTCCTGCCCAACGCCGACGAACTGGCCAAACGCGAGTTCAGCTACTACGTGTCGCCCGAACTCGCCGTGCTGCTGGCCTATGTGAAGATGCACGCCGCCGACGAGGTCCTCGCCAGCACCGTGCCGGACGAGACGTGGATGCGTCGCGAACTCGTGTCCTACTTCCCGGACGCTCTGCAGGAGAAGTACGGCGAGCTCATCCCCGAACACCCGCTGCACCGGGAGATCGCGACGGCGAAGCTCGTCAACCGGCTCGTCGACCGCGGCGGACTGACCTACATCTACCGGATGCTCGAAGAGACACCGGCGTCGGTGCCGCAGATCGCACGCGTGTTCGTCGTGGTCTCGGAGATCTTCGGCCTCGATGACTTCTTCGAGGCCGTGTGCGCACTCGACAACCGGGTGACGACCGAGGTGCAGGTGAAACTCCAGCATGACTATGTGCGCCTGCTCGATCGCTCCTCGCGCTGGCTCGTGCAGCAGGCGCCGGACAGCCTCGACGTCGATTCCGGCATCGAGATGTACGGCAAGGTCGTCGAGGCCCTGCGCTCCCGGGTCCCGGACCTCGTCGACGGCTACGATGCCGAGACCATGCAGGCGAAGGCGCAGAGCTACATCGACGAAGGTGTGCCGAGCGAACTCGCATGGCGCTCCGCCGCCCTGCTCGACGAGTTCGTGCTGCTCGACATCACCCAGTTGGCCGCTCGGGCGAACGAATCCGCCGAGGATGTCGCAGAGGTCTACTACGCCGTGAACGAACGCTTCTCCGGCTCGCAGATCCTCACCCTCATCGGTGAGCTCGATCGCAGCGACCGCTGGTCGGCGCTGGCCCGCGGATCCATGCGTGACGACTACTACGCCGCGATCCTGTCGGTGACCGGAACGGTTCTGGCTGCCACGGATTCGCCGATCTCCGGAACTCCGGACGAACGGGCGAAGCAGCGCCTGTCCGAATGGATCGAACGCAATGAGACCGTCGTGGGGCGGGTGCTGGAGACGACGGAGACGATCCTCGGACTCGACTCCGCCACCCAGGCGCCGCTGTCCGTGCTGCTGCGTTCGCTGCGGTCGATGGTCCGTTCTTCCGCCTGGGAGAGCGAACACAACGGCTGAGGCTGATTCCGGTCGCGGTCGACACCATGGTCGGCCGCGACCGGCAGGGCACACCTGATCGGTTCGACGGCCGTGGCCGTCAAGGCGACCACGATCGGCCGGTCAGTCGGGATCGTGCGGGCACAGCCGCCTCGGCGGGTCCGAACCCCGACCGGTTAAGTGATAGCGTCTGAACATCGACATCTCAGCAGATCCGCGGACGACGCGGGTCTGCTGATCTCACCTTGGAGGAACGTATGGTGCTCAACGAACTGCTGGCGGCCGAGGGCATCACGGATGAGTCAGACGTCGAACACATCCATCTGCTCGTCGGGGACTGGCAGCTGTTGGCGGACCTCTCCTTCGCCGATCTCGTGCTGTGGGTGCCGTCGCCCAACGGCGCCTACACGGTCCTGGCACATGCCCGATCGACGACCGGGGCGACACTGTTCAACCGGGACCTGATCGGAGCACGTGCGACCGGTCTGGAGAAGGAGCTGCTCGACCAGGCCAGCAGCACCCGCAGCTATGTCACCCACGTCGCCGCGGCCCGAGAGATGGGAATCAGTGCCGGGTCCTCCGACGTCGACATCCTCGCCGAGGCGGTGCCGATTATCCGCAACGGCGAGGCCATCGCGCTCGTCGTCCGGTATTCGGAGGAGGTCCGACGCAGAGGTTCGTCTCGCCTGGAGAAGTACTACCGGGAAACGGCGATGGCTCTGATGCGGATGATCGTGCAGGGAACGTTCCCCGATCGCGATGCCCCGTCCGGGGCCCGGCACGGCGAACCGCGAGTCGGCGACGGCATCTTCATCCTCGACCGCGATTCGCATGTGCAGTATGCCTCCCCGAACGCCGTATCGCTCATGCACCGGCTCGGCTACGGAGGAGAGATCGAAGGCAGCTATCTCTCCGAGGTGGTCTCGAACCTCAGTGCAGAGCTGCGTCAGGTCGATGAGACCCTCCCGCTGGTGCTCACCGGGCGTGCCCCGTGGCGGACCGAACTCGAAGTCGGGCGCACGAGTGTGTCCCTGCGCGCGATTCCGCTGACGGACGAGGGCGAGCGGGTCGGTGCGATCGTCCTCGCCCGTGACGTCTCCGAGATCCGTCGCCGCAAACGTGAGCTGCTCTCCCGCGACGCGATGATCAAGGAGATGCACCACAGGGTGAAGAACAATCTGCAGACCGTGTCCGCACTGCTGCGGCTGCAGACCCGCCGCATCGACAGCCCCGAGGCCAAGGGTGCGCTGACCGAGGCGATGCGACGGGTCTCGATCATCGCCGTGGTCCACGATGTGCTCAGCCAGGGCGTCGAATCCGAAGTGGACTTCGACGAAGTCGTCGACAAGGGACTGCGTCTGACTCCCGAGCTGACCAGCCCCTTGGTGCATATCGAACTCAAACGGTGCGGAAGCTTCGGCACCATCTCCTCCGCCGATGCCACCTCCCTGGCGCTGGCCATCACGGAGCTGATCACGAACGCGATCGAACACGGATTCCCCACCGAGAACCTGGAGAGCCTGGAACCGGGGGAGACGCTCAACGGCCATGTGTGGGTGACCCCGGAGCGCAACGGCGATCATCTGAGCGTGACGATCGCCGATGACGGCATCGGTTTGGGGGAGACGCAGAACCCGGGCAATGGCCTGGGCACGCAGATCGTGCGCACCCTGGTCTCGGCCGACCTGGCCGGTTCGATCCAATGGCAGGCGCGCGAAGGCGGCGGAACAGTCGCCGTCCTCGACGTTCCGCTGCGCCCGGACTCCTACGACTGAGCGAAGACCGTCGGACCAACCCGGAGCTGCCAGGTTCCGGCGCCCCCTAAAAACCGAGTCGGTCGATATTCGGCCGGGCGCCCGGCCGGACGCCCGTCCGCACACACGACTGAGTCCCTTGTTCCGACGACGATCATTCGCCGTCGGGACAAGGGACTCAGTCTTCGGAGCAGGAGCTCTTGGTGATTCAGTTATGGCTTCGGCAGTCCGGGGGACCGCCTCCGCGGTGGCCGACGCTTCAGCCTGCGCGGCGGGCACGAGCGGCGCGACGCTTGAGAGCGCGACGCTCGTCCTCGCTCAGACCGCCCCAGACTCCGGCATCCTGACCGGATTCGAGGGCCCACTGAAGGCAGGTCTCTGCAACTTCACAACGGCGACAGACAGTCTTTGCTTCCTCAATCTGGAGCAGCGCGGGTCCGGTGTTGCCGATCGGGAAGAAGAGCTCCGGATCCTCATTGAGGCATGCTGCACGGTGTCGCCAATCCATGGTGACCTTTCGACGAATTCAGTGAACGCGGTTGCCTACGCCCGAATTCCGGGCGTGCAACTCTCACAGTCAAGGTTCACATAACGCAATTGGGCGCACAAGGGTCCGGCAGTGTGAAATTTCTGACAAGAATTTTCCCCATTGTCCTGCTATGAGGGCGATCGCGCAAATCGGTCCGCGATTCGTCTTTTCGGGCCTGTCGGAGCGTCTCCGCCTAGACTGTCAGGCACATGCAGACAGCAGGTGAATGCACCCAGACATCTTGTGAACCAATGGAGGATTCATGACCAACGATCTCGCCAGCCCCCGCATCGTCTCCGTCGGCGGCCACACACCGCAGATCGACCCGGAGGCGTTCGTCGCAGCCGGTGCCACTCTCGTCGGAGATGTGCACGTGAAGAAGGGCGCCAGCGTCTTCTACGGCTGTGTTCTGCGCGCCGAAGCCGCCCCGATCACGATCGGTGAGGACTCGAACGTGCAGGACAACACCGTCATGCACACCGACGCCGGCAAACCCGTCGTCATCGGCGCCCGCGTCTCCATCGGCCACCAAGCGCTCGTCCACGGTGCGATCGTCGATGATGATGTGCTCATCGGCATGCACTCCACAGTGCTCAATGACGCCTATATCGGCAGCGAGTCCCTCGTCGCCGCGGGCGCCGTCGTCCTCGAAGGCACGCAGATCCCCGCACGGTCGCTCGTCGCCGGTGTGCCTGCGAAGGTGCGCAGGGAGATGACCGACGATGGAGTGGAGAAGGTCCGGCAGAACGCACAGTCCTATGTGCGTCTGTCGACCCTGCACAAGGACACCGCCGAGGTGGTCGACCCGAGCTGATCGGACCGCAGCCGGACCGATTGCGGACCGGCCCGAACCGGTCCCAAAGGAACCATTCGGTCGGTTCCCAGGGGGCCGTTCGCAAGCATCGTGGCGATTTGAGACAATCTGTATGTGAACACTGAATTTGATTCCACTGCAGATCGCGTCGTCATCATCGGCGGCGGCCCCGGCGGCTACGAAGCCGCGCTCGTCGCGGCTCAGCTCGGTGCCGATGTCATGCTCATCGAGCAGAATCGGTGCGGTGGTTCCGCCGTGCTCACCGACGTCGTGCCATCGAAGTCGCTCATCGCCACCGCGGAGATGATGGACGAGATCGAGCGCTCCGACGGGCTCGGAATCCGGATCGCGAACACCGAGGACACCGAGGCAGTTGCGCGCCGAGTCACCGCCGACCTCGAAGCTGTCAACAAGCGCATCCTCTCCCTCGCCGACGCTCAGGCCAACGACATCTACGAAGGCCTCATCCGAGCCGGTGTCAAGGCCATCCAGGGCACAGCGACCCTGGCCGGTCGCGACCAGGTCCATGTCGTCGAATCCGGCGGCACCGAGTACACCCTCGAGGCCACCACGATCCTGCTCTCGGTCGGCGCCCACCCGCGTGAGCTGCCCAGTGCACAGCCCGATGGCGAGCGGATCCTCACCTGGACTCAGCTCTACGACCTCGACGAACTGCCCGAGCACCTCATCGTCGTCGGCTCCGGTGTCACCGGTGCCGAGTTCGCTTCGGCCTACCGGGCATTGGGCACCGAGGTGACCCTCGTGTCCTCGCGTGAGAAGGTCCTGCCCGGCCAGGACGAGGACGCAGCCGATGTGCTCGAGTTCGTCTTCCGCAACAAGGGCATGAATGTCCTCTCCCGCTCCCGCGCCGCCTCGGTGACCCGCACCGACGACGGAGTCGAAGTGGTGCTCGCCGATGGTCGCCGTGTCGAGGGATCCCACTGCCTCATGGCCGTCGGTTCGATTCCGAACACCGAAGGTCTCGGCCTGGAGAAGGCCGGTGTCCGGGTCAGCGAATCCGGACACATCGTCGTCGACGGTGTTTCGCGGACCTCTCGGGCCGGAATCTACGCGGCCGGTGACTGCACCGGTGTGCTGCCGTTGGCCTCGGTGGCGGCGATGCAGGGGCGGATCGCCATGAACCACGCGCTCGGCGACGCCGTGCAGCCGCTCAAACTGCGCAATGTCGCGTCGAACGTGTTCACCGCACCCGAGATCGCCACCGTCGGCTTCACTCAGCAGAACTACCGCGAGAACCCGACGGACATCGACACCGTGATGCTGCCGTTGGACACGAACCCGCGCGCCAAGATGCTCGGCATCGAGGACGGCTTCGTCAAGATCTTCGCTCGGCGCGGATCCGGCTCCATCCTCGGCGGAGTCGTCGTCGGCCCCCGAGCCAGTGAGCTCATCCTGCCGATCACCATGGCAGTGGAGAACCGGCTGACCGTCGATCAGCTCTCCGCCTCCTTCGTCGTCTACCCTTCGGTGAGCGGTTCGCTGACCGAAGCGGCACGGAAACTCCACCGTCACCTCTGAATAGTCGAATCGACGATCGCAGCAAAGTTTTTCTCCGCAGCTGTCGATCCGGTCGCTCCTCGACCGTCATCATGGTGTCAGGCCGCCCGGCATGACATGAGGAACGACGAAGGAGAACGACATGAAGTACGCACTTCTGCTCATGGGACGCACACAGGATCCTGACTGCGGTGAGGACGGCGGAGCGGATCCAGCCGAATTCATGGCATTCGACAAGGAGATCAGCGAGGCGGGGATCGTCGTCGGCGGCTTCGCCCTCGAGGGACCCGAACTCGGGGTGCGGGTGAGCGGATCCGGAGGCGAATCGCTTGTCACCTCGGGCCCGTTCGCCGAATCGAACGAGTTCGTCGGCGGCAGCTACGTCATCGACGTCGCCGATATCGACGAGGCGATCGCCTGGGCGAAGAAGAGCCCCGGAGCCAAGGCCGGACACATCGAGATCCGTCCGGTGGCCGACTACTGATGGATCCCGACCCCGATGCGGCCGCCCGCGTCCTCAGCGCCATCGGCGAGGAGGACTATGGGCGGCCGCTCGCGGCGCTGGTCACTCGGTTCCGTGACTTCGATCTCGCCGAGGAGGCCCTCCACGACGCCGTGCTGCGCGCGGTCGAGACATGGCCGGGCAGGGGAGTGCCCGAACGCCCACAGGCGTGGCTGATGGCCACGGCGAAGAACCGCGCCATCGACCTCATCCGCTCCGATGACGTGCGCACCCGGCACCTCGCCCGCCTGCGCATCGAGGACGAGCTGCGTCCGGGCGACCACGACGATCACGCGGAGCGCCTCGGCGAGGAGATGGATGCCGCGGATCTGCCCGACGAGCGCCTCGGACTGTTCTTCACCTGCTCCCACCCGACTCTGCGCGAGGACGAACGCATCGTGCTCATCCTGCGCTTCCTCTCGGGGCTGACCACCGCTGAGGTGGCCGCCGGGTTCCTCATCGAGACCGCGACGATGCAGCAGCGGATCGTCCGTGCCAAGCAGCGGATCCTCAAGACCGGGATTCCCTTCGGCCGCCCAGCGCCCGATGAACTCGGCGACCGGCTGCCCGGAGTGCTGCGCGTCCTCTATCTCATCTTCACTCAGGGCATCAACGCCACTGCAGGACCCGCACATACTCGAGTCGATCTGCAGCACGAAGCCATCCGGCTGACCCGACTGCTCGTCGGATACCTGCCCGAGCAGACCGAAGCCCGTGGCCTGCTGGCTCTGCTCCTGCTCACACGGGCACGTGAGACCGCTCGTGTGACGCCGGATGGCAGGCCGGTGCCGCTGGCCGAGCAGGACCGCAGCCTATGGGACTCACGCCTCATCGCCGAAGGGACCGGACTCGTCGATGCGGCCGCCGGCGAATCGGGAGCCGGGGCTTTCACCATCCAGGCGGCGATCGCGGCCCTCCACGCCGACGCCGCGCGATTCGCCGACACGGACTGGAAGCAGATCCTCGTGCTCTATCGGATGCTGTCCGACCTCGAGTCGTCGCCGGTCGTCGCTCTCAATACCGCGATCGTCCTCGGACAGGTCTCGGGTCCCGAGGCGGCCATGAGCGCCCTCGACGAACTGGCCGACGATCCGCAGCTGCTGCGTTACAGGCCCTTCCACATCGCGCGGGCGATCACCCTCGACGAACTCGGTCGCACAGCGGAGGCCGAGGACGCCTATGCCGCGGGTCTGGAATGTCCCGGCAACGATGCGGAATCCGAATACATCACTGCCCGGATCACCGATCTTCGACGGTGATCCGGGCAGGGACTTCTGTGTTCGTGACTCCTGACCGCAGGCCGGAGCGAACGGAGGCAGGAGCGGGTGCGGCTCAGGCGGCGAAGCGGATGATCGCCTCACCGGACTTCACCGGGGCGCCTGCGTCGACGAGCACCTCGGAGACGGTGCCGGAGTGGCCGGCCTTGAGCGGCTGTTCCATCTTCATCGCCTCGATCACGGCAAGGGTGTCACCGGCTTCGACGGTGTCACCGGGGCTGACGGAGACGGAGACGATGGTGCCCTGCATGGGAGCGTTGAGCGCATTCGAGTCGTCGGCGATCTTCGCGCCCTTGCGGCTGCTCAGCCCGCGCTTGCGCCGCGGCACGCTGGGGCTGGGAACATGACCGAGGTCCGAGATGACGTCCTTGGGGACCGAAACGGTCATGCGGCGGCCATCGACCTCGACCACAACGCTGAAGCTGTCGGTTGCAGTACTCATCTGTTCTCCTAGCTGTGGATCGACAAGCGGATTGACGAAAGCGGTTTCGAGCCAGTTGGTCCAGACCTTGAAATCGGTGGCGAAGGCCTGTTCGTTCACGAGCACCCGATGCAGCGGCAGCAGCGTCGAGACACCCTCGATGCGGTATTCGGACAGGGCCCGGCGTGCTCGGGCCAGGGCCTCATCGCGGGTGGCGCCGGTGACGACGAGCTTGGCCAGCATCGGGTCGAAGTCCGTGCCGACGACGCTGCCTTCGCCGATGCCGGAATCCAGACGCACTCCGGGACCCGAAGGCGCACGGTAGTTCTTCACCGCGCCGGTGGCGGGGAAGAACGTCGTGGGGTCTTCGGCGTTGATGCGGAACTGGAAGGAATGTCCGCGCACGGCAGGGAATTGGTCGGGCAGGGCCTCGCCCGAAGCGATGCGCACCTGCCAGCCGACGAGGTCGACCCCGGTGACCTCCTCGGTGACGGTGTGCTCGACCTGGATGCGCGCGTTGGCTTCCATGAAGATGATCGTGCCGTCCTCGCCGAGGAGGAACTCACACGTCGCGGCGCCGACGTAGCCGACGTGGGCGAGCAGGCGTGCCGAGGCTTCGGAGACGATGCGCTCCTGTTCGGCGGTGAGGAACGGAGCGGGTGCCTCCTCGATGATCTTCTGGTTGCGGCGCTGCAGAGTGCAGTCACGCGTGGACACGATCCGCACATTGCCGTGGGCATCGGCCAGGCACTGGGTCTCGAGGTGACGGGGGCGCACGATCTGCTTCTCGATGAGGCACTCACCGCGTCCGAATGCGCTCTGTGCCTCGCGGGTCGCCGCAGTATAGGCGGCTTCGAGATCCTCGGCAGCAGCGCAGGCGCGGAAACCACGCCCGCCTCCGCCGTGGACGGCCTTGACGACGACGGGGAACCCGATCCGGTCGGCCACCTCGGCGGCCTCTGTCAGATCGGCTACGGCGCCGTCGGAACCGGGTGCGACGGGAGCGTCGACGGCCTCGGCGACGGCGCGGGCTCCGGACTTGTCACCGAGGAGTTCGATCGCCGCCGGGGGAGGACCGACCCAGATCAGCCCGGCATCGATGACGGCCTGCGCGAACTGTGCGTTCTCGGCCATATAGCCGTAACCGGGGTGGACGGCATCGGCGCCGGAGCGCTTGGCCAAAGCGAGGATCTTCTCGATGTCGAGATACGTCTCCCCGGCTCCGGAACCGTCCAGCAGCCACGCGTCGTCGGCGAGTTCGACGAAGTCGGCATCGGAATCGGCGCGGGTGTACACGGCGACGGCCTTGATGCCGAGGTCGTGGGCGGCCCGGATGATGCGCAGAGCGATCTCACCGCGGTTGGCGATGAGGACTCGGCGGACGGCCCCGGTCGGAACAGTGGTGCTCAGTGCCGAGGTCGTGGAGTCGGGGAGGACTGTGGTCATGGTGCTCCTTTGTATGATCACAGAACAATTTAGAGAACAGCACCAAGGGTTTGTAGGACAGCGATAAAAAATTGGGACGAGAACTTCAATGTCCTCGGGCGTGTCACCGGACCAGGGTCGAGTCTACCGCTTGAGAGCCCACAGATCGGGCCAGAACAGGCCCATGTCGGTGACCAATTCGCGTACGACGGGCAGACTGAGTCCGAGCACGGTGAGATGGTCGCCGTCGAGCCGGTCGACGAAGGCCCCACCATAGCCGTCGATCGTCAGCGCCCCGGCCACGTGGAAGGGCTCTTCGGTGGCGATGTACGCTTCGAGTTCCTCCGTGCTGGGTGCGCCGATGAGCACCGAGGTCGCCGACCGCTGCGAGCGCAGAGCGCTGAGATCGAAGGGTGCCGAGTCCGTTCGATCGGCACGGGCGGGGCTGTCACCGCTGCTGTCAGCTCCCGTTCGTCCGGCTGTGCCGTTCGCCGGCTGTGTCCGCGTGAGCACGGCGACCGTATGGCCCGAATGGAGCTGAGTCCATTGACCGGCGATCGCCGACCACACGTCGCGAGTGCGTTCGGCCGTTCCCGGTTTGCCGATGGCCTGTCCGTCGAATTCGAGCAGGGAGTCCCCGGCGATGACGACCACGGTGTCCGCGCCGTGAAGTGTCGGGGGAGCAGACGCGATGATCCGGTCGATGACCGCACGAGCTTTCGCCTCCGACAATGCTGTCGTGAGTTCGCCGACGGAGCCGGTGAAATCGTCCTCGATGGCACGTTCGTCGACCTCGGAGACGATGATGACCGGGTCGATTCCGCCGTCCCGGAGGATCTGGCGACGTGAAGGAGACTGGGAGGCGAGGACTACGGGGATCACGAGGCGGCTTCCGAACGATTCGGGACCGTTTCGGTGCCGGCGTCTTCTGTCACTGCCGCTTCTTCGGCATCTGGCTGCGCCTCGGGGTCGGTCTGGGTCTCGTCATCCGAATCGTTCTGGGCAGCAGATTGCGCCTCGGCGCCGGGGACCAGTTCGTGTCTGCGGGCGGTTTCGCCCTTCTCGGGGATGTCGAGGCTGCGGTCGACGATGATCGGTGCATCGATGCGTTCGGCGATTGCGGCCAGTAGGGTCGAGGACAGTTGCGCATAGCCGAGTTCGCTGGGGAATCGGCCCGAGTCGTTGAGCAGAGACCGGCGTGTCGTTCCGCTCAGCGATCCGGTCGACCGCAGCGGGACCGCACGCGCGGCCAGGGCGGCCAGCCATTGAGAGCCGGCGAGGACCCGCGAGGTCCGGCGCAGCGACGTCTTGAGCGGATCGCGCAGTCCCGGCAGACCGCCGAGATTGGGGCAGACGAGAACGAACACGGTGTAGCGGCCCTCGCGTTGGAGCCGATTGATGGCCTGATTGAGCACGGGAACGCCGATGGTTGCCTGGATCGGGTGGATGATGTCGCCGGTGCCGATCGAGATGATCGCGAACCGACGGTCCTCGGTCCAGTGGTCCGAGAGCTGGCGGGAAAGCCACGGCGAACGCAGGACTTCGTCCACCTGTCGATGCAGATCATCCGACAGCGCCGAGGGGCGGGCGGTCGTCTGGACCCGGACGGTGGTGCCGAGTATCCGCGCAAGTCCGCGGCCGATGAGAGTCGGGGGTGCCTGCTCCGGGTCGACATCGACCCCGCACAGCCAGGAGTCGCCGATGATGGCCAGCGCCGCGGAGTCGTCATCGTCGTTGTCACGTGGGGCGGCGATCGCCTCGGTGAAGGTGGAGTAGCGACGGTTCTTGTCGTCGTCGAAGGAACGGCGCAGCGACCCGGCCTGATGGCGGAGCAGTCCCGCCGCCGAGGCACCCGCGCCGACGACGGTCGCCCCCATCGTCGCCAGCGTATAGATCAAGCGTCTTCCCACTGATTTCCCTCCTCCGGCGTCATCATTGCACCTTTGTCAGTGCATCAACAACTATTGTTGAGTCATGAGCGAAAACGATCAGCAGCATCCTCCGAACCGATTCCGAGGGGCATGGGAGGCGTTCCGGCGCGGACGCGAGTCCTCCCGCTCCGAGTCCGAACCCGAGGTGACCCCGTCGCAGGCGGTCAGTCCCGAGGAGATCGCACTCAGCCGAATCGAAGCCGAGGCCAAACCGTATGTGGCTCCGGGTCTCAAGCTCGCCGCCGCGTGGTCGTGGCGGTCGATCGTCGTGCTCGTGGCGATCGGTGTGGCCCTGTGGCTGCTGTCGAAGATCTCCAGTGTCGTCCTGCCGGTGCTCATCGCTCTGCTGCTGGCAGCGCTGCTCGCGCCCCTGACCGGATGGCTGCGGAAGAAGGGCATGCCTCGAGGCGGGGCCGCGGCGATCTCCTTCATCGGGTTCATCGTCGTCGTCCTCGGACTCTTCGGCCTCGTCGGTCAGCAGATCTATTCCGGCATGCCCGACCTCGTCAAACAGGTCATCGCCGGTGTGTCCGGAATCAGCGGCTGGCTGGCTTCGAGTCCCTTCGGCATCGACGCCACGACGATCTCGAGCTATATCGACGAAGCTATCAAGACCGCGACGAACTTCTTCCAGAACAACAGCAGCCAGCTCCTCGGCGGTGCCCTGGAAGCCACCTCCTCGGTGGGCACCTTCCTCACCGGTATGGCCGTGTGCCTGTTCGCGACGTTCTTCTTCCTCTACGACGGACAGAACATCTTCAGGTGGGTGATGAACCTGCTGCCGGTCCCGGCCCGTCCCGTCGCCACGGGAGCCGCTCTGAAGGGGTGGACGACCCTCGTGCAGTACGTGCGGGTCCAGATCCTCGTCGCCGCTGTCGACGCGATCGGCATCGGCATCGGCGCAGCGTTCCTGGGGATCCCGCTGGTCATCCCCATGACGGTGTTGGTCTTCCTCACCTCGTTCGTCCCCGTCGTCGGAGCCATCGCCTCCGGTGCGGTCGCCGTGCTGGTGGCATTGGTCTCGAACGGTCTGGTCAGCGCGGTCATCATGCTCGCGGTTGTCATTGCCGTCCAGCAGATCGAAAGCCAGGTCCTCCAGCCGTTCCTCATGGGCAAAGCCGTGTCCGTTCATCCGCTGGCTGTGATCCTCGCAGTCACCGGCGGCGGCTTCCTCTTCGGCATCGTCGGCGCTCTCTTCGCCGTTCCCCTGGTGGCCGTTCTCAACAGCGTCGTCAGCTATATCGTGCGCACGAACGCCGGTGATTCCGAGGACACGGAGGACGACCCTGAACGTGACCCGGACGAACGCGAGGCCACAGCGGTCCTGGAGACGGCGAAGGAACGGCTCACCGATGCCGTCCACGAGTCCGCGGAAGACGAACGTGCATCAGGTTCCGGTTCGAGCGACTCCGGCGTTTCAGGAACGAAGGGCTCGCCTGATCCGGAGTGAATAGAGAAGTGGGCGGGTGCGATCGCACCCGCCCACTTCTAATCGGTCTCGATCAGCCGGTGAAGGCTTCGACGGAATCGACCTTGACCTCGATGGTCTTGCCGTTCGGAGCCTCGTATGAGGTCTTGTCGCCGGCCTTGACACCGAGGACAGCCGCTCCGAGCGGGGACTTCTCCGAGAAGACGTCGATATCGGAGTCTCCGGCGATCTCGCGGTTGCCCAGCAGGAATCGCATGGAGTTGCCGGCGACGCTGGCGGTCACGACTGTTCCGGGCGCCACGGTCTTGCCGTCGCTGTCGCTGGAGCCGACCTTCGCGTTCCGCAGCAGCACCTCGAGCTGGCGGATGCGTGCTTCCTGTTTGCCCTGCTCATCACGCGCTGCGTGATAACCGCTGTTCTCCTTCAAGTCACCCTCGTCGCGGGCGGCTTCGATCTTCTCAGCAATCTCTGCACGACCCGGTCCGGAGAGATGCTCGAGTTCCTTCGACAGGCGGTCAAAGGCTTCCTGGGTCAACCATGTCTCTTCCTGGGTGACTTCCTCGGTCATGACTTCTCCTTCTTCGGTCGGTGCACTGACGGGCGTGTCAGGCAACGAAAAAACCGGGCGTATGGGCACGCCCGGAAGTTGAATGAAACTACAGTGTAACGCATCTGCGGAGAAAAACGATGAGTTCGATCACGTCCCCGGCGGTGAGTCGGAGCTTCGCGACCGCTAGATGCGTCCTCGTGCGAGAACTATTCGAAGGTTCTCTAGACCCGACTCCTGTGCTTCCACCAGGCGACCGTTGCGGTCGAACGTTCGGCCTATTCGAACCAGCAGGAGTCGACGTGGCCGGAGGCGGCCAGCTGAGTCGTGGCCAGGTCCACATCGAGGCGCTTCGGCGAATTCGGATCGGCGTTCGGATCGGCGGGAACGGTCACCTCGGTGAAGCCGACGATCGCTTCGTGCTCATTCGTGGCCTGGACGATGCAGTGCACGCCGCGTTTCTGATCAGGAAATATTCCGACGGTGACGCGCGTTGAAGAATCGTCGACAACCGAATAGTCAAGAGTGCGCGGTGTTGTGGGA
The DNA here is from genome assembly GCF_051172395.1 of Brevibacterium sp. H602. NCBI lineage: Bacteria > Bacillati > Actinomycetota > Actinomycetes > Micrococcales > Brevibacteriaceae > Brevibacterium > Brevibacterium sp. H602. The sequence goes on along the minus strand of NZ_JBPIZD010000001.1, from coordinate 428,679 downwards.
TTCGTCTGCGGGCGGAATGCCCAGACGGCGATGACGGCGACCACCATGGCGAGGACGACGACGGCGATGATCTTCGCCCGACGGCTCAGATTCCGCTTGGGTTTGCGAGTTCGGCCGTAGCGATCGTCGTGCAGTGGTGGTGCCACTGTTACCTCAGTCATTGAATTCCTCTTTAAGTACTTCGCGCACTAATCTAGAGTAGTCGATCCTCTGCCGGCGATCATGTCAGCCGCAGCGCCGGCAGCAGGTGGCCACCAGGCTGAATCGAAAGGGACATTTAGGATATGACTTCGCTTCCGTACCATGGGCTGCGCCTGTTGGCCGTCCATGCCCACCCCGACGACGAATCCTCCAAGGGTGCGGCAACGAGCGCGAAGTACGCTTCACTGGGTGCCCGGGTGCTCATCGCCACCATGACCGGTGGCGAGGCCGGTGACATCCTCAACCCCGCTCTGCTGCAGAGCCCGAAGGCCAGCCGCGACATCGCCGGTCTCCGTCGTGAGGAGATGGCGACCGCTGCCGCAGCCCTCGGCGCCGAACATGTCTGGGTCGGTCACGTCGACTCGGGACTGCCCGACGGCGATTTCGACAACCAGACTCCTCCCGGATGCTTCTATCGGGTCCCCGACGAGGTGGCGATGCTTCCCCTCGTGCACATCATCCGGACCTTCCGTCCGCAGGTGGTGACCACCTACGACGAGCTCGGCGGATATCCTCACCCCGACCACATCAAGAACCACGCCGTGACCATGGCCGCCGTCGAAGCCGCCGCAGATGCGACCTCGCATCCCGAGCTCGGCGAACCGTGGCAGGTGCAGAAGATCTACTTCAACCAGGACCTGTCGGCGAAGAAGTGGATCACGATCCACGAGAAGATGCTCGAGGCGGGACTCGAGTCCCCGTTCGCCGACCACCTCGAGGATTTCAAGAAGCGTGACAACCAGCGCCACAACTGGCTGAGCACCCGCATCCCCTGCTCCGAGTTCTTCTCCGCCCGTGATCGCGCGCTGCTCTCCCACGCCACTCAGATCGACCCCGAAGGCGGTTTCTTCTCCGCGTCGCGCAAGGCAGCTCGCACGTATTGGCCGACAGAGGAGTTCGAACTGGCTCTTGACCTCACCGGTCGTGAGCCGCTGAACCGGGAGCTGGACTTCCAGGAGACCGATCTGTTCGCCGCCGTGACCTTCGATGACGGACGTCGCGTTCCCGATGAGGGAATGCTCCCGGACTCGCCGGCCGCCGAAGACCTCGACGCTGATTCCGCCGTCCCGACCGAAAGCGACACCCGCGCATGATCTTCGCGTCCTCTCCAGCCCCGACTCCGGACGGAGGCACACCGGACCCGGATCTGGTGACGCCCGGAACCATCGGCTTCCTGGCCACCCTCGCCATTGTCATCCTGACGATCTTCCTCATCCGGGACCTCATGCGTCGTGTCCGTCGGGTGCGGGCGCACTCGAGCGCCAGCGACGCCTATCCGATCCCGCTGCGCAGGCATGTGGTGCCCAACCAGTCGAAGCTCTCAGGGCCGGAGACACTCGAAACGGAGACCGTTGACAGCGAATCCGACGCAGCCGTCGACACCGGACCGTCCGATTCAGATCGCCGAGGCGGCTCGACGGAGGAGCCGATCGATTCCTCCGAGCCCTCCGACGAACGGAATGAACGAGCCTGAGGCTCTGAATCCTGAACCCTGAACTCTGGGGCCCGAGGTCCTGACCTGACAGACAACGGCGCGATCACCGATCGGTGATCGCGCCGTTGTCTGTGGGCTCAGTCGAATGGAGCTCAGTAGGCTGCGACGGCGGCGATGATGAGCGCAGCGAGGTGGCAACCGTAGCCGAGGATCGTGAAGATGTGGAAGATCTCATGGAAGCCGAGCCACTTCGGTGAGGGGTTCGGCCGCTTGATCCCGTAGATCACCGCGCCGGCGATATAGCACACGCCGCCGAGGACGACGAGGAGTCCGACAGGGAAGTTCGTGTCCCAGATCTGGGGAATGTATCCGACTCCGGCGACGCCGAACCCGACGTAGATGGGGACGAAGAGCCACCTCGGCGCGGTGGTGAAGATCGTACGGAAGGCCGCGCCGAGTGCGGCGGCACCCCACAGCACGGACAGCAGGAGGACTGCCTGGTCGGTACGGAGCATCAGCACTGCCAACGGTGTGTACGTGCCGGCGGTGATGAGGAAGATATTCGCGTGGTCGAGCCGCCGCAGGACGAGGCGGACGCGGGTGCGCCAGCGGCCGCGGTGGTAGACGGCGGAGGTGCCGAAGAGCAGCATGCCGGTGACGGCGAAGATCGCGGCGGCGATGCGCGACTCGATGGTCGGGGAGATGATCACCAGGGCCAGGCCGCCGAGCATCGCCAGAGGGAACGCCCCGGCGTGGAACCAGCCGCGCAGCTTCGGCTTGACCTGTCCCGCCAGCTTGGTCAGTTCGGCGCGCAGTGCTGAGCGGCGACGGGCGATGCGGTGGTCGTCGGCGGGCGGACCATCATCCGCACCTGCTGAACCGACCGGACCGGAGCCGTCGGGAACGACCGGAGAGGAATCGGTGAGCGAAGCATTCATAGCTCCATAGTAGCCAGCGGACCTGAGGCCTCATTCAGCATCGTCGGCTAGTAGTCTGTACAGTATTCGAACCGACCAACGACCCATGTGGAAGAGGACAGCTGTGGCGCGACCCGTGAACCTGCTCTATCGGCTGTACGAGCGACGGCTCAAACGTGAGCTCGACAAGTCGGTTCCGGTTCCTCGTCACGTCGGAGTCATCACCGACGGCAACCGTCGATGGGCCAAGGAGTTCGGCGCGACGACCGCTGACGGTCACCGTGCCGGAGCGGCGAAGATCGTCGAGTTCCTCGGCTGGTGCCACGAGATCGATGTCGAGATCGTCACTCTCTACGTTCTGTCCAAAGAGAACCTCGCCCGGTCGGCAGAAGAGGTGTCGATCCTTATCGAGATCATCTCGGATCTGGTGGAGAAGATCGCAGCTCTCGACGGAGTCGGCGTCCAGCTCGTCGGTGATCTCGACATCGTTCCCCCGGATCTGCGTGCCCGCCTCGAAGCGGTGACGACGACCGAGGACTGTGGAATGCGCGTCAACGTCGCCGTCGGCTACGGCGGTCGGCAGGAGATCGTCAATGCGGTGAAGTCCCTGCTGCGCACACGGACCGACAACGGCACGGACCTGGAGTCGATCATCTCCGAACTGTCGCCGGAGCAGATCGGCGAACACCTCTACACCAAGGGCCAACCCGATCCCGACCTCATCATCCGCTCCTCGGGAGAGCAGCGACTCTCCGGGTTCCTCATGTGGCAGAGTGCCTATTCGGAGTTCTACTTCTGCGAAGCCTATTGGCCGGACTTCCGCCGCACGGACTTCCTCCGAGCTGTGCGCGACTACGGTCTGCGGCAGCGCCGCTTCGGCAAATAGACCGTACCCGCCGCCGGTGAGACCTACCGGTCGTCTGACGGCGGAATCCCGCATTCACTCGAAGTTCATGACCCCGACTTGCCCGAGCACGCGTGCCGCTACCGCCTGCGGGGGCGAACCGGGTTAGGTTGGCTGTAGTTGGTCGACACCAACCCGAGATCGGGGGATGTCAGAACCGGATCTCGGCGGAACTCACGCCTCAGAGGTCCTCATGGCTGAAAAAGTCCACACCTACGTTCTCGACACCTCGGTGCTGCTGTCGGATCCCGGAGCACTTCTGCGCTTCGCCGAACACCACGTCGTCATCCCGCTCATCGTCGTCTCCGAACTCGAGGGCAAACGCAATCATCCCGAACTCGGATTCACCGCGCGCAAAGCCCTCCACATCCTCGACGACTTCCGTTCCGACTACGACCGATTGGATCAGCCCATTCCGGTCGGTGATGCTGGCGGAACACTGCGGGTCGAGCTCAACCACATCGACGCCTCCACGATGCCGGTCGGCTTCGACCGGACGGAGAACGACACCCGCATCCTGGCCGTGGCCCGCAACCTCTCTGCCGAAGGCTGTGACGTGGTCGTCGTGACCAAGGACGTGCCGATGCGAGTGAAAGCTTCGGCCCTGGGTCTGCACGCTGAGGAGTATCTGGCGGAGCTTGCCGTCGACTCCGGGTTCACCGGGATGAGCGAGCTCGGCCTCGACGACGAGCAGATGAGCGAGTTCTACGATTCGGGGTCGGTCGTCACCGAGGATGTCTCCGACGAGGTGGTCAACACCGGGGTCGTCATCACCTCACCGCGCGGATCCGGACTGGGACGGGTGCGCAGCGGCAACCGAGTGTCGATGGTGCGCGGGGATCGTGACATCTTCGGCGTCCACGGACGGTCGGCGGAACAGCGGATCGCCATCGACATGCTGCTCGACGATGCCCTGGGGATCGTGTCGATGGGAGGGCGAGCCGGCACGGGGAAGTCCGCGCTGGCCCTCATGGCGGGTCTGCAGAAGGTGCTCGAGGAGAACAAGCACTCGAAGATCATGGTCTTCCGTCCCCTCTACGCCGTGGGCGGGCAGAACCTCGGTTACCTGCCCGGCAGCGAAGGGGAGAAGATGAACCCCTGGGCGGAGGCCGTGTTCGACACCCTCAGTGCGCTGGTGAGCAAAAACGTCATCGACGAGGTGGTCAACAGGGAGATCCTCGAGGTGCTTCCGCTCACCCACATCCGCGGACGGTCCCTCCACGATGCGTTCGTCATCGTCGATGAGGCACAGTCGTTGGAGCGCAATGTTCTGCTGACCGTGCTCTCACGCATCGGAATGAACTCGAAGGTGGTGCTCACCCACGATGTCGCCCAGCGCGACAACCTGCGAGTGGGCAGGCATGACGGAGTCGCCGCGGTGATCGAGAAGCTCAAGGGCCACGAACTGTTCGCGCACGTCACGCTGACGCGGTCGGAGCGGTCGGAGATCGCCGCCCTGGTCACCGATGTGCTCGAGGAATTCGACCCGTTCCGGTCCTGAGCCTCTGAACGGATCGACAGCGTGAAACGGCGCCCGGACGAAATCGTCCGGGCGCCGTTGCGATCTGTCAGATCGGAGGCTTACTTGTAGCTGCCGATCATCGTGGTGACGTCGAGGGCCTTGTCGAGGTCAGCCTCGGTGATGGAGCCGTTCTCGACGAAGCCGAGAGCGATCGTGGCTTCCTTGACGGTCATCTTGTTGGCCACGGCGTGCTTGGCGATCTTCGCCGCCGCCTCGTAGCCGATGACCTTGTTCAGAGGGGTGACGATGGAGGGGCTCGCCTCGGCGAGGAAGCGGGCACGCTCCTCGTTGGCGGTGAGTCCGTCGATCATCTTCTCGGCCATGACGGTCGAGGCATTCGCGAGCAGGCGGATCGATTCGAGCAGGTTCGAGGCCATGACGGGGATGCCGACGTTGAGTTCGAACGCGCCGTTGGTCGACGACAGCGACACGGAGGTGTCGTTGCCGATGACCTGGGCTGCGACCTGAATGGTGGCCTCGCAGATGACCGGATTGACCTTGCCGGGCATGATCGACGAACCGGGCTGCAGGTCGGGGATGGCGATCTCGCCGAGGCCGGTGTTCGGTCCCGAACCCATCCAGCGCAGGTCGTTGCAGATCTTCATGTAGCCGTAGGCGATGGTCCGCAGCTGACCGGAGGCCTCGACGAGCCCATCGCGGTTGGCCTGGGCCTCGAAGTGGTTGCGAGCTTCGGTGATCGGCAGTCCGGTCTCCTCCGCGAGGATCTCGACTACGCGTGAGGAGAAGCCGTCGGGGGTGTTGATGCCGGTGCCCACAGCGGTTCCGCCCTGCGGGACCTCCGCCACGCGCGGCAGGGAAGCCTCGATGCGCTCGATTCCGTAACGGACCTGAGCTGCGTAGCCGCCGAACTCCTGACCGAGAGTCACCGGAGTGGCATCCATGAGGTGGGTGCGTCCGGACTTGACGATGGAGGAGAACGCCTTCGCCTTCTTCTCCAGCGAAGTCGCCAGGGTGTCCATGGCCGGGATGAGCGTGTTGACCAGGGCCTTGGTCACGGCCAGGTGCACCGAGGTGGGGAAGACGTCGTTCGACGACTGCGAGGCGTTGACATGGTCGTTCGGGTGGACGTTGACTCCGTCGGCTTCGAGCGCCTTGGTCGCCAGCGAGGCAAGGACCTCGTTGGTGTTCATGTTCGACGAGGTTCCCGAACCGGTCTGGAACACGTCGATGGGGAAGTGGGCGTCGAATTCGCCTGCAATGACCTGATCGGCGGCGTTCTGGATGGCTGTGGCGCGGGCTTCGTCGAGCACGCCGAGTTCGGCGTTGGCCTTCGCCGCGGCCTTCTTCACCTGTGCCAGTGCGGCGATGTGGGCTGATTCGAGGGTCTTGCCCGAGATCGGGAAGTTCTCGACGGCACGCTGGGTCTGTGCGCTGTAGAGGGCGTCCTTGGGGACTTTGACCTCGCCCATGGTGTCGTGTTCGATGCGAAATTCTTCGGTCATTGTTGTCCTTTCCGTTGGGTGCCTGGGAAATGATTGCGGAGCTCAGGCTCGTTGGGAGACTGAACGGCTGACCACCGAAGTGGCCGGTCGCTCAGGAAGCATAGGTGGAGACCGCGGCCTCGTCGCCTCCGTACTGCGCGACGACCGTGGTGTGGCCGTCGTGGAGTTGGTAGGTGAGTCCGACGATGATGAGTCGGCCCTCGTCGACGGCGGTCTTGATGATCGTGGACAGCTGCATGATCTTGTCGACCGTGTCCATGGTGTTCTGACCGACGGTCTCGTTGATCGTGGTGCGCCCGTTCTTTCGGGCCCGGGCCACCGTCGGCAGGATGCGGGCGACGACGTCGGAGATGAATCCCGGGGGAGTCTCACCTGAGTCGTATGCGTTGTAGGCGGCGGTCACGGCCCCGCAGCTGTCGTGGCCGAGCACGACGAGCAGGGGAGTGCCGAGCATCTCGACTCCGTATTCGAGAGACCCCAAGGTGACAGGGTCGACGACCTGTCCGGCATTGCGCACGACGAACATGTCACCGAGGCCGACATCGAAGATCATCTCCGCGGCGACTCGGGAATCCGAGCAGCCGAAGAGAGTGACGAACGGGGTCTGGCTGCCCGACAGCGACTCACGTCGTGCCGTGTCCTGGTTCGGGTGCTGAGGGACATCGTCGACGAAACGCTGGTTTCCCTCGAGGAGTCGCTTCCACGCCTGATTGGGCATTGCTTTCGCACCTGCTTCCGAGTTGTGTGTATCGCGCCCGGGACCGGGTGCGTTTGGAGGTCAGACCAGTCCGCGGCGTGCGGCTTCTTCGGCGGCCTCCACGTAGGAGTGGGTCTTCGCGGCCTGGTGCTCGGCGAAGACCTGACGGACGGTTCCCGACTTCGACCGCATCACCAGGGAATGTGTGGTGACGTGGCTGCCCTGGAACTTCACACCGTCGAGCAGGTCGCCGTTCGTGATGCCCGTGGCGACGAAGTAGCTGTTGTCACCGGTGACGAGGTCGTCGGTGTTGAGCACCTTGTTGACGTCGAGGCCGGCCTTGGCGGCGGCTTCGCGTTCGGCGTCGTCCTGCGGCCACAGACGGCCCTGGATGACTCCGCCGAGTGCCTTGATGGCGCAGGCGGTGATGATGCCCTCGGGGGTGCCGCCGATGCCCATGAGCATGTCGACGCCGGTTCCCGGACGGCAGGCGGCGATGGCTCCGGCGACGTCGCCGTCGGTGATGAGCTGGATGCGGGCTCCGGCGGCGCGGATCTCATCGATCATCTGCTGGTGGCGGGGGCGGTCGAGGATCATCACCGTGACCGAGGCGGGATCCTTCGTTCCCTTCGCCTTGGCGACGCGGCGGATGTTCTCAGCGATCGGCAGACGCAGATCGACGGCGTCAGCGGCATCGGGTCCGGTGACGAGCTTCTCCATGTAGAACACGGCAGAGGGGTCATACATCGCACCGTCTTCGGTCACAGCCATGACAGAGATCGCATTGGGCATGCCCAGAGCGGTCAGGCGAGTGCCGTCGATCGGGTCGACAGCAACATCGCAGTGCGGTCCGCCGCCGTCGCCGACCTGCTCGCCATTGAAGAGCATCGGAGCTTCGTCCTTCTCACCCTCGCCGATGACGACGGTGCCGGCCATGCGGACGGTGGAGATGACATTGCGCATCGCGGCCACGGCTGCTCCGTCGGCTGCGTTCTTGTCGCCGCGGCCGACCCAGGGGGCGGCGGCGATGGCCGCGGCCTCGGTGACTCGGACGAGCTCCAGAGCCAAGTTGCGGTCGGGAGCATCCGACTCGACCTGAGCCTTCTGCGACCATGAGTCGGTCACTGCGACAGGCGGAGCCTCCTCATCAACTCGTCCTCGGTCATGGTGAGATTTCACGTCAACAGGCTCATTGGAGTCACTCATGCTTCCAATTGTGCCACCCCTGTGATCGGGGTCGCGACAGCGGTGCCTGCTTGTGGCCGCAGTCACGTCCTCGGACCGGAATTGGCCCTTCGCGCGCGAGCCGAGGACAATGGCGGTGTGAATGTCCGAAATGCTGCCGACGAGACGGGTACTCGAACGGTCGTCGACGAGACGACGCCGAGTCCTAGGGGAGAGTCCATGGCTGATGAGTCCGGAGTGATGCTGCCGGGGTCCCGGGAAGAGATGCGCTTCCTGCGCAAGAACTCGAACTGGGTCAATATGGTCATCGCGATCCTCGCCTGTCTCGCAGTCGCCGTCGGGATCCTGTTCCTCGCCCCGCAGCCCGAAGTCGACTCAGAACGTGTCGTCGACTATCAGGGGATCGCCGAGCAGTCCCAGGGCAACGCCGAGTTCGACCTCATCGTTCCGCAGATCCCGCGCGGATGGACGTCGAACGAGGCCAGCCTCGATCGTATGGGCGACTCCGAATACACCTCGTGGTACATGTCGTTCATCGGCCCCGACGACCAGTGGGTGAGCATCGAGCAGGCCGAAGCCAGCGCGAACTGGGCGAAGCGGAAGACCGACGAGGCTGTCGCTGCCGAGAAGGTGACAGTCGGCGGTGCTGACTTCCAGATCTACCGCACTGAAGAGGCGAAAGAATACTGGGTCACGCACAAAGGCGATATGTACGTCGTTCTGACTGCCACCGCTGCGCCGGACACCGTCAACAGCTTCGCCGATCAGGTGGCCGCCGAACTCAAGTGATCGCGGCGGCCCTGGCTGAACTTCGGCTGACCCGGAGACCTATTCGGTGTCGTCCGAGGTCTCCTCACGGGCCTTGTCAAGGCGCTCCCGCGCTCCATCGAGCCACGACTGGCACCGGTCGGCGAGAGCCTCGCCGCGCTCCCACAGCCGCAGTGACTCTTCGAGCGGCAGGTTGCCGGTCTCCAAACGCTTGACGGTCATGACGAGTTCTTCGCGGGCCTGCTCGTAGCTGAGCGTGCTGATATCGGGTTGGTCCTGTTGTGTCGTCGGTTCGGTCATCGGTGTCTCCTTCGCAGAGTGTGTGGAACGTGTACAGAGTGTGGAAACGTGGTCAATCGTCGGTTGTCGGTTCGCCGGTCTCCGGAGTGACCTCGGTGATATCGGCGTCGAAACGACCGCGAGCGACCCGGACATGGACGCTGTCGCCGGCGGCGACCTCGGCGGCGTTGCGAACGGCCTGACCGTCGTCGGTCTGGACCACGGCGTAGCCGCGCTCCAAGGTCCGCAGGGGAGAGAGGGACCTGGCTTGTGAACGGAGATGCTGGATCTCGTTCTGAGCCTGGATGAGCAGTCCGTTCGTCGCCTGCAAGCTGCGGCGGCGGATCATCGTCAGTTCGTTCTCATGCGCGGTGATCATCGTCTGCGGTTCGGCAAGCACGGGCCGTGAGCGCACGGCGGTGAGCATCTCCTGCTCTCGGTCGAGGATGCGGTTGACGGCGGCATCCAATTCGGCACGAGCACGCAGCAGATTCATGCCTTCTTCGGCGACGTCCGGCACGATCCTCTTCGCAGCATCCGTGGGTGTTGACGCCCGCAGGTCCGCGACGTCATCGAGAATGGGCCGGTCGGCCTCGTGCCCGATCGCCGAGACTACCGGTGTCTGCGCGGCTGAGACGGCACGGACGAGGGCTTCGTTGGAGAACGGCAGGAGGTCTTCCATGCTGCCGCCGCCGCGGGCGATGACGATGACATCGATCTGCGGGTCCGCATCGAGCTCGGCGAGGTTCTTCATCACTCCCGGCACGGCATCCGGTCCCTGCACGGCACAGTTGCGGACTTCGAATTCGGCGGCAGGCCAGCGCAGATGCACATTGCGGATGACGTCCTTCTGCGCATCCGAATCCCGCCCGGTGATCAGTCCGATCCGGTTCGGCAGGAACGGCAGGCGCAGCTTCCGGTTGGGATCGAAGAGCCCCTCGGCGCCCAGCTGCTTCTTCAGTCGTTCGAGGCGTGCGAGGAGTTCACCGAGGCCGACGGCGCGGATATCGTTGGCCCGCATCGTCAGCCGGCCGGTCTTCGTCCAGAAATCGGCTTTGAGATTGGCGACGACGTGGCTGCCCTCGGTGAGAGGAGCCCCGGTGCGGTCGAGGACGTTCTTCCAGATCTGGACCGGCAGAGACATCTCGACATCGGTGTCGCGCAGGGTCAGATAGCTGGCCTTGCCGCGATGGTTGAGCTCGACCACCTGCCCTTCGATCCACACGCTCGACATGCGGTCGATATAGGACTTCATCTTCGAAGACAGCAGACTCAGCGGCCACGGATTCTCCGCCGTGGTCTCGGCTGCGGTGGCGGCGAGCTCTTTCGGCTCGGCCGTTTCGCCGAGCGTGCCGGGAGTGCCGGAAATTCTTTGCGCCATTTAAGTCCCCTTCCGAATCCCAAGCCTAACGAACGGCACTGACGCAGCCCATTCCTGGCCGCAGTCGATGCCTCCGGCTTAGACTGAACGGGTGAGCGTCGTTTCAGTACCTGCCCCGACCATTCCGCGCCGGCGTCTGGCACCTGGCGAGATCCGCACTCCGGTCAATGCTGACAAGAGGGTGCTGCTGGCCGCACCGCGCGGCTACTGTGCCGGCGTAGATCGTGCCGTGATCGCCGTCGAACGCGCCCTCGAGCACTTCGGCGCACCGATCTATGTCCGCAAGGAGATCGTGCACAACCGGCATGTCGTCGAGACCTTGTCCGAACGCGGGGCGGTCTTCGTCGATGACACCGCTGAAGTCCCGGAAGGTGCTCGGGTCGTGTTCTCCGCCCACGGAGTCTCACCGGCCGTGCACACCGAGGCTGCCCAGCGTTCGCTGTCGACGATCGATGCGACATGCCCGTTGGTGACGAAAGTCCACAAGGAGGCCATCCGGTTCGCCCGGGACGGCTTCCGCATCCTCCTCGTCGGCCATGCTGGACACGAAGAGGTCGAAGGGACCATGGGAGAGGCCCCGGACCATATCACTCTGGTGCAGAACCCCGAGGAGGCGCGCACCATCGAGGTGCCTGACGCCGAGAAGCTGGTGTGGATCTCCCAGACGACACTGAGCGTGGACGAGACGATGGAGACCGTCGAGATCCTGCGTAAGCGCTTCCCACATCTGCAGAACCCACCCAGCGATGACATCTGCTATGCCACACAGAACCGACAGGTTGCAGTGAAGAAGATCGGGCCCGAAGCGGATCTCGTCATCGTCGTCGGGTCGGCGAACTCCTCCAATTCTGTCCGCCTCGTCGAGGTCGCCCTCGAACACGGGGCGAAGGCGGCTCACCGTGTCGATTTTGCTCGTGAGATCGACGAGACGTGGTTCCACGACGTCGCCACCGTCGGAGTCACCTCCGGGGCGAGCGTTCCCGAGAACCTCGTCCAAGACGTGTTGCACCTGCTGGCTGACTACGGTTTCGACACCGTCGAAGAAGTCGTCACTGCCGAAGAGGACCTCATCTTCTCGCTGCCGAAGGAACTGCGCAAACTCGGCTGACGATCCTCAGTCCGTCCCCGTCTGCCGATCACGCAGATGAGTCGGTCCGCGATCATCGAAGTCCATGGCTCGCGGCCGACTGAGCTCCTCGGCGCTGACGCCCCGAGCGCGAGTATCGAGTTCGGCCACGGCATCGAGCTCATCGGCGACGATGCCGGTCGACGGGAACTTCCTCGCGGTGACGAGGAACCGGGACTCCAAGGACGAGACGAACCGGTTGTAGTCCTCGACCGACCGATCCAGACTGGCACCCATCCGAGACACATGAGACACCAGCGTGCCGACGCGTTCGTAGAGTTCCGTGCCCAGCCGCAGCACTTCGGCCGCCGAGGTGGACATGTCGGCCTGCCGCCAGTTGAGTGCCACGGTCTTCAGCAGCACCAGCAGAGTCGCCGGTGATGCGAGGACGACGTTCTTGCCCAGCGCATGGTCGATCATCTTCGGGTAGCTTGCCGCAGCTGCCGAGAGCAGCCCGTCGGTGGGGACGAAGCAGACGACGAAGTCAGGGGAGGAGTCGAACGCCTTCCAATACTCCTTCGACGCCAGAGCATCGACGTGGCGCAGCAGCGCACGGGCATGGTCCTGACCGCCCGTGCCAGAGTCGGCCGCCTCGCCGGAGTCCTCGTTCATCCGCGCCGACAGAGGAGTCTTCGCATCGATGACGATCGTGCCGCCGCCGGGCAGACGGACGACCATATCGGGGCGGTGGCGCTTACCATCACGGTCGGCGCTGACCTGGGTGTCGAAGTCGACGTGGGGGAGGAGACCGGCATATTCGACGATGCGTCTGAGTTGGACTTCGCCCCAATCTCCACGATGGGTCGTCGAATTCAAAGCGTTGGCCAGTGACCCGGTGGACTCCTGGAGACGGAGGTTCTGTTGGCTGAGGTGCCCGATCTGAGAGTTCAGTCGGGTGATCTGTTCGATCTGCGTGCGGTCCTGAGAGTGCAGGTTCTCCTGCAGATTCTTCACGCTTGCCGCCAACGGCCCGATGGCCGCGGTGATCTCACCGGCCATCTGAGCGTCGGCCTCGAGATCTTCTGTGCGCTGGGACAGGATGCGTGATGTGGTCTCGGCGCGAGTGAGTCTCTCGAGGTACCGGGACCGTGTGAGGGTACGCCCGAGGAGGAACCCGAGGGCGGCGGCGAGGACGATCGCCACGATGAAGCCGATGATGACTGCGGCAGCGGGGAAAGCATTCATGGTCCCAGGGTGACAGAGGGCACTGACACGAGAATTCGAGGACCACCTCGGCGACGGCTAGACTTGGATACCGTGGCTTTGACTATTGGAATCGTGGGACTGCCCAACGTCGGCAAGTCGACCATGTTTAACGCACTGACCAAGAACCAAGTTCTCGCGGCGAACTACCCGTTCGCGACGATCGAACCGAACGTGGGCGTGGTCCCACTGCCGGACGAGCGGCTGACGCGACTGGCGGAGATCTTCTCTTCCGAACGCATCCTCAATGCCACCGTCGACTTCGTCGACATCGCCGGCATCGTGCGCGGCGCCTCTGAGGGCGAGGGCCTGGGCAACCAGTTCCTGGCCAACATTCGTGAAGCCGATGCCATCTGCCAGGTCATCCGCGGATTCGTCGACGACGACGTCGTCCACGTCGACGGCAAGATCAGCCCAGCCGATGACATCGACACGATCAACACCGAACTCATCCTCGCCGACCTGCAGACGCTGGAGAAGGCGCGGCCGCGGATCGAGAAGGAAGTCAAGGGCAAGCGCGCACCGGCCGAGCAGCTGACCGCGATCGACGCCGCCACTGAGATCCTCGAAGGCGGGCGGACGCTCTACCAGGCGATGCAGGCCGACAAGTTCGACGTCAGCGCCCTGCGTGAGCTGCAGCTGATGACGGTCAAGCCCTTCCTCTACGTGTTCAACGTCGACGACGAGGTGCTCGCCGACGAGGACAAGAAGAACGAGATGCGGGCCCTCGTGGCACCGGTCGAAGCGATCTTCCTTGACGCGAAGTTCGAGTCCGAACTCGCCGAACTCGACGAAGAAGAGGCCCGGGAGATGCTCGAATCGACCGGTCAGGAGGAGAGCGGACTCGACCAACTCGCCCGCGTCGGCTTCGACACTCTCGGTCTGCAGACGTATCTGACTGCCGGTCCCAAGGAATCCCGTGCGTGGACGATTCCGAAGGGCGCCACCGCCCCCGAGGCGGCCGGAGTCATCCATACCGACTTCCAGAAGGGATTCATCAAGGCCGAAATCGTGTCCTTCGATGATCTCGATGCGAACGGTTCGATGGCTGCCGCGAAGTCCGCCGGCAAGGTCCGGATGGAAGGCAAGGACTACATCATGGTCGATGGGGACGTGGTGGAGTTCCGTAGCGGACTAACCTCTGGCGGAAAGAAGTAGGCCGGTAATGGCAGAAAGCACAACGGAGAACCTGTTCCGCGAGTTCTATGGAGCCTCTACGTTCGTCGAGAAGCGCGACATTCCTAAGGAGTTTGGCTTCCGATCCAAGCGGGAGGGCTCGACCGACGACGGCTTCCCCGACTTCTTCAAGGACATGGGGTCCTGGTTCATCGTTGTCGAAGCTAAGTCCGGGGAACCGGGTCTGCGATCAGATCATGCGGCTGCTGTGACTGATGTCCGCAGCTACATGAGAAACAACGCGGTGCCCCACGCTGACATCATTGGTATTGCCGTGTCGGGCCAGACGCTTGAGAGCCTGCGTGTAACGCACCTCTTGCGGAAGGGCGACTCAGAGGAAATCGAGGAGATTGAGTCGCTGCAGAGCCTCGCGAGCCTCGGTTCGCTCACCAAGTATTACCAGGCTGCGGCGCACGGCGATCCACTCTCTGAAGCTGAACTTCGCCGCTTCCTGGTTAACTTGAACGAAAAGTTTCACAAGGGTTCCCGTGTGCGTGACACCGATCGTTCACTCTTCTTCTCGGCGTTGATGATTGCCCTTGATGACGATCAGTTCCGGGCGGTATACAAGCTCCAGCAGCCGCCTGCTGACAAGCGGCTTGTGCGTGCGCGCTTCTTGAACGAAGCGATTGTTTCCGCCGTTGACCGGCAGCTCAAAGACAAGATGGAAGAGAACTGGTCAAAGGAGATCGATTGGAAGGATCGTTTCGCCTTCGTTAAGACCATCGATATTCCGCTGGATGAGTACAAGTCGATCATCTCCGATATCGATGAGCACGTACATCTGCCCTCCAAGCGATTGATGAAGCGGGATATCCTGGGGCAGGCGTACAAAATCTTCCTTTCCCGCGCCGGCAAGGTGGATAACAAGAACATCATTCTGACTCCCGACCACATCAAGAGCCTGATGGTTGACCTTGCCCAATTGGGGCGGGACGACGTCGTGCTGGACACGTGCATGGGGTCCGGTGGCTTCCTAATGGAGGCGATGGAACAACTTGTCGAAATGTCGTTCGGCGATGAAGGCCGCATCTCAGACATCCATAAGCATCAGCTCATCGGCTTCGAGAATGATCCGATCCTTTTCGCCCTGGCCTGCTCGAACATGTTCTTACATGGTGATGGACGCTCCAACCTGCTCTATCGCGATTCGCTGGTGACGCGCTCCAAGTCGTTCACGGTCATTCCGCCCGATGATGAGTTGCGCAACTACATCCATACGCTCGCTCCGAACAAATGCATCATCAATCCGCCGTACGAGACCGACAACCCCGTCAACTTCACTATGTCGGCTATCGAGTACCTCGATAACGGGGGTCGACTTGTCATCATCATGCCGGTGAACACCCTTTCGAAGGATTTGAAGGCTGCGGATACGATTCTCGGAAAGGCCCGCCTTGACTTTGTGATCGACATGCCGCAGCAGCTGTTCTTCGAGCAGGACCGTGGCGTGAAAACCTCCGTCTTCGGGTTTACGAAGACCAGCGGTGGCCATGAACGCGACGCGCTCGTCACCTTCATCGACATGGAAGACGATGGCCATGAGGTTCGCGTAAGGCATGGCCGCAAGGACACCGGACGATGGGCCGGCATCTCGGCACGTGTCAAGTCTGCGATCCGCGACCACCTCGAGGACCGCGAAGCGCGTTCGTGGCGGACTCGGATCTTTGACGACGAAGGGAAGCTTGTTCCTCGAGGCGTCAAGCCAAATCCGTGGCCGCAAACTGAGGTCCATGGGCTCGAGGTTGCTGTCGCAGAATGGCAAGAAGCTCGCGCTGAACGAGAAGTTGCGCAGGCAAGAATGGCTGAAGTCCTTACGGAAGCCGGCATTGGCGGCTTTGATGTCTGAATGGCCAACAGCTGCCGTAGGCACCCACGTCACGCAGCGAGTGGACAAGGTGGCAATCAGCCCTGGTAGTGAGTACGACACGATGGGCGTGCGCTGGTACGGCAAAGGGGCGTATCTGCGTCCACCCAGCCGCCCAAAGACTACGAAGCTCAATGTTGCGCACGAGGGCGACTTCGTCTTCTGTCGTATCGATGTTCAGAACGGGCCATTCGCAGTTGTTCCACCGGATCTGGACGGTGCGCTGGTTACGAACGAGTTCCCTCTTTACGCCGTCGACGGCGATGTTCTCGACGCACAGTTCTTGGCGCTCTGCTTTGCAAGCCAGGGGGCGTTGGACCAGATCGGCAAGAAGCGTGATGGACGAGACGGTCGCGCGCGCTGGAAGGAGCATGACTTCGAGGCGTGGCGCATCCCTCTGCCGCCACTCGATGTGCAGGGGAGGACCGTCGAAGTCATGGGGGCTGTCGACGCGACAGTGACGGCGCTTGAAGCTGAGGTGTCGGCGGCGCGAACTGCGCGTGCAGCGTTGGTTGACCAGTTACTGGTAGATCTGGGTGAAGAGGTCACGGACTATGTCATGGACGACGTCGCCGACTGGACTTCGGGCGGGACACCCAAGGCCGACAACCCGGCGTTCTATTCGGGTGAGATCCCTTGGGCAATTATTGGCGATGTTCGAGGACGCTACGTCGGTGAGACGACGCGACGCATCACGAAGGCCGGTCTGGACGCAATTGGCGGCGAAAGGAAGCTGGTGCAGCCGGGTGCAGTCCTGGTCACGATGTATGGCACGATTGGACGCAGCGCGATCACGACCGTGCCGACGGCCACCAACCAAGCAATCGCCCGGGGTGTACCTAATGAACTGGTGACAGCTGAGTATCTTCGGCTCTGGATCAGCGCACGTGAGGCCGATCTCGTGAAACTTGGCGAGGGCAAGACTCAACAGAACATCAGCAAGGCGAAGATTCTGCAGTTTCCAATCAAGGTGCCAAAACCTGAGAGTCAGAAGCGTGTTGTCGACATCATGACCACGGTGGACGACCAGATCGATTCGTTGGAGCGAGAGCTCGCCAGCATGGCAGGTGCCCGTGCGGCGTTGCTTGATTCGCTGCTAACCAGAGAAATCGAGGTTGTACTGCCGGGGAGCGACGAAGTTGACGAGGAAGAGATTACCCAAGGCCTGCCCACCGATCGTTGGCTGGGGTAGTGAGCGCACAGAACACGCGCCTTCCACTCGTCCTTGAATCAGCCCAGTCCTTGGCTGACGGGCTCGTGAATCCGTCACTGCTGATTACGCTTCATCGCGATATCGACAAGCTTCACGGTGTTGACGGACAGCGACTTGGAAGCTCCAGCAAGCAGTACGCGTTGCGATGGGCCATCTTCACGATGTCGTATTCCGCCATGGAGGCGTTTTTCAACGACATTCTGCGGGAGCCCGGAAGCACCCGTGCTATTCCGCTGAACTCGGACAAGTTACGCAACGCTGGCAATAAGCAGGGCGTTCGACTCTTCACTAACGACTGGGGTGTGCGTACTCGATCCCTGCGGCAGCCAGCCACTGATGGCCGCTCACGTTGGACGACCTTCTGTCGCACGCAGGCTCTTAGCGCCTATCTCTCTGACATGAAGTCCCTCCGCGACCTCTTGAACCACGGGCAGGATCCCGGGCAGGCGACGAACTATTCCGGAGCGCTATGGCCTCTCGCCAACGGTCGGCACTCCATGCGTTTGATGGGTGCCGAAGGATTTATTCAGGCTTGCTGTGACCTGGCCGCCCAGACTGTCCTGGCCTATGGCGGGACTTTGGATGATCTGCCCGATTGGCCCGAGCCGAAACGCTCTGGCCTTTCTGCAGAGAAGCTGCCACCGCTCAAACTTCTACCTTGATCTCGGCGGCCGTAGCCGCGTATCAGTGACGTTCGCAGCGACGAGGACGCGGAACGGTGCTGCCAACCCCGTGGTGACGTGGGGCAATGTTGGCACTTGGGCCCTCCGCTCGAGAAGATGGTGCCACGGACCTCCCAGTACCCAACCATCTGCTCGGCCACACTGAGGCGCAAGTGCATTCAATACTCGGCGACCAATACGCTCGCTTCCACGAGCACATGCTGATGAAGGCGACCGCCCGCGACGAGAACGGGCTCGTCTTCTACGACGTTGACCCGCGGTGGTACCTCTCGGCGCATAATGGGAAGGGTTATGCCACGTCGCCCCGTTCGGAAGGTTCAGGATGACCAAGCTCACCATGTCCCAGCTTCTCGATGAGCTCCCTGCCGAGAGCCGTCTCCTGTTGGAGACGTCGCAGAAAGCAGCAGTCGTCTACGCAGCAGACCGCGTCGCCGAGATCCTCGAGGAGAATCGGAACCTGACAGGCGCTCAGGTCCTCGATCGTCTCGACGAGGACGTCGAAGCGGTGATCCAGGGAACTGTGCTGGAGCGAATCGAGTAGGCGCCGGACCCTCATAGACGAGGCGAATACGTCACTCAGTTCGGGCCCGCACCCCCCCCCCTCGCGAGGATCACGGCCACTGGTCTCCGTCGTACTAACCGAGCTCAAGGACGTAGGCGGCACAGGCAACTCGCAGCCAGTTCTGTCGCTTGACGAAAGAAGAGAATTTACCCATGCACGAAGAATCTGCCGATGACAAGAGCCGGGTCCTTCGCTGTGAGCACTGGTCGGAGGACGAGGGCCGTGCCTACGGCTGGCACCACCACGCCGGTCCCCACGCGTGCGATTCGGGCAACCACGATGGCGAATGCCCGTGGTGGAAGCACAACGACGACCAGGGCGCGGCAAATAGGATGGAGACTGTCGGTGCCGCACTCGGTGGTGCTGCCGAGTCCGCGAGGGGACGATCGTACGATGGCAGTGAATGAAGACGGTGCCGTCTTCTACATGATCGAGGTACGTCTCGGGGCCGGTGAGGACCATTGGACCGCCGTGCCAGTGTCGTCGCACCGAACCGCAGCCAGGTGGTGCTGCGGCCCGGCTTTGCGTAGTCTGTAACTTGTAACGCCCCGGCGACCATTCGGGCCATCTGGCCAGGACTCCCGGGGCGACAGTCTTTTCAATGACCGGTCGCGTGATCCACTCTGTGCACGGCACGACGATGGCGCGGCGGCGGTGTGCCCCGGGATGAGGTTCAACCAGTTCCGCGGACCGTCTTACAGACATCACCTTGACGAGACGAGACGAGGTCGCCTCGATCAAGCGGTAATCTCGGTCTCGTAAGTCGGTCTCGCCAGATCTCGGTGCGAGACACGCTTCGTGAGACCCCGAACGCCTGGTGACGACTGGGAGATAATTGATGGATGGGAAAGCCGTCGCGCAGAGCGTCTCGCAGGGAACGCCGTAAGCCGAGCTCCGCTCGTGAGGGACTGACGATCACCGTCGGTGTCGCTCCCCAGGTGAAGCGCAGCGGCCAGCCGTCGCTCCAGAGGGAGCTACGCCTGCTGCGGAGTTCCCTGCTGTACGCGGACCACGTCGATATGGTCGCCCCGAGCGCGGCGTGGATGAACGACTTCCGACCACTGCGGGACGTCGACGCGGACGACCCCTGGAGAACCGTCTCTTCGTTGCCCGCAGAGACGCTGAGGAGGCTCGGAGTGGAGGACGTGGCTCCCAGGGACTTCCGGAGGGCGATGAGGGCGCTGGAGGCTCGGCCTCGGGACGATCCCGACCGAATCGAGAACGAGAGGCAGTGGCGCGAGGCGATACCTCAGATGAAGAGGCAGGCCGACGAGGTCTTCGACAGCTACGAGTCGATCGAGATCGACATGGCGCTGGAGGCCGGCTCGGTCAGGATGATCAGCGATGGCACACGTTTCGAGGACGGTACTGATCAGCAGGTCGCCTGGTTCCGCGACCGCCTGAAGCAGGCGCTGAGCGATCCTGGTTCCCATGTCCTGCTGGACGAGGTGACCACCGAGTTCCTGCGCGGCTCCGGGGATTATCCGGACGGGCTCCCTGCCGTCGCCGGGGCGAGGTCCCGCCGGGCAGCTGTGGGGACCGGACTCGTGGAGCGGTTGCCGACGTTCCCCGATGCTCCGATGAACCACGTGCTCGAGGCGAGGGATGAGCTCGCCAGTGGTCGGGCCCGGTACCGGGCGTCGGCGAAGAGCCTCGCCGAGAAGCTCCAGTCATCGGCGCTGGACGCGACGCTGCCGAGCGAGATCGACGAGCTTTGGAACGACGAGGTGCGCCCCAGCCTCGATGATCTGCGGAGCACGGCGTCGAAGACCCGCGTCGCGGTCGAGACGGGAAAGCGCCTCGTGACGGAGGGATACGGCGTGCCGACCATCGCCGTGGCGGTCGCGAACATCCCGGACCTCGTCGCCTTGCTCCCGTCCGCGGCTGCGGCGGTGGGGGCCGCCGGCAGAGTGGCTGTGGCCGGTGCGGCGGAGGCGTTCAAGGCCCGCTCTGCTGTACGGCAGCATGACCTCGTCTATCTCCTGGACGTTGACAAGAGGTTGGCCCGGGTGCGGCGCTGAGGTCTGCACAGATCGTCGATGGACACGGAACCGGTCCAGTCCTATTCGCCGCTCGAGGCTGACCTGTGCCTGTAGTAGGTCGCCTTCGACCAGCCCACGGTCCTCGCCGCTTCGACGACGCCGAGACCCTCGGCCTCGATGAGGTGCTGGACGGTGCGGAGGTTCCGTGCCACTTTCTCCGGGTCCGGTGCGGGGCGGCCGAAGCGCACTCCGCGCCGCCTCGCCGCGTCGACGCCTGACTGAACCCTCTCCTGGATGAGCTCGCGCTCGTACTCGGCGAACGTCGCCATGAGGTTGAGCATCAGCCTGCCCTCGCGGGTCGAGGGGTCGATGCCGTCCGACAGCGACCGGACCGACACACCGCGGTCGGAGAGGTCCTTGACGGTGGTGATGACGTCGATCATCGATCGACCAATCCGGTCGATGCGCCAGACGACGAGCTCGTCGTCGTCCTCGAGCCGCTCGTCGAGGGACGACCAGCCCGAGCGGGTCCTCGCCTCCTTGGATCCCGAGATCTGGTCGGCGTAGATGCGGCGCTCGTCGACGCCGGCGTCTATCAGCGCCCGGCGCTGGAGCTCGTCGTCCTGCTTGTCCTGGGTCGATGTGCGCGTGTATCCGTACTTCATTGGTGTGTTCCCTTCCTTGGTTTCGCGGGCGCTGGCGTGGAGCGAGTAGGCGCCGGAGCTTCATAGTCGAGGCGAAAACGTCACCTGCCGGGACTGCGCTCGCGTTCGCGCTCGATCTTCAGTTGCGTGACTTCCGCGCCGAGAGTCTTGCCGCCGTCGCGGATGAACTGTTCGCGGTCGCCTGCCTCCAGCGTCATCTCGCCGGCCACGTCGTGCTCGCGTTCGAACTGGGCCAGTCTCTGGTCGACGAAGCGCTCGAAGATCGGTCGATATGACCGGCCGTTCTTGTCCTTGCGGTCGAGGAACTCGTCGAAGAGCTGCGGGGTCTCCTGAAGCCTCTTTTCGTGCTCGGCCAGAGCACGAAGCTGGCTTTCAAGCGCCCGTCGCGTGTCTTCGAGGTGACCGAGCTCCTTCGTGACCTGCTCGCGGCCCTCTCGAGCCCCTTCCGTGACCGCCTTGCGACGCAGTCGGGGCACTTCGTCGTCCTCGAACGCTCGGCGCTGTTCGTCGAGCGCGCTGGTGTCCAGTTCGAGCCGTGTCCGTGTCTCCTCGGTGTCCTTCTCAAGTCCCGCCAGGGCACGTTCGCGCTCGTCGAGCGCTTCTTCCTTGTCCCTCAGTGCATCACGCTTGTCACGCAGGCGATCGTCCCAGTCGTTGAGCTTCGCGTCGTCGTCGACGACGCGCTGGGCGCGCTCGGTGACCCTGTCGCGTTCGTCCTCGATGTCGCCGTACTCGGCCTTCGCGTGCCCGTAGGCGTGACGCTTCTCGTCGAAGTCGGGCGAGATGTCCCAGCCTCGGGCGATGAGTTCGTCCTTCAGCCTCTGGTGCAGCTCGGCCATGCGGCCCTTGTGCGCGAACCAGAACGTCGATCCGGCCGCCTTCAGGCTTCCATCGTGCTTGGGGTCATCGGCGAACGCGTCGAGGAGCCACTGCGCGTGGGGGGTCGTCTCGGAGTACTGGTCGTCGCGCCCGAGGATCCCGTCATGGCCACCCGGCGACAGGTGGTTGGCGATGATCTCGCCGACGTCATCGAAGTACCGTCGCGCCTCGTCCTTGTCCCGGGCGACCCACCGGCTGCGGTACCGCGGCTGACCGTCCTCGTCGAGCTTCTGCTCGCCCTTGCGCGGACCCTTCTTGTACAACACCGGGTAATAGTCCGGCACTTCGACGCACAGCGACTTCGGCAAGTGCGTGACGAGCATGGTCGTGGTCGTCGTGCCGCCCTTCTCCTCACCCGTAGCCGGGTCGACCTTCGGCGCGGCGATCTTGCGTCGCACCCGCCGCAGGCGCGCCTCGCCGTAG
Source organism: Brevibacterium sp. H602 (assembly GCF_051172395.1). NCBI lineage: Bacteria > Bacillati > Actinomycetota > Actinomycetes > Micrococcales > Brevibacteriaceae > Brevibacterium > Brevibacterium sp. H602. The sequence continues at coordinate 406,148 of NZ_JBPIZD010000001.1, read as the reverse complement.
TCGAGGACCTCCTGCTTGTCGGTGCAGCGACGGAAACCGCCTGAGCAGTCGTTGACGTAGGCCTCGTTCTCGACCTCGTCGGCAACTACGATGGATGGGTTCCTCGCCGCCCACCGTACGACGGCGTCAGGGTCGAGTTCGCGCATCATCTCGTCGAGGATCGCACCGCGCTCCGATGCGCGCTTCGTGTGCACCGCGTGGAACCCCGCGCGGCCGACCTGCTCGCTCAACGTGGACCTCCTTCAGAGAGTGAAGAACGTCCGTCCGGGCGCGTGGGGACCCCTCCCGCTGCGCGGCCCCACGCGTCCTGACGGACAGCGATTTCATCGCGTCGGTGCCTCTCCATCGACCGGGACCCTGCACCCGTTCGATGGAGCCTCTGGCCCCGCCGCGATGAAATCGCTTTAACGCCGTAAAGCAATTTGGCTCGGTCGCTGCGCGACCTCCCAAATTGCCGGCGCTCTGCGAGGCTCCCCGGCCTGGCGGCCGGGACGCTCCGGGCACCGACCGAGCGATGCTCGACAGGTGCCCCTACGCGGGAATTCTCGGCGCAGTGCGCCTCGACCGACCGCCCCGTCAGCGCTTCATCCAAGCCCTGTCGATCCGGCCGGGGGAGGATGATGAGGCCACTCATCGCGCACCTCCCGTAACGCCGTCAGCAGTACCGGGAGCGACGCCCGCCGGCATGGCGAGCATGCGCGCCAAGTACGGCTCCAGCGCATCCAGGGGCAGCGCCTGCGAAGCCCGTTCTGGCCGTCTCGCGTTCTTCCAGTCGCCCGCGCTCACAGTCCCGAGCCCCCACTGCCCGAGCCAGTCGAGCTTCTGGGCGACGGTCAGGTCGGCGGAGGCGAGGGTGGGGATCGTGACGACCCGTTGGCGGTGTGCGATGACGATGCTCATCAGCAGGGTCCTGTGCGGCGTCACGATCCGGCGTCCCTTCCCGTGAGCGAATTTCAGGTGCCATGCCTGCCACTGGTCGACAGTCCGGAGGCAGCCGTTCTTCGCGATCTCACGACCGAGCTCGCGTGCGCGGAGGCACTCCTCGACGGTGTCCCAGGGGAGCGTCGTGAATGTGGCCATCTCGTGGCACGTTCCATCCGGAAGAGGTACCCGAGCGGCCCTCATCGATGTCATCTCCGGGCGACGCTTGAGGTCGAAGTCCATCGACCGAGGCGCAGACACGTGCGACGGCAGGAACTCCTTGCGGTCCTCCTTCCTCGACAGCTCGGAGAAGCTGGGGAACCGGAGGTACTCGTTCGGCACTCGGCCGTCGCGCGTGACGACGAGCGTGAGCAGGTGCAGCCGGTCCTCGTAGCTGTCCTCTTCGATCCCGGCAGGTCGCTTGATGCCGTTGTGCGCGCAGACCCCATCGAGCGAGAGGGAGACGTTTCCGCGGGTCGTGACGTTCACCAGGTCGTCCTGATGATGCTTTGCTTCCCAGATGGCGGGGTCACCGGTCAGAGCTTCCCGGGCGGCGTGGAGACGATCTGCAATGCCATACAGATCCAGCTCCTCGACCTGCGCAGCCGTCCAGTCGGTGATGAAGCCGTCCGTCGTGACGGAGTACACGTGGCCGCCGCTGTCGGCGATCTCGTTCATCGTCGCCAGGAGCTGTGCCCGGACAATGCTGGTCGTCGTCGCCGCATGATAGGGGCTGGAGATCGCCGACCCGCCCACGGCATCCATTTCCTGCGCGTATGCGTTCCAGGCGCTCTGCTCGGCAACGTCCTGCGCGGTCTTGCCGTAGATCGAGTTCACGGCGGTCTTCAGAGTCGTCTCCTCCAAGGAGCTCTTGCCGTACACCTCCTTCGCGACGCTTCGGTCGTCGATGAGCTGCTTCACGCCATGACGGAGGACCCGCGACGGCCCACCGTCCGGGCAGGTCGCCATGCGCGCGCGGTAGCCGATCTCGCAGAAAACTCTCGCACCCAACCGCAGCGCGAGCCACAGCTCCGGACCACACACCCACGCGCCAGCGATCCCCTCCGACGCGCGGGGGTAGATGAGCGTCCCGTCCGCCAGCACCGGGATGCACGGGAAGGCGACGGAGTGCGGGAACTCGAACGAGACGAACCCGACGAACGCCGTGTTCGCCTCCGGCACGTCGTCCTGCGAGAGGTACTGCTCATGCACCACGTCAGCGATGGCTCCCGCCTCCCAGTCGATGTCCTCCACATCGGCCATGGCCGTCGGGTAGGCGTTCTGGGCGTCGATATCGACGGTGGGCCCCGGCCAATACCCGGGCGCGGGACAGGCATTGAGCCCGCCGTGATACGCCTTCGCGAATGCCGCCGTGAGCTGCTCGGCCGGGCCATCCACAGGTCGCCGCTCACGCTTGGCGTAGAAGCTCAGTGCGTCCTCGTCATCGACGACTCCGACGCCGTCCTCGGCGACCAGCCCGGCGAACCGAAGACGGAAGTCCTTCGCTGACGAGACGCCGAAGTAGTCCTGCCCTGCCGAGACGAGCGAAGACGCGGCACCGCCCGAGAGGGTCACCGGAGGAAGCACGCCGTCGCCCCAGAGCCTGGCGAGGTACTCCACGACGATCACGGCGTCGTTGATGCCGTACTCGAGGAAGTCCTCAAGGCGCGCAGCTCGATAGCCGAGCATGTCCTCGATCCAGCCAGCCGGCACGTCGATCTTGGGCACGCCGACGTTCTCGCCGAGTGTGCGCAGTGCCTTGCCGCCTGCCGGTGCCTGCGCCATAGTGTCGCGGACGGAGACCGACAGAGGCTGCCACCACCCCAACTCGCCGCCCTGGCCGTCGCCCCGCTGGAGCCTGAAGGGGAGGAGAGTCACGAGACCGCCCGCGGCCGACGTCAGACGCACCAGATGGTCCGTGACGTAGCCGGTCCGGTAGGTCGTGAGATCCGCCGACCCGTAGTGGCAGGCAAGGACGACCGGCACCCGCCATGCGGCGAGAGCATCGGCGCGCGCCTGCCAGTCGGACGGATCCGCCGCCCACGCGTCGGCGGCCTCCTTCGCTGCGCCGCGTGACTCGTCGAGCACCCGGCGGCGCGTGACGCCGCGGTCGTCGACGCCGTCAGGCACGAGCGGCGACTGATACAGGCGTGCGGCCTTGACGACCTCCCAGAGGGCTGTGTGCAGGCTGAGGCGATGCTTGCCCAGCGGGAGGATGATGACCTCGACCATAGCGGACGGGTCCACCGGGTCCGGGGTCGCGAACTGATACGAGGCGATCACGCGGCCGTCGGCAGTGGTCGTGAACTCAGTGTCGAAGCCGACGATGATCGCGGCGCGCCCCGTCCCCATCGCGCGAACGGACGGAAGATCGCGGAAAGCGACCGGCGCGGCGGGGTCATGGTCAGCGTTAACTGGGCCTGCCCCAGGGGACTTATGACCCCGCCGCGGAACTCCTGGAAAATCAAGGTTCTGATCCGCCATCGAGCGCTCAATAGCTCCGGGTGAATGCGAACCGCCCGGAGCAATCGAGCGCTTCTGAGCGCTCGGCGCCGCCCTCCTCGCCGTCCGCCGCACGAGCACCTGGAACCGGCCGCCGCCGTCTGTGATCTCGTGCGGCGACCAGCCCGCGGGGGAGTGGTCTGCACTCATTCGAGACCACCGCCCCGGCCGTAGCGTGCGACGACAGCCTGCTGCGTGACGCCGAGGGCATCGCCGATGCTCGACCAGGTCGTGCCATCGGCGCGGGCGTCGGCGACGGCGATCTCGACGGCCTCCTCTAGCTCGGAACGAAGCGCAGCGAGGTCGTACAGGCGGGCCTCGGAAGCAGCGAGGGCGGGATCGCCCTGACGCCATCTGAACGCCTGGACGTGGTCGAAGGCGGCAGAGTTCGCGCTCATCAGCGACCACCTCCGAGGATCCCGGCGAGTCGGTCGCGATGGTCCGCGGTCAGGCGAGTAGCGGAGGCGACGATGCGGTCGATCGCCTTATCGATGATCGCCTGGTCGGTCGGATGGCCGACCACCGGCTTGGGCATCGCCTCCAAATCAGTCTGGCGGACGAAGATGCGACGACCAACACGTTCGGCGGGAAGGTCGCCGGAGGCAACCTTCTTGCGCAGAGTCGAGTAGCCGCCGAAGGTGCCCTGCTGCGCCGCCTCGATGAGGGGAAGGCGCTCAGGATGAGCGACGGAGTCCGTCTGGGGCATGAGAATCTCCCGAAGATTGATCTTCGGGAGTTCCAAGGGCCCTCATCCTCGGCGACCTCGCGGTCAGAGCTTCGACGGTGGCCTGCCCGTCGGGATCGGCGTTCTGTTCACCGGGGGTGTCTCACCCTCGCTCTCGCGAGGTTCACTCCGTTGACCTGCCCGGGGACTAGCCGCCTCGCTGCCCCCGTGGACCACGAGACGCTGTCCATTCGCCTCTACTGGTCATTCTAGTGCTTGTGGGCGCTCAGTTGAATGACCACGCGACCGGTCTTTCGACTGTCGTTTCACCGCCACTCGATCGTGACCGTCTCGGGGTCGAACGTCTTCCGACCTCTCGGATGCGGATGGAGCCGCACGACGCAGAGCGCGTCGATAGTGCTCCGGCGCGTGGCCAGGTCGCCCTCGTCGAACGCCTGCACCAGATCCGTGGAGTCGATCACCCGGCTCAAGACCTGGCTGCTCGACAGCTTCGCCCGTTCTTTCTCCAGCGCCCGGATCCTCGCTTCACGCTCCTCAGTGATGCGGTTGAGCACGCGTGAGCTGATCTGCACATCCGCGTCATCGCTGTCGTAGTCCCGCTCGGCACGCGCGATCCGGGCACGATGCACGCCGATCTCCTCCTTGATCTCACGCAACCGTGGTTCGTCCGCAACGGGGAGGAGGTCCTGCAGATCTGGCAATGCAAGCCTGCGCCGGACTACCTCGACGACGAACGCGTCGACCTGTTCCCTGGAGCGCATGACATGACCTGCGCAGCGGTATCGGGTGCTATGTCCCCTGACTCGCTTGTCGCAGATCCCGCAGAGATACAGACCTGATCCGAGATGCTTGCGGTCCGTCCCGACTCGGTTTGTGACCCGCTCCTGGTCGTCGAGACGATCTTGTACGGCTTCCCAGATCTCTGGGTTCACAATCGCTTCCCACTGACCGGGCACCGGCTCGCCGCCGTCGCCACGGAGGATCTGCGCTCGCCAAGACCTGCGGCGGTCGCCGTTCGCCAGAGTTTTCTTCGGCGTGTACGTGCTGTAGCCCGCGTACCGCGGGTTCCGCAGGATGCCAAGCACGGTGGACGGCGACCACGGGCCATCGTCGGGGACGGGCTTCTCCTCGAGGCCCTCGACGACGCGCTTGGTGTTTCGCTCGATCGCCAACGTCCGGGTGTGCTTCTGCATCCTCGGAACGTCCGGAAGGTCATCTCGCTCCACGCCGGACAGGGCCGAGGCCAGTGCGCGCAATGACGCGCCCGTATTGAATGCCGCGTAGATCTTCCGGACGGCCTCGGCCTCGTGCTCGATTACCTCGCCGGCGACCGTGTACCCGAGCGGCCGGACCCCCTTCGGCGGTCGACCCATCGCCGCCCGCTGACGCTGGGCAAGGGACTGCCGCTCACCCTTGGTCTCGATCTCGTTCTGCGCCACCTCCGCGAGAATCCCCGCCGTCATCCGCCCCGACGGGGTGGACATGTCGAGGTCTGATCCTCTGATCAGAGCCACCTTCGCTTTGGCGTGCTGGCAGGTCTCGATCAGTCGCACGGTGTCGGGGCGATTGCGCGTCAGTCGGTCCCAGTTCCACGCAATGACAACCGAGACGCGGCCGTCGTTCATGGCGTCGAGGAGAGCTTCGAAACCGGGCCGCTTCTTACCTCCTGCCGCGGAGATATCGTTGTCTGTGAACGTCTCCGCGACCTCATAGCCGCCGGCCGCTGCGTACTGTTCGGCGGCCTCGCGCTGGCGCTCGACGCCGAGTCCCTCGCCCGTGAGGTCCCTGCTGATCCTGAGGTAGATGGCTGCGCGTGTCATGGATCCATCATAGGTTAATTGGCTACGTAACGTGGTGGAGTTCCGGTTCGACGTCTAGCGCAGCTGACTGACTCCGTCATGCGCTGGGTTCGATATCAGATCACTCGGCGGTAAGAAGACCGAGTGCATCTGGCATGAGCAGTTACGACAAAACGCATTGAACGCGCAGAACAAGCTCGCCGTGTCGATCGGAGTACCGCCGCGACGCATCGACTAGCTGCGTCGTGAGCGTCGAGCGCTGCGCGACAAGATCTCTGCGACCACACCTCCTCGTAGTCGCGCAGCCGTTCGACTCGTCGCGGAATCCGGTCTGCCGAAGGTTCCGCTTCAACGTCTGAGGCAAGCGTTGATAGGTGGGCGATCTCCGTTCTGCCCTGCGTCTGCGGCAGAGACTGGGGCACTGTGGCAACGACAGCTTGAGCTGTCATTGCGCTTCCCGGGCTCAGAACGCTCGAATCATTGCGGAGAGACCCGACGGCTCGGGACATGTGCGGATGGAGTGCGGCGGCGGTCAGCCCCTTGACGCAATCAGTTCCTCGCGGACGATCGCTGTTCCTGCACTCAAGGCGCTCATCTTCGCGAGGGCGACGTCGCGCGCGAAAGGGGCCATGCCGCAGTTCGTGCTTGGAATGAGCTTGTCAGCGTCGGCGAACTTCAGTGCCTTGCGCAAAGTGGCGGCGACCTCCTCCGGTGTCTCGATGGTCTCATTTGCCACGTCGATGGCGCCGAGCATGACCTTCTTGCCGCGGATCAGTTCGATGAGGTCCATCGGGACATGGGAATTGTGGCACTCGAGCGAGACGATGTCGAGGCTCGAGCGCTGCAGGAGGGGGAAGGATTCCTCGTACTGGCGCCACTCGGACCCGAGGGTCGTTTTCCAGTCGTTGTTCGCCTTGATCCCATAGCCGTAGCAGATATGCACTGCGGTCTCGGCCCGCAGACCTTCCGCTGCCCGTTCGAGCGCGGCGACTCCCCAGTCCTTCATCTCCTCGAAGAAGACATTGAATGCGGGCTCGTCGAACTGGATGATGTCCACTCCCGCCGCCTCCAGATCCTTAGCCTCCTGATTGAGGACCGTGGCGAATTCCCAGGCCAGCTTCTCGCGGCTCTTGTAGTGGTCGTCATAGAGTGTGTCGATCATCGTCATCGGCCCCGGCAGCGCCCACTTGATCGGCTGATCGGTCTGCTGGCGGAGGAACTTCGCATCGTCGATGAAGACCGGTTCCTCACGGCTCACGGCGCTGACGACGGTGGGTACGCTTGCGTCGTAACGGTCGCGGATCCGAACCGTCTTGCGCTTCTCGAAATCGACTCCGCTGAGATGCTCGATGAACGTCGTCACGAAGTGTTGGCGGGTCTGCTCTCCGTCGCTGACGATATCGATGCCGCGGTTGTTCTGCTCATGAGTCGAGATGCGCAGGGCATCGCGCCTGCCCTCGAGCAAGGCATCGCCCTGGAGGTTCCAGGGAGACCAGAGGGTTTCGGGCTGCGCGAGCCAGGACGGCTTCGGCAGACTGCCGACGATTGAGGTGGGCAGCAGCGGCTGGGTCATCGTTTCTTCTCCTGCGGTCATGCGACTGGGGCGGGTCGGTCGGACGCCCACTGCTCGAGCATCTCTCGGTGCGGGTTGACGAAGAACTTCTCCGTGAACTTTCCCTGTCTGGTGCCGAGCTGGTTGCGTTCGACGCGATCATAGGTGACCGGCATCTCCGAGAAGTCGTGCCGGTCCAGCGTCGGCCGGTAGACCTCTCCGGCGGCGGTATTCGCGTTGTAGATCTCGGGCCGATAGATCTTCTGGAAAGTCTCCATCGTGCTGATCGTGCCGATGAGCGCCAGATCGGAATAGTCGCCGAGCAGGTTGCCGCGATGGTAGAAGGCCAGCGGTGCGACGCTGCCCGGCGGCATGAAATACCTCACCTGGAGTCCCATCTTCGCGAAGTAGTCATCGGTCAGCGAGTAATCGTCCTGCTGGTATTCGAACCCGAGAATCGGGTGGTGATTCTCGGTCCGACGGTACGACTTGCTTGTGGACACGCTGATGCAGATCACGGGTGCCGTCTGGAACCGTTCCCGATAGGCGACAGAGTCGAGGAAGTGTTGAAATAGTTTGCCATGCAGATCACCGAAGTCATCGGGGACCGTGAACTCGGTTGCGGCCTCATTGGCAGCCGGCAGCCGCACGCTGAAATCGAAATCGCGGACGAAGGACGAGAAATTGTTCCCCACGATCCCGGGATGACGTTTTCCAGTCAGTCTGTCGATGATCTGGATATCCAGGACTTCGAGCAGGGGGAACTCCTGTTCCCGGCCGCCCGAGGTGAAGTGAAGCCCTCCGGAGACGATGTCGAGTTCGAGGACATAGCGATCCCGATCGGGATTGTCCCAGGACGCGAGTTCGTTGAAGCGGCGATTGATAATGCTCAGAGCAGTGCGGAGGTTCTGCTGACGGTCCTCGCCCCTGGCGAGATTGGCGAAGTTCGTCGTCGCTCGGGTGCTCTCTGACGGCGAGTAGTCCTCGTCGAATCGAGTCGTGGTGATGCTGAATGAGAACTCAGGTGTCATGGAGGTCCAATTCGGTGGGTGTGCGGCCGGTTGCGATCGCTGGCATGTCTGTGAGCCATCCTGCCCGTCCCCGGTGGTCATCGGGTAACTCGGGGGAACTATGGATTCCTATAGCCTTGATCTATGTCTCGAGGCCTGAAGAACATCACGCTGCTGCAACTCCAGTACTTCATCGAGGTCGCCTCGGAGGGGTCGATCACCGCCGCCGCCGATCTCCTCTATGTCTCCCAGCCGACCATGTCTGCTGCGATGAAGGACCTGGAGACCCGTGTGGATCGCGCTCTGCTCGTCCGATCCGCTCGCGGGGTGACTTTAACTGACGACGGTGTGGAGTTCCTCGGCTATGCCCGGCAGGTCGTCGAACAGGTGGAACTGCTCGAACAGCACTACCTAGGGCGCCCACCGTCACGGCGTCTGCTCGGAGTCTCGGCGCAGCACTACTCGTTCGTCGTCGATGCTTTCGTTCGGATGGTCAAGGCCAGCGATGCTGCCGAGTACGAGTTCTCACTGCGAGAGACGCGTACCTGGGACATCATCGAAGACGTTCGCACGCTCCGCAGTGAGCTCGGCATCCTCTACCGCAACGACTTCAACAGGAAGGTCATCGACAAACTGCTGCGAGATTCGGGGCTTGCATTCCACCCGCTCTTCCTCGCCTCCCCGCACATCTTCATCTCTCGTACGAACCCGCTTGCCTCCCGCCACCGCGTCACCCTTGACGATCTCGCCGCCCTGCCGCGGCTCACTTTCGACCAGGGGGCGAACAACTCGTTCTCCTTCGCCGAGGAGATTCTCTCCACCCTGTCGAGCAAGCAGGAGATCCGGGTTTCTGACCGTGCGACCATCTTCAACCTCATGATCGGTCTCGACGGCTACACCATCTCGACGGGCATCATCAGCGACGATCTCGATCCGGCCATTGTCGCGATTCCACTCGAGGTCGATGAACGCATCGAGATCGGCTGGATCGATCATTCCGGGATCCCGCTGACCGAACAGGCGCAACGCTACCTCGACGAAGTTCGGGCCGTCGTCGGCGGTTTCGGCATTGCGCTGCTCGATCAGCCGTGACCGAGGACAGCGCCGAGGCGGTCTCGAATAGCCGACGACTCGCTGCGCCCCTCGTTTGAAGACCACCTCGGTGCAGGGGCCGTGCTCTCTGGGGTTGCAGATCGCGGAACCCGCGAGGCGATGAGCCCTGGGGCCACGGCTGTCGCCGACCTACTCGAGCCAGCGAGGCCGCGTCTGACTCAGGCCCTGGCCGTATGCATCGGGGATCGAGAGCTGGAAGCGATGAGATTTCACTCCGACGTCGATATGACAGCCTCGTTGGACGTCTCATGGGTGGAACTCAGATCCGACGTCTAGCGGAGGGTGACCGTGTCACCGAGTATCGAGACCTATCAACTGATCCGTGATGCTGCGGGGGCTGCGTCCGAGGAAGCGCGTGAGCGTGGGGTCCGAATCAGAGAAATGCCCGCTCCTCGTTGCCTGGAACATCGACAGGGTGAAACGCGCGACCTCCTCGGGCGTACCGCGGGAAATGGCGTCGGCCACCCACTTCTCGTCGTCCACGACGACGCGCTCGATTCGGCGTCCGGCGATCTCGGACGCGGAAGCGGCGAAATCCGCGAGGGTGACCGGCTCGGGCAACGTCAGGTCGATCGGGCCCTCGAACGGTTCATCCGCAGTCAGAACCGCAGCGGCGGCCTCCGCCGCGTCGCGGCGATCGATCCAGGAAAATGGTCCATCGGCGGGCATGGCGATCTCGCCGGTTTGCTCCCACGCACCGAGCAGCTGAGCCGGGTCTCCGTAGAAGCCGTTTCGCAACGAGGTCCAGGCTGCTCCCGATTCTGATAAATACTGTTCCGTGGCCGCATGGATTCCGAGCGGCGGGTAGGGAGTGTCGAAGCCTGCTCCGTGGGTGCTTGTGTACAGGATCCGCTGAGCCCCTGCATCGACGGCTGCGTCGATCGCCCTGCGGTGTTGTGCGACGACGTCGGCAGTAAGGTCGCTGGAGGACACCAGGAGAACCTGTTCGGCGTCCGCGAATGAATGGCGCAGAGCTGCTGCATCGTCATAGCTCCCCTGCCGGACGCGGACTCCTTGAGCGGCCAAATGGGTCGCACGCGAGGGATCGCGGACACTGACGCCGATCTGCCCAGGCGGAATCCGCTTCAGAAGATGGTCGAGAGTAGCTCCGTTGAGAGTGCCTGTCGCTCCGGTGACGATGATCATCTGACATTCCTTTCGTATGAACTGTGAGCTGACAGCGTGTTTCGTGCGCACGTCAGAGCTGCTGCAATGGCTGAAGTTGACCCGTGGGGTTAATTTGTGTGGTCCCATCCTGCACTAACTTGACTGCTATGATCAAGTTATTTGTCACCGCGGGAGGGAGCGTCATCGTGTCTGATCCAAGTGGTGTGAAGTCTCTCCGCTCGGATGCTCGCCGCAACGTCGACCGGATTCGACGTGCGGCGGCCCAGGTGTTCCGGGAGCAGGGGTTCTCTGCGCCCCTCGAGGAGGTCGCCGCTGTTGCAGACGTGAGCAAGGCGACGATCTTCAATCGGCTCGGCGGGAGAATCGGCTTGATTGATGCTGTCATCGACGAGGTTGTTGCGGTGGAACTGCGGACGGTCATCGAGGAGATGTGGTCCATCGACGAGATCCGAGAACGTATCGGCTCGTATATCTATGCGTTGCGTGACCTGCAGTATCGAGTTCCTGCGGTCAACGATGTTCTCCTCCAGGAGTATCGCGACTCCGAGCCGTTGCTGGCCCTGTGCCATGCCGGAACGGAATTCCACGACAGCCTTGTCGCTCAGGGGCACGCCGCCGGCGTATTGGTCCCCGACTTCACAGCAGAAGACTTCCAATCACTTGCCCGGGACAATGCCCTCGTCCTCAAACACGGGGGCCGACCGCCTCGAGCCGACTACGACCGCCGAACCGCATTCCAGCTCGGTGGGATCTGCAGATCGTCCAGCGTGCCCGACTAGCCTCGTGACCTCGATGAGGCTGACTCAGTGCAGGGAGTCTCCGCTAAATTCCGCTGCGCTCCCAGGGCCGTGGTCGCAGGCCGATTCATCTAGGTTGTGAGAATCGGACTGCGTTAGAGTGGCCCCTGGCGTCAGGAGGTGACCGCCACGATGAGATCTGCTGCAGCGGGAATCTCAACCCGAAAGATCGGAAGGCGAGGACCGAAGTTGACGGCCAGTAAGAATTCGTCACAGCCCGCGGTGCCTCAGCGCGTGACCAAAACAGTTCGGGCAACGGGCCTCATCCTCGCGCTCGTGTTCGGTGCGATCGCTGCGGTCATCGGCCTGGCATCGCTCGTTCCCGGGCTTGGCCCAGTCAGTTCCGCCGCGGCTCGGTTTGCGCCCACGATCGCGCCGATGGCGACTGTGGTCGGAGCGATTGTGTTTGGGTTGGGAATCTTCTGCCTGCGCCGAGGCCGGCGAAGGCCCGGAGCTGTGGTGACAGGATTCGGAGTGGTGAGCACGATCGCGAATCTGGCTGTCGTCATTGTGCTCCTCGTTGCCATCACCTCGGCTGGTGGTTCGGTGAATCTGTTCACTGCGACGTTCGGGCTCTCGGCGATCGACTCGGCGTCGCCTGATCGCAAGGAAGTGTACGACAAGTCCAGCTCGGGCGATGACCTCTCCGTATCGATCTACGAACCGGAGAGAGCGAAGGGGTCGGCCCCGACGATCATGTACGTCCACGGAGGCGGTTGGATCGCAGGCGAACCGGACGCAGCGAGCTCAGAGCTCCGTGAACTCGCCGATCACGGCTACCTGGTCGTATCGGTCAAATATGAACTCGCCACCCTGGATAACGCAACCTGGCAGAGCGCACCATCGCAGGTCGCATGTGCGGCAAGCTGGATCCAGACCCACGCAGACGCGATCGGTGCGGATACCGATCGCCTTGCGTTCTGGGGCGAGAGTTCGGGCAGCAACATGGTCGCCAATACCGCTGGTGCCGCAGCGCAGGGCGACGCCGAGTCGTCGTGTGGCGGGACGGTTCCGGTTCCGGCGGCGGTGATTGCCGACTACCCAGCGTTCGACGTGACGGGTCTCTACGAGAACGCACCCACCGGGCCAGGTGCGGGATCCGGCACGCGCCTGTTCGCGACCAGTTACACGGGTGGCACACCGGAGGAGTATCCGGAACGCTATGCAGTGGCCGATTCCGTTACGCATCTGAAAGCACCCGCGCCGCCGATGCTCATGATGACAGCGATGCGAGATGACGTGATCACCCCAACCGACCAGCTTTCATGGGCCGAATCAGCCCGAAGTCGCGGCGTCGACGTCAAAGCCGTGAAAGTTCCTCTCGCCAATCATGCGTACACGCAGAAGGCGAAGAACTCAATCGGCAGCCAGGGACATCTGAGCATCGCAGAGGCCTACTTGTCCGAGCAGCTTCGCTAGGCACACGTCTGTTGTGGACCTCAGCTGCCCTGGCGGGAGGCGTCGATGCAGGTATCGTGGAAACCGGCAGCCACGTACGGTTGTCAGCACTTCCAGGTACCTAAGCCTGAATCATTGCGGAGAGCTCCGGTCGGCCCGGAACATGTCCAGATGGGGTGCGGCGCATTTCTGCGCCGTCTTCAACCGCCGGTGCGACACACCGGCTGACGTAAGGACATGACATGACGACCAAAGACGAGAAGAACCTGTTCCAGGTGACCGCCAAGATCGCGAAGATGGACGAGCCGGAGCGATCGCTCATGCAGCGAGCGCACGAGATCATCGTGACCGTCGCCCCGAGTCTCAAACCGCGGATCTGGTACGGCATGCCGGCCTATGCTCTGTCCGCGAGCACTCCCGTACTGGTGACACTGCGCAATGACGAGCGGATCAACCTGGCCCTCACGGAAAAGGTCGAACTCACCCCAGCCGGTGATTCCGACGGAACGCTGATGCCCGCCGCGTGGTACTTCGAGACCATCGACGAGGCCGCCGAGAAGCGCATCGCCGAGATCGTCAGGACGGCAACCTCCTGACGGTGACGATCGCCGGGGCCGCGCCCGCAGACGTCACTTCGTGCGATGTCTGTGACTGGGGCTCGGCCGCGCGGTCGGCGCTGAGCGTCTGAGTTCCGATTGGCTATGGTGGTGCTTGAAGGGAAAGCAGTTCCGTCTGCCATAAGTCTGAGGAGTGATCGACATGAGTTTCTCTGTCTACCTGTCCGGTGAGATCCACACCGAGTGGCGCGATGAGATCAAGCGCGGCGCCGAGGCAGCGGGTCTCGACATCGAATTCACCGCACCCGTGACCGACCATCCCGCCAGCGATGCTGCTGGTGACCACCTCGGCGAGAACGACAGTTCATTCTGGCGAGACCACCAGTCGTCCAAGGTCAATGCCATTCGCACACGCACCCTCATCGAGAAAGCCGATCTGGTCGTCGTGCGTTTCGGGGATAAGTACAAGCAGTGGAACGCCGCCTTCGACGCCGGCTACTGCGCAGCACTCGGCACACCCTATATAACCCTTCACGATGCCGACATCGTGCATCCGCTCAAGGAAGTCGATGCCGAAGCCAAAGCCTGGTGCCAGACAACCGATCAGGTGGTCGAAACCCTGAAGTATGTCCTCAGAGACTGATCCTCAAAAAGGCTGAGCTCGACGAGCTGAGGCCGCGAATGACCGGATGGGAACCGATCGTTCGCGACCTCTGGCCTTGCGAGTCGTGACGCTATGGCAAGGGATGATCGCCCTTGATCTTGAAGAAGGATCCGCGGATCTCTCCGGCGAGCTTCGACTTCTGACGGGCGAACTTGAACGCCGACAGCTCGGGAGGAACGTCCATCCCTTCCGAAAGCTTGAAACCGACGGCCCGTTTGCCATTGCCTGCTCGCGTCCACAGGACATTGATTGCGAGCCCGGACTCATAGAAGACGTGCACCCAATAGATGCCGTCGACATCATTGACGCTGACTTCGAGAGCCGACGAAGTCGGCACGATCTCACGCTCGGAGGCAAGGATCTCCTCCACCCAGTCCAATTCCTCCTGTGCCTCAGCGGCCGGGGCCACTGTGAACGTGTGCTTGTACTTGTTGGAGAAGTACCGCGCCTCGTTCGCGCGCAGGCCGGCCAGCGCCTCGGCGACGGGGGAGGATTCGAGTCCCGCGGTGGAGACATCGGTGAATGAAACGGCTTCGAACGGCATGGGTCAAGGATATGCCCGAGGTATTCGACCGTACACGCCTGAATGCGAGAGTTGCTTGCCCATCCGTACAGAGCTGAGGTCCGCGACCTGCGATAGAGTATCGGCATCTCGGCGATTGTTCTGATTGTTATGGAATCTCGGTGTAGACGACGCAACTGACAAAGGAGTCCGGCTTTGGCCCTGCACGAAATCACATATCCCTCGAGCAACGACCGCGACACGATCAATGCTTGGCTCTACACTCCGACGACAGCCCCGAACGCCATCGTGCAGATCATCCACGGACTCGGCGAGCATTCTCGGCGCTACCTCCACCTCATTACGACCTTGCTCGACGCAGGATTCGCCGTTGTCGCCGACGACCATGCCGGTCACGGACGTACGGCGATGGAATCCGGCATCTGGGCCGATGCCGGAGACGAGGCAGCCCGCGTCATCGTCGATGACGAGCTGACTCTGCAGGCGAAAGCCCGCGATATCCTCCCCGGACTGCCCTATATCGTCTTCGGCCACAGCTGGGGGTCGATGATCGCACGGGGAATGGCCTCACGTCCTGAATCCGAACTCACGGGTCTGGCTCTGTGCGGCATCGCCGCCCAGTGGCAGGGGATCGAGCGCGTCATCGACCGCAAGGACCTCGCCGAGGCGGCCACCGGCGACGACCGCGCGGACCCCGTGCCGGGCCACCTCGTCGATCAGTTCTTCGATGGGTTCCTCGACCGCTGTGGTCCCGATGCCGGCCCCACCGCCTGGGTCGCCCTCGACGATGCTGTCGTCGCCGATCATGGGCGGGACCCCTTCAACAACTTCGGCGCCCCGATGAGCTCCCGATTCCTGCAGGGCTTCGTCGAACTCTATGACGGTGCCAATGCCGATTCCTGGTACGCGACGATCCCCAGCGGTCTGCCGGTGCTCATCCTCGCAGGTGACCAGGATCCTGTCGCGAACTACGGCGAAGGCGCCTATCACGTCGCGAACCGCCTCCGCGCGACCGGACACGACGATGTGCGCACCCGCGTCTTCGCCGGAGTCCGCCACGAAGTCCACAACGAACCGACCACCCGCCTCGAAGTCGAGGCGGAGATCGTCGACTTCGCTTCCCGCATCAGCAATCGGACGAGGCCCGATCGAACGAACGAGAGCTGAATCCGTGAACCCGGCAGAGAGCTCGAACTGCAGCGTGAATTGGCCACAGGCGACACCCATCGTCACCGACAGGTTGCAGCTTGAGCCGCTCGAAGTCCATCATGCGCCGGAGATGGTGGAGACACTGTCCTCACTCGACCTGTACACCCATATCGGTGGGACGAGCCCGAGCCTGTCCGAACTCGAACGACTCTATGCACTCCAATCCGCAGGTGCCTCACCGACCGGTGACGCCGGCTGGCTGAACTGGATCGTTCGCGAAACGGCTGAGTCCGCTGCAGTCGGATATGTCCAGGCCACAGTGACAAGAGCCGAAACCGGTTATCAAGCCGACATCGCTTGGGTCATCGGAGTCGACAGCCAAGGGCAGGGATTCGCCACCGAGGCGGCCCGAGCCATGGTCGATTGGCTGGCGGATCACCTCGTAACTGTATCGCAAGCGGCCATCCAGCCTGACAACGCCGCCTCCGCCCGAATCGCTGATCGTCTCGGACTGCAACCGACCGACGAGATCGACGACGGTGAAGTCATCTGGCGCGCAGAGGCGAGGACAGAGGAATGACCATGTTGACACCGACTACGACGGACCTGCCGGACATCATCGACACGGTCACGTCCTGGCAGCGCGAAGGACTGCCCATCCAGGTTCATCCCGGCGACCTCGGCTGGTACCAGCGCTTCGGAGCCGAAGCGCTCGCCTCGGCCCTGAGGGTGTGGACGGTCGGTGACGAACCCGCGGCCGTCGGATTCCTCGACGAATCTGAACTCATCCGAATGGCCATCTCACCCGATCACGCCGATGACCGAGCGCTCGCTGAGGCGATCCTGGCCGACCTCAACGGAGACCTCACCGAACTGCTGCCGGCAGGGACAGGCATCGTCGAGGCCCGGTTCGGATCCGCCCTGCAACATACCCTCACCGAGGCGGAATGGGGATCTGACGGCCCGTGGACCACTCTTCACCGAGACCTGAGCGAACCGATCCCACCCGTTACCCTGTGGATCGAAACGGTTGACCCCGACAGAGCAGATAACCGTATCGCCGACCGTATCGCGGTCGAATCCTCGGCTTTTCCAGGGTCCTCATTGACCGCGGACCGTTGGCGATCCATGGCCGACGGTCACGCTTACAAGCAGGCCAAATGTCTCGTCGGCTTTACCGCCGACGGCGCTCCAGCCGGTGCCGCAACCGTCTGGTCGGCCGGAGCCGGACGTCCAGGCATCATCGAACCACTCGGCGTCCACAGCGACCACCGGGGTCACGGATTCGGAGTCGAGATGACACTGGCCGCGGCCACTGCGCTGCGCGGGACGGGAGCCTCGAGCATCACCGTTGCCACTCCGTCATCGAACACCGCCTCAGTCGCCACCTACCGTGCGGCCGGGATGAGCATCCTCGGCGAAGTCAGGGATTTCTGTCGACCCTGAACCGAATCAAACAGTCGCACCTGCGATGAACGCCGCCTGCGCGACATGCTGGATCGCATCGTCGATGATCGAGACCATGCGAACTCCGCGAGTGACTGCCGGCGTCCAGTTCTCGTCGATGACTTCGTCGAAGTCATCCTCGGAGAGCGTCTTTGCATAGTCGGTGAACGCGTTCAGAGTAGCGGCGAGGTAGTCGACGAGCAGCTGTTGATCGTCGACCTTGATCTCTGCCGCCTGTTCGGGACTGTGTCCGTAGCCGAAGGTCTCGCCGATCTCGCCGAGATCGAACCGGTTCCGGAAGTCCTCCCACTGCTCGGGCTTGCCCGTGAGGGCTGAGAGCTGCACATCGATCTCTCGGCCGCTGTGCCAGAGCAGCCAGGCGATGGAATTCGGATGACCGCCGAGGTGGCTGTTGAGCTGTTCGGGGGAGAGGCCGGGCAGAGCTTGGGCTGCCTGGCGAGGACGCTGGGACAGGTCGGTGAGAATGTCAATGCTGTTCATATCGCCCATTCTGCTCTTCACAGCAACCGCTGTCACCACCGCCCATCAACCGCTGTCACCACCGGGGCTCAATCGAGACGGGGCCTGCGACGGTTGCGTTTGATCTCTGAACGCCGCTGTTCGGTCCGGACTCGGCGACGACGGGAATTGCGGGACGGCTTCGTTGCTCGCCTCTGCACCGGCGGAGCCAACGCTTCCCGCAGCAGCTGCGCTAGCCGTATGCGTGCGTCCTGACGATTCTTCAGCTGTGACCGCTGCTTCTCCGAAGTCACGGTCACCACAGTGCCCGACAGACGTGGTGCCAATCGACTGAGCACCCGCTCGCGTTGGACCTCGGTGAGGAAACTCGCAGAGGCCAGGTCGAGGCTCAGCTGCACCCGTGAATCGGAGGTGTTGACGTGCTGGCCACCCGGGCCGGAAGACCGGGAGAACTGTTCGGACAGGTCGGATGCGGGGATGACCAGCCCGGCGGGGATACCCGGCCCGGCGGGGACGCGCAGATCACCGTCCATCTCAGTTCGGCTCCGCTTCGCCTTCGCGATCGTCACCAGCGGAGTCTTCTTCGCGCAACCTCGGCGTGACCTGCAGGTGCGGTCGGATTCCACGCTTGTCGGCGTAGAATTCGCGGATCCGATCCATGTCCGCGGCGATGTCGCCGCTCATCTCCAGGGTCGGGCCCAGCCCCGTCGTCCGGGTCGCGGTATCCAGGTAGCCCAACGTGACGGGCATTCCCGTTGCCATCGCGATGCGATGGAACCCGGACTTCCAATGAGTATGCCCGCCGCGGGTTCCGTCTGGAGTGATGACGAGAGCGAAGACCTCCCCTTTACGCATACGGCCGACCACCTCGTCGACGATCTTGCTCGGATCCGACCGGTCGACGGGTATCCCGCCGAGTCCGCGCATTATCGGCCCACGCCATCCGGTGAAGAGGGAATGCTTGCCCAGCCAATGGACATCGACACGAAGGCGCCACGCGATCGCGAGCATCACGACGAAGTCCCAATTGGAGGTGTGGGGTGCCCCGATGAGGATCGTCGGACGATTCGGGGCGGGCTCGGTGACGAGCTTCCACTTGCTGAACGACCAGAAGGCGCGGGCGAGGAGGCGTCGGATCATGATCTCAACAGTAAGGCACGCGCATGTGCGGGCCTATCGGGGCCCATGAAGGCGCGGTGCGAAACGGGCGTGTGCGGCTTTCAGGACCGGGAAGAGTCGACGGGGACTGAGGACAAAACCATTCCTGACGAGTAACCGCGGATGATGCCCGCGCCCGAGTCGTCGACGGGTCGCCTCCTCGGTGAGGATATACGCCGCGGCCTTGAGGCCACGGCGTGCCGCCTTTTCGAACACGATCGCTTCGATATCCTGCCACGGCAGCAGCGTGCCGGGCAGTACCTGATCGCGCCGTGCCAACGCGACGCCGGCGGGGGAGAGGACGAGGGATTCGCGCCTGCGCATTCGCACGAACAGACCGATCGGTGCGACGACCAGGCACCCGACGATGCCGATGACCAACGCCCACATGCGCAGGTTGATGATGATCAGCCACGGGCTGCGCCAGTCCTCGATTGTGGCGGTGACGACGTAGATGAAGAAGGCGAGTAGACCGATGCCGATGACGAGCGCGACGAGCAGACCAAAGAGGACCTGCCGATTCGAGGAGGGGATGACGACCTGCTGTCCACGGTCGAGCCGACGCACGACTGCGGCAGGGGAGAGATCGTCGGTCATGGACATCAGAATACCGGCGGCACGGAATAATTACGGCCGACCTGTCGCTGTACCGGACACCAAGCATCACCGACAACGGAGGTAGATATGTCTGATTCAGCTCGTGTCGTCATTCTCGGCGGCCATGGAAAGATCGCACTCCTGGCAGCACCCAAGCTCAAGGCCGCAGGTTTCGCCGTCGATTCGGTGATCCGCAACCCCGACCAGTCATCCGATGTCGAAGCCGCAGGGGCCAACCCGGTCGTCCTCGACATCGAAACCGCCGACTCTCAGGCGCTCGCCGACCTGTTCGCAGGAGCCCAGGCGGTCGTCTTCTCCGCCGGAGCCGGCGGCGGCAGCCCGGAGCGGACGAAGGCCGTCGACCTCGAAGCAGCCAAGCGATCCATCGACGCAGCCGAACAGGCCGGGGTCAAGCGCTTCGTCATGGTCTCCTATGCCAGCGCGAGTGTCGACCGTGACCGTGTCGACCCGGAGAGCTCCTTCTACCCCTACGTGCAGGCCAAGAGCGGTGCCGATGAGCACCTGCGAGCAAGCTCGTTGGACTTCACGATCCTCGGACCCGGCGGTCTGACCCTCGAGCCCTCCAGCGGCAAGGTTCTCATCGCCGATGCGGCCGGCGACCTCGATGGGCAGACACCGGCCGACGATGTGCGGGTGACCTCACGCGACCTCGTCGCCGACGTCATCACCCATGTCCTCGCTGAGTCCGCTGCGGTGCGTGAGACCGTGAACTTCTACGACGGGCAGACCCCCATCGCCGAGGCGATCAGCTGAGCTGAATAGTCACACGGGCTCAGCCCCAATCGAACCCGCTGGCCTGTCGTCTCCGATCGGAGACGACAGGCCAGCGGTCTTTCGATCGAAACAGTCTTGTGCCGCGCGTGAAGTTTAGCCCTTTCGATTCCACAGTTGATGGGTCAGACCACTGGCCGTGGTGATGGTCTCGATCGTGAAATCCTTCTCCAATCCCTCGAGTCCTTCCCAGAGCCAGACTCCGCGGCCGAGGGTGACGGGGACGATGACGAGGTGCATGAAGTCGAGGAGGCCGGCCGCAAGGAACTGTCTGACCATCGAAGGACCGCCGCCGATGCGGACATTGCCGCCGTCAGCGGCGGCGGTCGCCTCGGCGAGGACATCGGCTGGGGAAGCATCCACGAAATGGAAGCTCGTGCCGTTGTCGAACTCCATCGGCTCCCGCGGATGATGAGTGAGAACGAAGCACGGAGTCTTGAACGGCGGTTCCTCACCCCACCAGCCGCGCCAGCCGTCGTCGGGCCACGGCCCTGTCTGGGGGCCGAACTTCTTCCGGCCCATGATCTCGGCTCCGATGCCCTGCCCCCACATGGCGAACAGAGCGCGGTCTGCGGTCACCGGGGCGTTGACCTTGTCCACTCCCTCGATGCCGCGGCCGTCGAAGAAAGAGAACAGTGCTTGGGCTTCGCCGATCGGCTGGTCGAAGGTGACGAACTCGCCGGCAGCGAAGCCGTCGAGGGAGACGAAGAGGTTGTTGACACACGCTTTGGCCATGAGCACTCCAATGTGATGGTTCGGCTGATGTCTTCAGTCCGACGGATGGCGGCGGTTCCGGAGAAGTGGACCCAGTGTAAGATTAAGTAGTTTCAGAATGCAATCACTGGAGGTGGGGCGATGCCTGCACAGCCGCGTTCAGGATGTGCGATCAATGCCGCCGTCGAGGTCCTCGGCGACAACTGGTCGCTCATCGTCCTGCGCGACATCATCTTCGGCAATCGTCGGCACTTCCGCGAGCTGCTCACCCACAACAATGAGGGCATAGCCTCGAACATGCTCGCCAGTCGTCTGCGGAAGCTCATCGACGAAGGGCTGCTGACAAAGGCGGAAGCCGCACGCGGGCAGCGAGCCGAATACTCCCTCACCGAGGCTGGAATCCAGACTCTGCCCGTCATGGTCGCCCTCGGAACGTGGGGAATGACCCACCGGGAGACTGCACCGGAGCTGACGATCCGATCCAGAATCATGGCCGATGACCCCCAGCTCGTCGCCGGCCTCATGGATGAACTTCGGGAGACCCACCTCGGGGTGCCGCGCCCGAATCCTGACGAGCCGCGTTCCTCAGAGCAACTGCAGGCCGCCTACGAGGCGGAGATCTCCGGAAGCTGAATTGGGTGGGGCTACTGCTCAGGCGGTCTCAGTCGCTCCAGCAGCTTCCTTGAGGTGATCGAGACGATGCCGATCATTCTGCCGTCTGCCACGGTGCATGCCATGAGTCCCAAACGGTGACCGCTTGCGGTCAGAACGAGCAGACCCGGCTCGCCGTTGACGTTGACCTTTCGAACTTCGATCCTGTGCGGATCGCCGCGGCGAATCGCTGCGAGCACCTCGTTCGCACCCATCCGGACCATGTGGCCGCGGGTGTTGCTGCGGTGCCACGTCAGTCGCGGGTCGAGAATGTGCAGCAGAGCGTCGAAGTCTCCATGCCGTGCGGCAGTGAGGAACGCGTCGACGACAGCACGACGCTGTGAGAGTTCTCCGGACGGTCGTGGTGTGACCTTGACCTTGCGTCGGGCCCGACTGGCGGCCATCTTCGCAGCAGCTTCCGAGGATCCGTTGACGGCCGCGATTTCGGCGAAGGGCACTGAGAACATGTCATGGAGGACGAAGGCGACTCGCTCCTCCGGACGCAGTGAATCGAGCACGATGAGCATAGCTGGTCCGAGCGAATCCGACAGCGTCGCATTCTGCTCGGGAGTCGGGTCGTCCTCGTCGACGATGGCTTCGCTTAGCCAGGCATCAAGCGACGATTCTCCCCGAGTGGCGCGTCGGCGGAGCGCATCGAGACAGATGCGACCGACGACCCTGGTCAGCCACCCGGCGAGATTGTCGATGGACTCCGGGCCGTTCCGCTCCCAGCGGAGCCATGTCTCCTGAACGGCATCCTCGGCGTCCGAGTGCGAGCCGAGCACTCTCGTGGCCAACGCGGTGAGGCGAGGGCGATGAGCTTCGAACTCTGAGGTCGAAGATGACTGCGCGATGGCTGTTACCTTTCCTGGCGGCGGTGCGTCATCAGAGCGAGAGTCCGACCGGGCTCTTTCGGCAAAGGAGAATTGCAATGATGGACATCGTACTATGGGTCGTCGCCGCTGCTATGGCAGTGGCTTTCGGTATCGGCGGAGCCTCGCAGGTGATCCTGTCCAAGGAGAAGTATCGGGCGCTGGCCCGCAGCCAGCACTGGGTGGACGATTTCGGTTCGGGACATATCAAGGCCATCGGAACCATTAAGCTCCTCGGCGTGATCGGACTGATCGTGCCGCCGCTGGTGGGGATCCTTCCGGTTCTCTCGCCGATCGCGGCGTGTGGACTCATGCTGGTGATGGCTGGGGCGGCGACGACCCGATTTCGGCGCAGCGAATGGGGCCTGATGATGGGGGACACCGCATACCTGCTGGTGTTTGCGTTCCTCGCATGGGGCCGGTTTGCGTTGGCCCCGTTCGGGGGCTGAGCTGAGCGTCGCTCTTGTTCCCGGGGCCGATGTGTGCTTCCATGGAATAAGTGATTGCAGAATGCAATCACTCGATCTCGAGACTGATCCCGAAGGAGCGATCATGATCACCGGACTCATGGCCAATATCGTTGTCACCGGCGAGAAGGAAGCGACCGAATGGTATTCCCGACTCTTCGAAAGACACCCGGACAGCAAGCCGATGGCGGGGCTGGCCCAATGGCTCTTCGACGAGAGTTTCGGAATCCAGATCTGGCAGGACCCACAGCGAGCCGGACGCTCCAACGTGGTTCTCGACGTGGACGACCTCGACAAGATGGCCGAGCATCTGCGAGCGGCCGGAATCGACCATGACGAACCGTCCCCAGGCGGCGGACAGCGCATCCTGCCGGTCACCGATCCGGACGGAAACCAGGTGGTGTTCTTCGGTGAGTGAGGCAGCATCTGACCAGGGGGCGCCGGTGACCGCGACGATCAGCCTCGGCGCTGATTTCGAGCATCCGGTCTCGACGGTGTGGAACGCCTTCGCCGATACGGACCAGCGCGTGCAGTGGGGTGTCCCCGCGGGAGAGGAGATGGTCTGCAACATCGACGAATTTCGTCCGGGCGGATCGATCCGTGCCCGCTGTGGGTCACCGGGAGAACTCGAGTTCGTCTCCACCGGGCAGTACTGCTCATTGGAACCGGAGCGTCATATCGTGACCACCGAGACTCTCACCAACGACGATGAGATCCTCTCGACGGCCATCATCACCTGGACCCTGACCGCCATCCCGACAGGCACCCGGGTCGAGCTCGTCGACCAGGTCGTGTCCTTCGTCGGTCAGGGAATGATCGACGGACACCGCAACGGGCACGACATCTGCCTGCGACAGCTCGGCGAATTCCTCAGTTCGTGAGGTCCCCGGCCCACGGCAGATCCGCACCCTCACGGCTGACCGTGATCGCCGCAAGCGCCGATGCACGATCTCCCAGGGCCGCGAGTTGTGCCGTGCTGAGATCGGACACAGCGTTCTCCTGAGCATGCAGGTCGTGGATGAGCGAGACCATGAACGTGTCCCCGGCCCCGATCGTGTCTTTGACTTCCACCTTCCTTGAGGTCACCGATGCCCGCGCCGAGGCGGTCGCTACGATCGCACCCTCACCACCGCGAGTCATGGCGACCAGATTCGCCCCGAGGCTGAGAAGACGGTCGACCTGTGCGGTCTCGTCGAGATCGGGATAGAGCCAGTTCGCATCAACGTCGCTGAGTTTGAGAACGTCGACTCGACGAGCCAACTCCTCGAATCGCGGCAGCGCATCGTCGCGGGAGCCGATGATCGACGGTCGGATATTCGGATCGAAGGAGATGAGCGGACGAGGATGCGTACCGGAAGCCCCGGTCGCAGAGGCGAGGACATCATCGATGACTGCGGAGCCGGGCGACAGGAATGCCGCAATCGAACCGAAATGCACAACAGAGCGTGGTGCCTCCTTGAGCGGGGAAGAGTCAGGATCCCACCGCAGGTGGAACTCGTACTCGGCGGAGCCGTCATCGGCGAGGCGAGCCAGCGCTGTGGACGTGGCGCCACGTGGTGAAGCGAGCACGGCGACCTGAGACTTCTGAAGGTGAGCGAGAAGGAATCCGCCGTGGAAGTCATCACCGACATCGGTGAGGAACTCGACCTCGACGCCGAGGCGGCCCAGGCCGAGAGCGACATTGGCTGGAGCTCCACCCGGTGCATAGCGATCGGGAGCGCCGGGCGTGCTGACGATGTCGATGAGGGCCTCACCGATGACGAGAATGCTCATGGGAACGATTCTAAGGTGAAGAATCATCTCCGGCTGTGACCTGCAGAAATAGGACTAAAATCGGGGAGCGATGTGAAGTCGCATCGTTTCGTGTCAGTGCCGTCTGGAACTGTGTGGTCATGGACAAGAACACCATTGACAACGACGTCAGAACGATCATCGACGAGGAGACCGCCCGTGTCTTCGCCCCGCGCCCCGGCGAATGCCTGGCCTGCTACGTGTTCCGACAACTCGGCGAATTCGGCTGCAACGGCACACACCGGTTCGCGGAAGGCTTCCGCGACCGTACGGCTCCACGCGCCACGGCACTGCTCGCGCGGCTGAGCAGCATGGGTGCCTGCTGCTGTGACTGTGAAATGTTCCTCAATGCTTTCACCCTCGCCGCCAAACCGTGGATCACCAGCATGCCGTTCGGTGAGGTCATCGGCACTCCCTTCGGCAGTGAGGAGGCCATCGACATGAGAGAAAGGTTCGGAATCGACGAACCTCCCTCGACGAAGCTCTACCTCTGCTGTCGACTGGTGAGACGGGGATCGACCCAAGCCTGCGGAAACTGGGCCCGCATCCGACGGTGGTGACACAGCCGGGTCCGGCAGAATGGGACCATGTCATCCACTCTGCCGCTCTTCCTCGACTGCGACCCCGGAATCGACGATGCTATTGCACTGGCCTACCTGTGCTGCCAAGACGATGTCGACGTTGTCGGCATCGCCGCGTCTGGAGGCAACGTCGCCACTGCACAAGTCGTCGAGAACACCCGCGGGTGGTTGTCGCTGGCCGGACGCAGCGACATTCCCGTCCACGCCGGCCACAATCTTCCGCTGGCACGGCAGGTCCTGCAGATGGATCCGCAGGCATCGGAGACGGCAGCGGGCGAAGCCGTGGAATATGCCGACCTCACCCATGGCGAGACCGGGCGGGGATATGCGCGGCTGCCGGCCTCGAGCACGCCGGTGAGTTCGGCAACGGCGGCTCAGGCTTGGGTTGATGCCGCCCACGCCCATCCCGGACAGCTCCTCGGTGTCGTCATCGGTCCGGCCACGAATCTCGCGCTCGCCCTCGAAATCGACCCGGATCTTCCGAGTCTGTTCAAACGGCTCTTCATCATGGGCGGAGCGTTCAACTACCGGGGCAACACCCATCCGACGACGGAATGGAACGTCACCTTCGACCCCGAGTCCACCGCCCAGGTGCTCGCCGCTTTCGACCGCACCAATCAGAAGGTGGGGCTGGCACAACTTCCGGTCATTGCCCCGATCGAAGCGACCGAAGCCGTAGAGATGACACCCGAGCGGCTGACCACCATCCTTGACGGAGCCTCTGCCGATGCTGCCGATGACCGCTGGCAATCAGCACTCGCAGAACTGGCCGAGGCGCTCCGGTTCTACTTCGAATTCCACGAATCCGATGGACTCGGCTACCTCGCCCACATCCACGATCCCTTCGTCCTCGCCTGTGCTCTGTCCTGGGCTCGGCAAGACACCACAACGTCGTCCGGAACAGAGCCCGAAGGATCGGACTCCGACGCCCGGGAGCCGTCCGCCCCGGTGCCCGTGAGAGGAGCTGCGGGGGCCCTGCCATGGGCGTCGACGCTGTGGGCACCTGTCGATGTCGAACTCACGGGTACACTCACACGAGGCGAAACCGTCGCCGACTGGCTGGGGCGGTGGGGCCGCCCCGTGAACGCAGAGATCATCCGCGCCATCGATGCCCCCGCATTCCTCGACCACCTCAGCACCACCCTGATGAAAGGACCACCCGCATGACCGCACATTCCAGTCCGTCTGGGCAGGGGCCGACCACCACGGTCGGTCCCGGACAAAATCGCAACCGCACTCTTCCCCTCATCCTCACTCTGCTCGGCACGCTCGTCGTCATAGGCACCTACGTCGCCGTACTCCTCACCCAACCCGCCAACCTCGGCGTCGACCTCGGATACACCACTCTGTGGGTCATGCTCGGCTATCTCGGTGGAGGCATTCTGCTCGCCGCCGGCACCCTCCCGCTCATTCCCCGCAGCGTTCTCGCGCTCATCCCGGTCGCCATCGCCCTCAACGTCGTCATCGGGCAGGTCATCGGCAACTACACACCCGTGCCCCTCTATCTCGACTCCATCGGAACCGTGCTCATCGGCGTTCTCGCCGGTCCCGCAGCAGGTGCCTTCACGGGAATCGTCTCGAACCTCATCTGGGGCGTGACCCTGAGTCCCAGCGTCATCGCCTTCAGCTCCGGGGCCGCCTTCATCGGCGCCGCCGCCGGCTGGGCAGCAAGGCTCGGAGTCTTCCGCACACCCTGGACCGCGGTCATCGTCGGCGCCGTCGCCGGTGTTCCCGCCGGTGCCATCGGAGCACCCGTCGCCGCTTATGTCTTCGGCGGCGGGCTGGGTGCCGGCACCGGGGGAGTCGTTGCGATCCTCCAAGCGGCGGGCCTCGAGATGTTCAACGCCACCTTCGCACAGAGCATGGTCTCCGACATCGTCGACAAGGCGCTCATCTTCGCCCTCGCCTATGTCGTCATCCGGTCGCTGCCCAAACGCATCGTCGGTCGCTACGAGTTCGCCGCCCACAGTCGCCCCCGGACGAAGAAGACCGACGGCCCTGATCTGACCAAACAGGCCGAATCGGCACAGCCTGCGGAATGAGTCCCGCCTCTTCCGACACGCACACCGCCGTTGACGCGGCTGAGGCTCACCGCCGGAAACGTCGTCTGCACCCGGCCACGGAATTGATCATCCTGGCCTGCAGCCTGCTTCTCGTCTTCGGAATCCCCTCTCCGATCGTGCCGGTCATCATCCTGACCGGCACGGTCGTGACCGTGACAGTCTCACCCGTCGTGCGACTGCGGGCATGGGCGATGACGGTGGGTCTCCTGTGCCTGCCGACTCTGGTTGTGCTCATCGTCGTGCAGGGGCTGTTCTACCCCGGCACCGATGTGCATGTGCTCTGGCAAGCCGGACCCGCTCGCCTCAGCGTCGAAGGACTGAGCATCGCCGTCCAGATCTGGCTGCGGGTGAGCGCCTTGATCGGGCTGTGCACGCTGTTCGGCCTGGGCGCCGACTCCGCTCGCCTCTTCGACGGTCTGCGTCGACTTCGTCTGCCCTCGGCAGTCGCCTATATGTGTGCCTCTGCCATCGGTCTCATCCCAATGATCGGCGCCCGCACCCGACACATCATCGAAGCCAGACGGGCGCGAGGCTGGGCCACCGACTCCTGGCGGGTGCGCATCCGACTGCTGCCGGGAATCGTCGCAGGACTCGTCACCGCGATCCTGCTGACCGTCGACCAGCGTCACGACGTGCTCGAATCCAGCGGACTCGATTCGGATGGGACCGCGACTGCGCTTCAAGACCACACGGACGGGACAGGGCAGAGTCTCCTGCGGATCCTGACTCCGCTCGTGACCATCGGACTCATCGTCGCCTCGGTGATGGGAGTCCTCCCGCTGCCGGGCGCCGCGCAGCTGATCGGCGGTGCCTGAGATGACCGTTGCGATCACGGACGCGTGGTTCACCTATCGTGGAGAGGATGCTGCCGCGCTGAGCGGAATCACTTTCGGCATCACTGGTGGAACCAAGACCGCAGTGCTCGGACCGCTCGGATCGGGAACGTCGACTCTCTGCCGCCTGTTGGCCGGACAGCTCGTCTCCCGGGGAGCCCTGACCGGCACCATCGACCGGCACGGAACCGTGGCGCTGCTCGGCGATGACCCGGAAGCGCAGCTGAGCGGAATGACCAGCCACGTCGGTGACGAGTCGCAGCTGGCGTGTCGACTGCACGGGTATGACCCGGCCGATGCCCACCGCCGCGCCCGGAACCTGCTCGAGCTCCTCGGCGTCGGAGACCTGTGGAACCGACGGCTGGACACGCTCTCCGGCGGGCAGAGGCAGCTGGTCGCGGTGGCACGGATCCTCGCACCCGGTCCCGACCTGCTCGTTCTCGACCAACCAGCAAAGTCCTTGGATCCGCAGATGCGTGTGCGTCTGGCGACAGTGCTGCAGGAGTTCTGTGATCGGGGAGGGGCCGTGCTCATCACCGGTCATCAGACTGACGAACTGACCCGGATCTGCGAAGAGATCCGCTTCCTCGACGCAGGTCGGCTGCAGACGGCGACTCCCACGGCTCGATCCGGCGGGATCTGGGACAGCCGCCCGAACGATGAAGCGACCCTCTCGGCGATGCCGAGGTCACTGGCAGATCCGCTGCTCACCGTTCGCGACCTCACCGTGGATCGGGGAAGCAGCCGCATCCTCGACGGCCTCGATCTCGATCTGCGGCCCGGCGAACTCACCTCAGTCACCGGAGCCAACGGGGCCGGCAAGTCCACGCTTCTGCGGGCCCTCCTCGGCCTGCTCGACCGGTCGGCGTCCGTGACGGGCACGATCACGGTCAGCCGCCTCGGCGAGATGATCCGATTGGACACCCTGCCCGCCCACGCACGCAGTGCTCACCTCGGATGGGTGGGACAGGATCCGGGCCTGCAGCTCTCCGCCGCCACAGCGGCACGCGAACTGCTCCACGCCGTGCCGCTGCCGCCGCATCGACGGCGAGACCGAAAACGAGTGCGCAGCCATCGCCAGGCAGACGCAGACTCCGTCCTCGCCGAGGCGGAACTGACCGAGGTCGCCGACGACCATCCCTTCGACCTCGATGTGGCCAGGCGCAAAGACATCGTCATCGCCTCGGCGCTGATGACCGAGGCGACGGTGCTGCTGCTCGACGAACCGACGATCGGGCGCGACCACGCGGCAATGACCCGGCTGAACGCGATCATCGAGTCGTTCCTCAACCGTGGCGGTGCCGTTCTGGCGACGACACACGACCAGCGCTGGGCGAACGAGTTCGCGCACCGCAGACTGCGGCTGACCGACGGGCGAGCCCGGTCATGATGGAATGGCGGACGGATACTTGAGAGCGGATGACAGCGGTCAGTAGTCGAAGGAGTCGTCTCCGGCGGCCGCGGGGCTGCGCAGCCTCTGCAGGTGCAGATGCCTGATGAGGCGGATGACCGGGCGAATGAGCATCTCGACACTGCCGATGACGAACAGCCAGGTTCCCGAATAGGTCAGAGTTTCGGAGAAGAACATGAAGCTGCCGATGAGGAACCACAGGCCGATGAGCACATCATTGGCGATGCTGATGACCTGGTAGCGCTGCCGGATGACGAGTTCCTCCCGTCCGATCCGCAGATGAAGATCCGGATTGTGCTCGGTCAACACTCTCTCCTTTCCGCTGAATCCTTCTCACATCGAGCCTACCGCCGGCGTCCGGGCACGGACTCCGACCGGGGACGAATCTCGTGTCAGGGGCTGCACCTACCGTGAGGACATGGACCAGAAGTCGAAACCAATCGATTCCCACGCTGCCGAGTCGTTTGACCGTCACCTGCCGATGCCATGGGACGAGCTGCTCGCCGCTGTTCGTCGATCCCCGCAGCTCTCCGCCGTGGAGGCGGCCCGCACTGTGAGGCAGCGGTCCGATCTCACGACCGACGGTCTCAGTACTCTGCCCGCGGCGAGCCCACCCACCTGGGATGGACTGCACACAGCCATCAACACGCTGCACCGGAAGAACCTGCTGCCGGACGACCTTCCGCACACCCGCAGCCCCTCCGTCATGCTCACCCATCTCCTCAACGAACTCGCCCTCATCTTCACCGGCCACCGCAGGCTAGGGCATGACCACGGTGCGGCGTCGGCCGAGCCGAGGAATGAGGGCGCGCAGGTGCGTTTCGAAACCGAGTGCATCACCTGGCTCATCACCGGACGACTCGGAGTGAGGGCCGCCGCGACAGGATCACTCAAGGGCTATCTCAAACACGGAGAGCTCATTCCCGAGTTCTCACGAGACCGAGTGCTGCAGACCGTCGACACGATCGAGGGACTCTTCGGAGGTGCGGTCGCCTTCGGGACCACGATCCGCGAGGAGATGCCCAGCTTGTTCGAACTCGATGGCAGCCTGGCTGTCTGAACCCTGACAAATCATCCGCGACCCTGGTACTCAGCCACCCACCGGAGCAGAATGACCACCATGTCCACCTCACCACAGCGTTGGAGCATTGCCACCGTCTACCCCGATATGTGGGTCGATCCCGACGACGATCCCCGCAACTCCGACGGACACAGTCCCGACGGAGAACTCGCCACACTGCTGAGCTACCTGCACGACTACCGGCTGACTCTCAATCTGAAATGCCAGGGGCTCACCCTCGAGCAGATGATGAAGCTCTCCGTCCCACCGTCGACGATGTCGCTGCTCGGGTTGGTCCGACACATGACCGAAGTGGAGCGAGACTGGAGGAATTGGATCACCGACGGCGAACCCGAACCCCCGATCTACGGGAGTTCGGACGACGCATTCGACCTCAGCGATGCTTTGTCCCATCCCGACGAAACCGTCCTCACCGATGCCTTCGCCCGGCTGGAACAGGAACAGGTCGCCACTGACGCCGAAGTCAGCAGACACGACGACCTCGGCACACACGTAGGCCGAGAAGACATCGCGGTGCGCGAATTCCTCGTCCACCGCATCGAAGAATATGCCTGCCACTGTGGTCACGCTGATCTGCTGCGTGAATGCATCGACGGCAGAACCGGACAATAGGGAGCCACCGATCATGAGCCGAATAATCCAGGTCACCGTCGACTGCCACGATCCCGAAAGGCTCGCCCGCTTCTGGGCCGAAGTACTCGGCTACATCATTCCGGGTCCTCCCGGAGTGAGACTCGGTGCCGACGACGATCCCCTCGTCGCTTGGAAGGAGTTCATCGCCGGTCTCGGCATCGAACTCAGCCCCGAGAACATGCGTGCCGCCATCGAAGACCCTGAACAGGTCGGTCCCCGGGTCTTCTTCCAAACGGTGCCCGAGCCCAAAACGGTGAAGAACCGCGTGCACCTCGACGTCCGTGCCGCTCCGGGACTTGACGGCGATGAGCGGATGGATGCACTCGAAGCAGAATGCACCCGACTCACCGAACTCGGAGGCGCTCGGTTGCGCCGAGTCGATCCGGACCCGCCATTGGAACACGGCTTCATTGTCATGGCCGACCCCGAAGGCAACGAATTCTGCCTTGACTGACCACCAGAATCGAACCGTTGCCCAGATGAGATTGTTCTCAGAAACCACTGGTGAGAGGCGTTCCCTTGCTAGCGTGGCGGCCATGAAGACGAATCGCATGGCAATGAGTACAGCGGCCGGACTTGCAGCACTCGCTCTCGGCCTGGCCGGGTGCGGCGGAAGTGATTCCGGAAACGGAGGCGATGAGGCGCAGGACTCGCCCGCGGCAAGCGAATCGGCCGAGGCCAGCCCTGCCGGAGGCGAGGACCAGAGTGGCGACGACCAAGGCGACGACGGTGATGAAACCAAGTCGGCAGAGGAATCGTCCGGGAAAGGCCTGAGCGCCGGCGCCGACCTGAGCAAGGAATCGCCGGCCATCAGTGCCGAAGACGCGATCAAGACAGCCGAGGAGGAAGTCGCGGACGGAATCGTTCACGGCATCGAGCTCGACTGGGACGACAAAGACGGGGCTTGGCGGTACGAAGTATCCATCCTCGACGGAAACACCGACCATGACGTCGAGATCGACGCGGAGACCGGGAAGATCGCCGAACACGAGCAGGACTCGACCGATGACAAGGAGAAGGCCATCGACCTCAACGACCCTTTGACCTTCGACGACGCTCTCAAACGTGCCCAGAAGGAAGCCGACGGAAAGCTCGTGAGCTGGAAACTCGAATTCGACGACGGCAAACAGGAATATCAGTTCGACTTCGAGAACGGCGGCGAAGACACGGAAGTCACCGTCGAAACCGATTCCAAGAGAGTCAGCGTCGATGACTGACACCGGTCGTCTCACGGTCATCGCCGGACCCATGTTCTCCGGAAAATCCGAAGAGCTCATGCGCAGGGTCCGGCGGGCCACGATCGCTGGAATCGATGTCCTCGTCGTGTCCCACTCACTCGACACTCGCTCGGACATCTCCACGATCACCTCCCACACCGGGGTGAACATCCCCGCAGTTCCGCTCGGAGACGTTTCATCCCTCGCCGAGGCGGCCCGACAGAAGGACTATGACCTCATCGCCATCGATGAGGCGCAGTTCTTCGGCCCGGAGCTCGTCCCCGCCGTCGAGGACCTCCTCGGACGGGGCCTCGATGTCATCGTCGAAGGACTGTGCGTGACCTTCGACGGGCAGCCGTTCGAACCGCTGCCCAGCTTCATGGCCGTGGCTGAGGAGGTCCTGAGACTCACCGCGGTGTGCACAGTCTGTGGGAAGGACGCTGTGTTCCACCAGCGCTTGGAACAGACGGAGAGCTCGAACGGATCAGACGCAGCACAGACAGCTCAGTCACCCGAGGCGACTCTCGCCGCGACAGCGATCGATGCCAGCCATATCGGTGGGCTGGATGCCTATGTCGCTCGTTGCCGCCAGCACTTCACCGGAGCCGGCCCAAGGGCTTAGCCGTCGATGCTGTTCCAGACCTCATTCCAGATTCGCGCGAGGTCTGGTATCTGATAATGGGCGTTGAGGCCGCTCGGCTGCGGAACCACGTGCAGCGCGACCTCCGCCGGCCATCCCTCGATCTGCGTCGTATCCTGCCGACCGAGTTGAGCCTTCGGCACCTGAAAGCCGGTGCGGAACGCTGTGATCCCGGCGATTGCGACCGCTCGGGGCCTGATATCGGCAAGACGCTCGACGAGGTGGGTCGCACCTTCACGCAGCTCTTGCCGGGAGAGTTCGTCGGCCCGGACAGTGGCTCGCCCCACGAGGTTGGTCAGACCGATTCCACGACTGAGCAGCTGCAGTTCATCCGCAGGCTCCAACCCACACGAGGCATCGACCTGGTGATCGGTGAGACCCGCCTGGTGCAGAGACGGCCAGAAGCGGTTGCCAGGTCGTGCGAACGGCGCATTCACTGCGGCCGTCCACAGCCCCGGGTTGATGCCGACGATGAGCATCTTCAGCCCGGAGGAATCGCTCGGCAGAATATCGTCGATCGCATTCGGGTCGTCCGTGGCGAAAGCCGCAAGATCGTCCTTGGTCGGTTTGCGACCGCCCAGAGGGGATGGCCGACGATTGCTGACGAAGTTGTCCTTACTCACATCTTTCACACTACCGTCGGACCATGAGCTACGAGCATGTGACCCCGCAACCCGGAGAGTCCGCACCCTTCCATTTCAACGACCGCTGGATCACCGACGCCGGCATCGAATCGGTGTGGGCGGTTCTGGAACAGGTCGATGAGTGGCCCGGGTGGTGGCCGGGACTGACAGCAGCCGAAAGGGTCGGGGCCGCACAGGCTGACGTTGATGCCGCCGATCTGCCGGTGACCCCAGGCAGCCGAGCCCGCCTTCTGGTCCGAGCGCCGATCGGGTGGTCTCTCCGCTTCTCCATCGAAGTCGACGAGGTCGATGCACCCCATCACATCCGGTTCCGGGCGGAAGGTGACCTCTGCGGCGAAGGCCGCTGGACTCTGACCGCCTCCGAGGGTGTGACGACAATCGATTCTCTGTGGTGTGTGACGACGAGCAGAACGATCATCAGAGCGATGCGACCGCTGTCCGGACTCATGCACGGAGCTGTGATGAGAGCCGGCGAACGGGGACTCCGTCGGCGACTGTCAGGACTCAACCGCCACTGATCCGAACCCCTCAGGTCACCCGAAACTCGAAAACGACGCCGCCGGTGACGTTAGTTTCGAGTTTCGCGTGACCTGAGCTCGTTTCGCGCTGCCGGAGGCTTCAATCCTGCTCGGCCCACGCATCGATGCCCCCGGCAAGGGAACGCAGACGGACTCCGGTCGGGACCGATCCGGACAGAATCCGGACGGCCTCGGCCGATCGGGCCCCGGACTTGCAGTGGAAGACGATGTCGACAGGCGCCTCCGGCCGGACTGAAGCACCGACCAGCGACTGGAGCGCCGGCCACCCGCCGTCTCGGAGGCCGCCGAGGGGCAGGTGGAGTGAGCTGGGGATGGCCGCCAGCTCACGTTCCCAGTCCTCCCGCACATCGACGACGAGCACATCGTCTTCGACAGACAGGAAATCGGCGACGTCGATCTCATCCGGGCCAGGCTCTGCCACGCCGTCGGCGTCGAGGTCCACAGCACAGGCGGCAGCCACTTCGGTGAGGTCGGTGACCGGGGGACGGTCGGGATCAGGGGAGAATCGCAGGGTCGAGTACTCCCCGGTCAGCGCTTCATAGCGCAGGAGCCGACCGATGCATGGGGCACCGATGCCGCAGATGAGTTTGATCGCCTCGGTCGCCATCGCCGAGCCCACGGTTCCGCACAGCACTCCCAGGACCCCGCCCTCCGCGCAGTTGGGCACCGAATCGGGTTCCGGGATATCCGGGAACAGGTCGCGCAGCATCGGCCCGTGACCGGGAACGAACGTGCTCACCTGACCGGCGAAGCGGAAGATCGTGCCCCACACCAGCGGGGTGCCGGTGAGTTCGGCGGCATCATTGGATAAGTACCGGGTGGCGAAGTTGTCCGCCCCGTCGAGCACGACATCGTGTTCAGCGAAGAGACCGAGCGCATTCTCCGGGCTCAGCCGGTGCTCGATCGTGCGCACCTCGAGGTTCGGATCGAGCCGGTGCAGGGCATCGGCGGCAGAGGCGACCTTCGGTCGGCCCACATCGGCATCCCGGTGGATGATCTGGCGCTGCAGGTTCGAGGCCTCCACCACGTCATCGTCGATGATCGTGATCGACCCGACCCCGGCGGCCGCCAGATAGTTGAGGACCGGGGCCCCGAGACCGCCGGCCCCGATGACCAGCACCGAGGCGGCCCGCAGACGCCGTTGTCCCTCGAGTCCGAAACCCGGCAGGCTCAGGTGCCGGGAGTAGCGTTCCAGCTCCGTCCGGGACAGGGATTCCACGGGGTCGACGAGCGGAGGCAACGATGTCGGAGTGGTGGCAGCGGCGGTCATTGTGCTGCGACCATTCCGTCGAACGGCGATGACGCCAATGCCAACGGTCGTTTGGGAATCCTCCCGGCACCGCCAGCGAGATGCCCGGCCTCGACGGCCAAAGCCATCGCCCGGGCCATGGCGTGAGCATCGTGGGCGCGGGTGACGGCCGAGGCCAGAAGTACCGCGGTGCACCCGAGCTCCATCGCCAGAGCGGCATCGGAGGCGGTGCCGACACCGGCGTCGAGGATGACGGGCACCTGTGCACGGGAGACGATGGTCTCGATGTTGTGAGGGTTGAGGATGCCCAGCCCGCTGCCGATCGGAGCTCCGGCCGGCATGACCACAGCCACACCGGCGTCCTCGAGACGTTTTGCCAGGGCCGGATCGTCGTTCGTGTAGGCGAAGACCGTGAACCCGTCGAGGACGAGTTCCTCGGCTGCGGCGAAGAGTTCGATGGGGTCCGGCAACAGGGTGTCCTCATCGGCGATGACCTCGAGCTTCACCCAGTTCGTCTCCAGAGCCTCTCGAGCCAGTCGGGCGGTGAGCACGGCATCCCTGGCCGTATAGCAGCCGGCCGTGTTCGGCAGCACCCGAATACCCAGACGCTGGAGCATGGTGAAGACCGAGTCCCGGGACTCAGCGTCGAAACGGCGCATCGCCACAGTCGTCAGCTCGGTTCCCGAAGCCACGAGTGCGTCTTCGAGGATGCTCAGGGAACTCGCCCCTCCCGTGCCCATCACGAGGCGAGACGACATCTCCACATTATCGATCGTCCAGGTCATCTCAGCCTCCCTGCACAGCGGTGACGATGTCGACGGTGTGCCCATCGGCAAGGGTGAGAGAGGACCAGGTGCCGCGACGGATGACTTCACCGTCGACGGCCAGGGCGATGCCCAATCGTCCACCGTCGGCCGCTGTCCCATCGGGATTCAGT
The DNA here is from genome assembly GCF_051172395.1 of Brevibacterium sp. H602. Classification (NCBI taxonomy): domain Bacteria; kingdom Bacillati; phylum Actinomycetota; class Actinomycetes; order Micrococcales; family Brevibacteriaceae; genus Brevibacterium; species Brevibacterium sp. H602. The sequence goes on along the minus strand of NZ_JBPIZD010000001.1, from coordinate 369,554 downwards.
TCCCGTCCGGTGACCTCGGCGACGAGGTCGAGCGCCGAGGTGGCACCCGACAGCTCATGGCGATCGCCATTGAGGACGATGGTCGGTGAGTGGTCGCGGTCGGTCATGAGATGCTCCTCATCGGGTAGGCAGTGGTGTGTTCTGTGGTGAAGCGGTGCGGGGACACGGACTCGAGGGCCCCATCGGGGGACCAGCCGGAATCGACGCCCAAGGTGATCTCGGCGCCGAGCCGGCCACCGAACGGGGCCAAGAGGATGCCGTGGCGGAAATACCCTGTGCTCACGATGCAGCCGGGATCGATGCGGCCGATCATCGGCAGATCGTCGGGCGAGCCGGGTCGGGCACGGGTGGTGATATCGGTGATCTCCGCGTCGAGGATTCCCGGGACCAATCGCTGCCCGTCGGCGAGCAGTCGGTGGAGCGCCCCGGCCGGAGTGCCGGAGAGTCCGTCCTCACGCGAACTGGCACCGAGCACGATCTCGCCATCGGGGCGGGGGACCAAATAGACGGAGCGACCGTTGACCAGCCCGCGGATGGTTCGGCTCAGCAGCGGAGCCGCCTCGGCGGGGGCGCGCAGTCGCAGAACATCACCCCAGACCTCACGCAGAGGCAGCTGTGGGGCACCGACGATCGCGGACACAGCGCTGCCGGCGCAGATGACCACCTGATCGGCCTCCAGCCGGCGGCCGTCGCCCAGCTCGACTCCCACAGTCGTATCGCCGTCCTTGACCAGTCCGGCCGCGCGCTGGCGAACGAAGCCACCTGAATCAGAGGACAGGACAGTCAGCAATGCGGCAGTGAGCCGACGGGGGTCGATCGAGTGATCGCCTGGAATGTGCACGGCCCCGGCCACGGCAGGCGACAACGACGGCTCAACCCGGCGGGCAGCGCTGCCGGTGATGAGCTCGGTGGCGAAACCGGATCGGGATTGTGCATCGCGCAGCTCCCGCAGAGCTTGCAGATCAGCTCGGTCACCGGCGCACACCAATGTGCCGGCATCCGAAAAACCGAGATCGCTGCCGGCGGCGCTCGCCACCTCGGCGGAGAACTGAGGATACATCTGCGCGGAGGCCCGCATCAGCGGGTACAGGGGAGTCTGCCCCCAGACCACCTCGGCGGCGGGAGCCAGCATCCCCGCAGCAGCATGGCTCGCACCCTGGGCGGGCGCAGGATCGATGATGGTGACTTCGGCGCCGAGGCGGTGCAGATACCAGGCCGTGGACAGGCCGATGATCCCGGCGCCGACGACAATGACTCTCACAGCTTCTCCCTCCGGCGGCATGATCCGCATCAGGTCTGACGGTCGGCTCTTACGCCCTCTCAGCCTCGTTGGGAGGCTCCCGCGAACTCCTCTACTCTATGACCATGACCACACAGATGCCACCGCGCACCGCAGCGCGGCAGACGAAAAGAGCCTGGAGAGAGGCCCGACTGGCGGAGGCGAAGCTCTACCTGTGCACCGATGCCCGGACCGGTCAGGACGACCTCGCCGAGTTCCTCGACGCCGCCTACCGTGGGGGAGTCGACATCATCCAACTGCGGGACAAGAGCCTCGAGGCCCGCGCCGAGATCGCGGCCTTGGAGGTCCTCAAAGATGTCGCCGCCGATCACGACAAGCTCTTCTCAGTCAATGACCGTGCCGACGTCGCGCTGCTGACCGACGCCGACGTCTTCCACGTCGGTCAAGGCGACCTCACCAGTGCTCAGGCCAGGGCCGTGCTCGGACCCGATGTCATCCTCGGTCGCTCGACGCATTCCCGCGAGCAGGCGCTCGCCGCCGAGGCGGACCCGGAGACCGACTATTTCTGTGTCGGGCCGGTCTGGGAGACCCCGACGAAGCCCGGCCGTGCTTCTGTGGGGACGGCTCTGCTGACCGCCACCGCCGCCAAGGCGGCCAAACCGTGGTTCGCGATCGGTGGTATTGCGACCGGGGAGAGGCTGGACGCGATCCGTCAGGCGGGCGCGAGGCGTGCCGTCGTCGTCCGTGCGATAACCTCGGCTGAGGATCCCGCTGCGGCCGCGCGGGAGCTCAAGGAGGAGTTGGAATGACCCAAGCAGCTGACAGCGCATCCGACGGAATCAGCACTGGTGCCGACCTGTCGATTCTCATCGCCGGGGCGGGGGCCACCGGCGGAGCGTTCGGCACCTATCTGCAGGAGGCCGGACGTGATGTCACTTTCCTGCTCCGGCAGGCACGGGCGGAGACGGTCCGCGCGGAGGGACTGCGCTTCACTGCACCCGGTGATGATCGGACGAATCAGGTCGATGTCATCACCGCTGAGGAGCTCGCAGCCGCACCACGAACTTTCGACCTCGTCATCGTCGCGGTCAAAGCGGGTGGACTCGACTTGGTCATCGCCGATATCGGACCGGCTGTCGGCGAACAGACGACGATCATCCCGTTCCTCAACGGCATGGCTCAGATCGAGAAGCTGCAGAGCAGATACCCCGGACAGGTGCTCGGCGGGTTCGTCAAGATCGTCGGCACAATCAGGGACGGAGCTGTCGTCCAGCTCACCGACATGGCCGTGATGACTATCGGAGATCTCCACGGCGCTGAAGTGCCCACACGCATCTCCGAAGCGCTCGATGTCCCCGGTTTCAAACTGCAGACCGTCGACGGCATCATCGATGGGCTGTGGGAGAAATGGATCTTCATCGCCGCGGCGGGAGTCGTCACCTGCCTGTTCCGCGCCCCGGTCGGAGCGATCATGGAAGCCGGCGGCAGGTCGCACGTGCATGCCATCGTCGATGAGCTCGAAGCCGTGGCGGCTGCGGCCGGACACTCGGTGTCGGAAGCCTCCCACACCATGACAATCAAGATGCTCACCGAGGATGGTTCGGCCTTCACCTCATCTCTCTACCGGGATGTGACGGCAGGGCTGCCGAGCGAAACGGAGCACATCCTCGGCGACCTGTCGCTCAAGGCGGAGGAACTGGGAGTGGCGACTCCGCTGCTCGACCTCACGCTTGTGCAGCTGCGGGCAGGGGAAGCCCAGAAGCGGCTCTGACTTCGGCTGTGCCCGTGCGCAGCATCGCCAGATACGGCTCCTGCGGCTGAGTGTGTTCGACGTCGGACGAACCGTGCGCGGCGGTGAACGTGACCATGGGGACGCCGTCGACATCATCGAGGACGAGCAGCGTCTCGTACCCGCCCGGACCCAGCGAATGGGAGCTTCCTGTCGGCAGGTCGAAGACGAGGCGTTCCACCGGACTGTCCGGTTCGGGTGGGCGGTGCATCTCCTGTGCCGCCACATCGGCGAACTGTTCGGCGGTGATGAGGTAGGCCTTGGCGGGGGTCGGCCCCGGGACGGAATGATCGTAGAAGGCCATGCCGCCGCCCCACACCTTGGACTCGCCGGCGAAGTAGATCGTTCCGGGCAGTTCGATCCCTGCCTCGGCGCGGGGCAGTGTTCCGTCCCTGGCACCGGGGTAGGTCACCATCGCCCCGGGCGGTCGCCCGCCCTGCAGATAGCAGGAGAGCCGATCGCGAGCCATGTTCGATCCGTAGCTGACGTACCACACATATGTTTGAGACATCCCTGCCATCGTGACATCTCGGTCTTGGAATTTGGTGAACCGGTGACGTGCGCGTCCTCTGCCGCGCCGGCGCAATCGGCGGACGAGCTCGGCGCTGCCGGTGATGGCCAGGGCGATGCCGATGCCCACGGCGACTCCGAGCAGCGGCCGGTCCTCGAAGACCATTCCCCCGATGAGTCCGATCACCGTCGAATAGAGCGCCCAGGCGAGGCTGCCGATTCCGTCCCAGAGCAGGAAGGTGCGGATCGGGAACCCGAGCAGACCGGAGCCGATGGTGGCCAGGCTGCGGCCCCCGGGAACGAATCGGCCGGCGATGAGCACGGTCCCGCCTCGGCGAGAGAAGACCGTGTGGGCGGAGCCAAGCAGGTTGGCGATGCGAGTCCACCGCCGCCATCGGCCGACCCCGGTCGCAGCGAATCGGCCGACGAGGTGAGCTGCCAGATCCCCGAGGAGAGCCCCTCCGGCAGCGGCGAGGACGAGCCCTGCCGGGTGAGGGTGCCCCATCGCGGCGAAGGTTGCAGCGGTGATGAGCAGGGTCTCCGACGGCACAAGCGGCACGAGCGAGTCCAGTGCCGCGGCCACGGCGATGAGCAGGTACACCCACGGAGAGGTGAGGGTGGCGGTGAGCAGCTCGAGTGCGAGATCCATACTCATCCACGCTAGGCACAAGGCGGCAGGGCCGGTACGCGGTCGGGCGCACGGTCAGTGCGGCCGACCGGCAGCCGCCATTGCGGAAAACCGGAATCCGGGAGTGCGGCCGAACCCCTGGGAGGCGGCGACGGGCGTTGCTACGATCGACTTATGCCCTGGCCGAGCGCGCTGTCCACCCGCCTTCCTCCTGAAGTACGGATGTTCACCGCGCGGTGGGCGCGGTCCGTGCTCGCCGTCGTATGGGGCGGTCTGCTGTGTCTGCCGCTGCTCATCGCCTCCGTGCTTCCGCCCACTTCACGCATGGCCGCGAAGGTGCGGAGCTGGGAACTCGCTCGGCATTCTCGCGGGTTCGGACTCGTCCTCGCCGACGAGCCGACCAAACGTCGATTCCTGCTCGGCAACGGCCTGGTCGCCGCACTCGCCATCATCCCCACCGCGAACCTCCTCGGCGGCTTCTTCGTCGTGACTCTCGGATCCCTCTTCCAAGGATTCTTCATCGGGGGAGCTGTCAACATCGGGTTCGATATGTGGTCGATCTCCCAACCCACGCTCTTCGTCGGTGTCCTCTATGGGGCGGCGAACCTCATCGGCGCCGTCGCCCTGGCCGAGGCGGCAAGTTGGGCACATGGTCGCATCGATGCGCGTTTCGTCGAGGTGGAGCGTCCCTTCGCCGTGTACACCCGCATCAGCGAGCTGCTGACGACCCGCCGTGGAGTCGTCCTCGCCATCGACGAGGAACGACGTCGGATCGAACGGGACCTGCACGACGGCGTACAGCAGAACGTCGTCTCTCTCTCCGTGCTCATCGCCCGAGCCAGGCGTGCCTCTGACCCGGCGAAGTCCCAAGCGCTGCTCGACGATGCGCTGGTTCAGTCCCAGGACCTCATCGACGAGATGCGCGAAGTCGCTTGGCGGGTCTATCCCACAGCGCTGGACGAACATGGTCTGAGAACCGTCCTCGAGAGGATCGCCGGTCGCAGTCCCATTCCGCTGACCCTTGTGACCGTGCCGGAAGGCAGATTTTCACCCGCAGCGGAATCCGCCGCCTACTTCGTCGTCCGTGAAGCCGTCACGAATGTCGTCAAACACGCCGAGGCGACCGCGATCACGGTGAGCATCGTCGCCGAGGCCCGGACCGCGTTGACCGTGACCGTCTCCGACGACGGTGTGGGCGGAGCCGATCCGCGCGGGGGAGGGCTCCAAGGGCTCACACGGCGGGTCGGAGCGCTCGACGGGAGTCTCGAAGTCGACTCCCTTGAGGGCGCAGGCACCACAGTGACCGCCCGGATCCCGCTCGGGACCGACGCACAGGACGGCAGCACGACGAAGGAGAAGAGACAGAAGTGATCACGACAGAAGTCCAGCCAGAGAACCGGATGCGCGTCGTCCTCGCCGATGACGCGGTGCTGCTGCGAGAGGGTGTTCGCAGTCTGCTCGAAGACGAAGGGATCAGCGTCGTCGCGTCCGTCGGAGACGGAGGGGAGCTGCTGCGGGCGGTCGCCGAGCTGCGGCCGACCCTGGCGATCGTCGATGTGCGGATGCCTCCGACTCACACCACCGAAGGACTGGAGGCGGCGTTGGCGATCAAACGTCGCTTCCCGGATATCGGAGTCCTCGTCCTCAGCCAGTACGTGCTGCGCGAATATGCGACCGAGCTGCTGAGCACCGAATCAGTGGGCGTCGGCTACCTCCTGAAGAACCGGGTGACCGACATCGACCGGTTCCTCGAGTCGGTACAGCGAATCGCCGAGGGCGGTACGGTCATCGACCCCGACGTCGTCCGGCAGCTGCTCACCACCTCGGAGAGGCAGAACACGCTGTCGACCCTGACCCCGCGCGAGAGTGAAGTGCTCGAGGCCATGGCCGAAGGGCTGTCGAACCGGGGAATCGGCGAACGCCTCTTCGTCTCGGTCAGCTCCGTCGAAAAAGCGATCAGCTCCATCTTCGATAAACTCGGCCTCCAGGCAGGAGAGACCACGAGCCGCCGTGTCGCGGCAGTGCTCGCCTACCTCAACCGAGAACGAGGAGAGAGATGAAGCGCCGACTGCCCGATCTGAAAGAACTCGCCCCCTTGCTGCAGTTCGACCTGCCCCGACTCGACCGGGTCGCAGCCAGATTGGAGTCGGCCGCAGACACCTGGGACCTTCGCCTCATCGCCAAGCGCGTAACACCGACCGCGCCGTTCGACTATGTCGACGGTGCCGCTCTGGACGAGCGGACCTTGGCGAAGAACCGTGAAGCGCTCGGCAACGTTGAGCTCCTTCCGCGCATCCTCCACGGCGTCGACGCGCCGGATACGTCGACGACGATCGCCGGTGCCCGGGCCAGGCTGCCCTTCGGCATCGCTCCGACCGGCTACACCCGCATGATGCACTCCGAAGGCGAGGTCGCCGGAGTGCGTGCCGCAGCCAAGGCCGGAATCCCGTTCTCACTGTCGACGATGGGCACGACCTCGGTCGAAGACGTCGCACAGGCGGCACCGGACTCCACCCGGTGGTTCCAGCTCTACCTGTGGAAGGACCGGCAACGCAGCCTCGACCTGATCCAACGAGCCGCCGCCAGCGGATACGAGACCCTGCTGGTCACCGTCGACACTCCGATCACCGGTCAGCGTCTGCGCGATCACCGCAACGGTCTGACGATCCCGCCCCGGCTGACGCTGGGAACCATTCTCGACGCCTCCTACCGTCCCGGCTGGTGGTTCAACTTCCTCACCACCGAACCGCCGAAGTACGCATCGCTGTCGAACACCTCCCAGTCCCTGGCGGAGATGACGAAGACGATGTTCGATCCCACCCTCGACCTCGATGACCTGCGATGGATCCGTGAACAGTGGAACGGACGGCTGTTCGTCAAGGGGATCCTCACCGCCGAAGATGCCCGGCGAGCTCAATCCATCGGAGCCGATGGACTCGTAGTGTCCAACCACGGCGGCCGCCAGCTCGATCGGGCTCCGGACTCGCTGACCTCACTGGCCGAAGTCCGTGCAGAAGTCGGACCCGAGATGGAGCTGATCTTCGACTCCGGGATCATGTCCGGCACCGATGTCGTCACCGCGCTGTGCGCCGGAGCCGACTTCGTGCTCATCGGCCGGGCGTACCTGTACGGGCTCATGGCCGGAGGCCAACGCGGAGTCGAGAAGGCAATCGAGCTCATCGGACAGGAGATCCTCACCGCCATGGGGCTCATGGGAGCCCGCAGCATCGCCGACCTCGGTCCTGACCTCGTCCGCGGGCTGCCTCAGGCACCGGCCACGGACCGGGAGCTGCGGACCGACTCTGTGTGAGCCTGTCTCAGGCACTCAGCAGACGCGTGAGCAGTCTGAACTGATGGGTTGAGATCTCCTCCGGGCCGACTGCTGCGCTATCGCTCTCCGTGAGGTGCAGAGCCCGTTCGTCGAAAGTCCGGAGAAGCGAGAACACTGCCGTGGTCTGGAGCTCAAGCGGACACTCAACATCGATCGCCGCGGCCTCACGCCCGACGATGAGCACAGCGCGCACCCATTGTTCGACCCGATCGGCGAGCTCCCGGACAGCGAGGCTGTCCGAATTCGCGTAGACGATGTGCCACAGGAATGTGAGCTCTGTGCTGCCGGGCCACGTCTGCGCTATGTCATCCCAGACCTTGCGCGCACGGTCCCAGAACCCGTCTGCGAAGCTGCCCGGGTCAGGCGGGGCCCAATACCGGCCGGCTGCTGCAGCGAGATCGGTGACGACGAGGGCGAAGAGGTCGTCCTTCGAGTCGACGACATGGTAGAAAGAGCTCTTGCTCATCCCGCAGGTGGTGATGATGCGATTGAGCGATGCCTCCTCGAACGTCCTCGAAGCGAATTCTCGCGCGGCGGCTTCGATGAGCGCAGCACGCTTCTCGGGGCGCATACGCGCCAACGCAGTCTCGGACACGACGTCAGTCTAGCAATCCTCGGCACCCTTCTGGACCATGTGGTCCACTCGGTGCTACCGTGTGTGGACCAGTCGGTCCACAATGGCCTCGGCAAATCGGTCAGACGGGGAGTCCACGCATGATCATCGCGGCAACGGTCAATGAGCAGCTGAAGCACGTGAACACGAACGAGCCGCGCATCCTCATCGTCGGAGCCGGAATCGCCGGAGTAACCCTGGCGCAGCTGCTCCGGGGTCGCGGGATGCACCCGATCCTCATCGACCGGTCGGCCGATTCCGGCCGGATGATCGGTGACAATCGTGCCGGATATATGCTCGCCCTCATGCCCATGGTCGATCCCCTCATCGAAGAACTCGAGTGCCGGGTGGCCTACCTCGAAGCCAGCGTCGGCATCGATCGCTATATCGCCCATGCACATACCGGGAAAGTCCTCCGACAGGACCACCTCGGTGATCTTCTGGCCCACTTCGGCGACTATCGCGGAATCTCCCGCTCGGCGCTGCTCGACGTGCTCACGGGCGGGGACTGCCCGATCGCCTTCGGCACCACAGTGACCGGTCTGTCCGACGACGGCGGCACCGTGACACTGGCCCAAGCGAGCAACGGCGGACAGCGCTATGGAGAGCAGGAACAGAGCCGTGGCCAGGAAGAAGTGCTCGAATTCGATGCCGTCGTCATCGCGGACGGAATGAATTCCCGCACCCGCAGGCTCGTGTCCGCTGGGCCTGCCGTGACCGCCGAGTCCGGCTCAGGTAAGACTGCCGCTGTGGTTTCCGGGAGGCCCTCGTCAGAGTCCGCTGTGGACACGACATGGGGCGGATGGGTCTGCTGGGCCGAGGCCGATGACGATCAGGGCGCCGTCGATGAGATATGGGGCGATGGATTCTTCCTCGGCATGTATCCGGTCAAGGGCGCCATCGGAGTCTTTCTCGGCTGTCCCGACGCCCGGCAGTCGCTCGGCCCCCGGCGGTTCGCCGCCGAGGTCCGCAGTCGACTCACGGTGATGACTCCGCGGATCGACGCCTGCCTCACCGCGGTCGAAGAGGCCGAAGCGACGTTCTTCTGGCCGCTGCGGGATTCTCGGGCGCAGCGCTGGAGCCGTGGTCGCACCGTTCTGCTCGGCGATGCGGCGGCCGGATTTCTCCCCACTGCAGGAATCGGCGCCGGAATGGCGATGGAATCAGCCGGAGTGCTCGCCGAAGAGCTCTCTGCCCTGACGACTGGGCCAGGTGCAGTTTCAGGCGGGGGCGTCCGAACCGGGTCCTCAGGCGCTGCAGGTCCAGTCGTAATCCCATTCGAGGGCGGTCCAGACGCAGCTTCCTCAACGGTCGCCGCGCTCGAACGCTTCGAGACCCGCCAGCGGTCGCGAGTCGAAGCCGCTCATGACAACTCGCGGTCCCTGGCGCGACTGATGCTCGGCCGGTCCCGCCTCCTCGCCTTCGCCCGCGACCAGGCGTTCCGCTTCATCAGCATCCGCACCGCGCTCAAACCGATACTGCAGCTGCTCGAATCTCCGCCGAAGAGGATGTGACCCTCCTCCCACCCTGCATCCTCATCGGCCGCGGACGCCCCCGATTGTGGTAGGAATGGCCAGGGTCCTCGTGCACGGACCTGCCGAACCACGAACGAGGATGACCATGGGAATGCCAGCCGCCTCGGCGAACGAAGAACGCCGACTCCGACGGGGACTGAAGTCCCGCCACCTGCAGATGATCGCCATCGGCGGTGCCATCGGCACCGGGCTCTTCCTCGGTTCCGGCGGTACGATCTCACAAGCCGGCCCCGGCGGTGCCCTGCTAGCCTACGCCGCGATCGGCATCATGGTCCTCTTCGTCATGCAGTCCCTCGGCGAGATGTCGACCCACCTGCCGGTGGCAGGATCGTTCCACACCTACGGAACCAAATACGTCAGCCCCTCGTTCGGCTTCGCGATGGGCTGGAACTACTGGTTCAACTGGGCGATCACCCTGGCCGCCGAACTCGTCGCCGCCGGCGTCATCATGTCCTTCTGGTTCCCCGACGTGCCGTCATGGATCTGGGCGGCGGTCTTCCTCATCCTGCTGGCCGGGCTGAACTTCCTGTCCGCGAAGGCCTTCGGCGAAGGCGAATTCTGGTTCGCCGCCATCAAGGTCACAGCCGTATTGGCGTTCCTCGTCCTCGGTGTGCTCATGATCGCCGGCATCCTCGGTGGAACCTCACCCGGAGTGAGCAACTGGACGACGGGAGAAGCTCCGTTCGTCGGCGGCTGGATGTCCGTCATCAGTGTGTTCATGATCGCCGGATTCTCGTTCCAGGGAACCGAGCTCGTCGGCGTCACCGCGGGGGAGTCGGAGAACCCGCGCAAGGACATGCCGCGCGCCATCCGCACCGTGTTCTGGCGCATCATGCTCTTCTACATCGGCGCCATCGCCGTCATCGGCTTCCTCCTGCCCTATACCGACCCGTCGCTGCTGGCCTCGGCGAACAACGAGGACATCACGGCCTCACCGTTCACCCTCGTCTTCGAACGCGCCGGAATCGCCGTGGCCGCCGGAATGATGAACGCCGTCATCCTCACCGCCATCCTCTCCGCCGGCAACTCCGGCCTCTACGCCTCCACCCGCATGCTCTACGCCATGGCCAAAGAGGGAACCGCGCCGAGGCTGTTCGCCCGTCTCAACGAACGCGGAGTCCCCGTCATGGCGCTGCTGGCCACCGCCATGATCGGCCTGTTCGGATTCCTCACCGAGATCATGGGCGACGGTGGGGCCTATACCTGGCTGATGAACGTCTCCGGACTCTCCGGCTTCATCGTCTGGGTCGGCATCGCATGGTGTCACTTCCGGTTCCGCCGCGCCTATGTGCGGCAGGGGCACAGTGTTGCGGACCTGCCCTACCAGGCGCCGCTGTTCCCGATCGGGCCGGTCATCGCGCTCATCATGCTCATCGTCGTCATCATCGGCCAGAACGTGCAGGCCATCGTCAACGGCCAGCTGCTCCAGGTGGCCAGCGCCTATGCCGGGCTTCCCGCGTTCCTGCTCCTGTGGGTCATCCACCGCATCGTCACCGGCCGACGCTCACGCATGGTCGCCCTCGATGACATGGACGTCGAGGGACTTGAGATCAAGGCGTCCTGACCCGGGGGTCGCTTCTCGCCGAGGCGGCCTCGCGGTGGGAATCACACCACCGGAGAAATGAGTTAAGCTAGGCTCGCCTAACTACTCAAGAAGGATTCCATGCGCCGTATTCTCGCCCCAGTGATTGCCTCTGTCCTCGTCCTCGCCGGCTGCGGCGGAGGAGGGGGCACAGCCGAGGAAGCCTCGGGTCCCACCGTCGAAACGAAATTCGGCGCCGTCGAGGTGCCTGCCGATCCGCAGAGGGTCGTGGCTCTGGGGTGGGGTGATGCCGAGACCGCGCTGGCGCTCGGCGTCCAGCCCGTCGGTGCCTCCGACTGGGTCGAATTCGGCGGCACGGGCGTCGGCCCCTGGGCCGAGGATCTCTACGACGAAGCTCCGGAGATCATCGAGACGATGGAACCCGACTACGAGGCCATTGCCGCGCTCGAGCCCGACGTCATCCTCGATACGAACAGCTCCGGAGAGAAGAAGCGCTACGACCGCCTCTCCGAGATCGCTCCGACGGTCGGAGTTCCCGAAGGCGGCGACAACTACCTGACGACGATGGACCAGCAGGTCGAGCTCGTCTCCCAGGCACTCGGCAAGGCCGACGACGGGAAGAAGCTGCTCGACGACCTCGACAAGACCTACGCCGATGCGCGCGAAGCTCATCCGGAGTTCAAGGACAAGTCCGTGACCGTGGCAGCGAAGACCTCCGAGGGCTGGGGTGCCTATGTCGAGGAGTCAGGTCGTGTGCAGGTCATGGAGCAGCTCGGCTTCAAGCAGTCCGAGACGATTGCGGGAATGAAGGCCGAAGGCTTCTCCGTTCCGATCTCCGAGGAGAACCTCGATCAACTCGACGCAGACCTGCTTCTGACGTTCCCGATCTACATCGAGGACAAGGAAGTCACCGAGGATGCTGCCTACAAGCGCATCCCGGCCGTCGAAGACGGACACGACTTCGTTCTGACCAAGGACAACGACGACATCCGCAAGGCGTTCTCACTCAACTCGATCCTCTCGGCCGAGTACACCGCGGAGCAGCTCCCGGGACTCATCGCCGACAAGGTGAAGTAACCGACTGACGAGCGCTGCTGCGCGCCCCTGCGCAGAACTTAAGCAGAACTCACACGGCGGCACGCCACGCATCGAGGCCGAGGTCGATGATGCGGGCGTGCCGCACACTTTGCAGCGAATCGATCGGCAGCCATTCCGCCCGATCCGTCGTCCCATCGACTTCGAGAGTGCCCAGGGTGCCCCCGATGATCCGAGCCTCATAGACGACGCGGGCTCCTTTGAAGGGGCGAGCCGTCGAGTCGCCGAAAGCCGGATTGCGACGTGACTCCGTGAATGAATGTGTGGTCAGGGGGCGGATCAGTTCGGCGTCGAAGCCGGTCTCCTCCTTGATCTCCCGGATCGTGCCCGCTTCGATGCTCTCGTCGAACTCGATTCCGCCGCCGGGCAGCGTCCAGATCGCGTGCAGGCGGTCCTTCCCGCCGTTGAACCAGCTGAGTAGGATTTCGTCGTCGTCATTGACGATGACCGCGTAACCGGCAAGTCGAGTGTCGTATTCGGAGAAGTGCATGACCTCACCCTACCCGCGTCGACACCGGTCACCGATGAATGAAGTCGGCACGGATCTCTTGTTCGGCGGCACGCGGATGCATACTGTGAAGACATGAGCGAACAGCCGCAGACGCCGAACGACAGGCTCGTCCGTACCCGCACGATCCCCGCCTCCGTCGACCAGATCTTCACACTGCTGTCCGACCCGCGACGCCACCATGAGACCGAACCCGGCGACTGGGTCCGCGGCGCCATCGACGGCGCCCCCATCACGGAAATCGGCCAGGTGTTCTCCATGGACATGTATCTCGATGTCGTGGGCGGGGCCTACCGCGTCGACAACACCGTCACCACCTTCGATCCTCCGCACGCCATCGCCTGGGACCCCGGCCAGGCCGACGAATCCGGCCGGATCGTTCCGGGAGGGTGGAGATGGCGCTACGACCTCACTGCGTCCGACGCCGGCACCGAGGTGACTCTGACCTATGACTGGTCCGCAACGACCGAAGCCACCCGGGAGGAATTCGGCGGCTTCCCTCCGTTCCCTGCCGAATTCCTCGACGCCTCACTGGAGAGCCTCGAACGTGCCGTCACGGGCTAGGCTGGGATCGTGACCACCATCAACAGCACTCGAATCGGCGAATCCGGGCGCCTGGTCGTCTTCCTCCACGGCCTGTTCGGCCGAGGCAAGAACTTCACCCGCATCGCCAAGGACATCGAGCCCGAATTCTCCAGCCTGCTGATCGACCTGCCCAACCACGGCGAGTCCGAATGGACCGAGACCTTCGACTATGTCGAGCTCGCCGATGCCGTGGCAGCCCATATCGCCGAGGCGGTCGACCCCGACGATCAGCCCGTGCACCTGGTCGGACATTCCCTCGGCGGAAAAGTCGCCATGGTGCTCGCCCTGCGCCACCCGGAACTCATCGACCGCCTCGTCGTCGTCGACATCGGCCCCAACGCCGGCGGGTCCACCGGAGTCTTCGACCATCTGCTCTCCAGCCTCGCCGCCCTCGACCTCGACCGGATCGAATCGCGCACCGACGCGGATGAGGCGCTTCGGGACCCGATCCCCGAGGCCGCGATCAGGGGATTCCTGCTGCAGAACCTGCGCCCCACCTCGGCGGGGTATTCCTGGCAGCCCAACCTCGCGTTGCTGCATTCGAGCCTCGACGTCATCGGGGGCTTTCCGGACATGGGCGATGCCGTCTTCGACCATCGGGTCCTCTGGATCGCCGGTGAGAGATCGGACTATGTCGACCGTGCCGACCTGCCGCAGATGCGCAGCCTGTTCCCCCGCACCACCCTTCTCACGGTCAAGGGCTCGGGACATTGGGTGCATTCGGAGAAGCCGCGGGAGTTCGTCTCAGCACTGACGGCATTCCTCAGCCGCCCCTGAAAAGGAATATGCTGAACGCGCTCGACGTTGCCACAGCGAGCACAATTGGACCCAAACTCTCAGGAGGAATGCGTGAGCACTTCGATCCCGGCCGATCCCGCAGAGAAGTTCGCCGAATACGCGGACGGAACCCGACTGGTCAGCACCGATTGGGTCGCTGAGCATGCAGGCGATCCCGGACTCGTCATCGTCGAAAGCGACGAAGACGTGCTGCTCTACGAGACGGGGCATATTCCCGGAGCGGTCAAGGTCGATTGGCACACGGAACTCAACGACCCGGTCACCCGTGACTACGTCGACGGCGAAGGATTCGCCGCACTCATGTCCGCCAAGGGCATCTCGCGCGATGACACCATCGTCATCTACGGCGACAAGTCCAACTGGTGGGCCGCCTACGCGCTGTGGGTCTTCACTCTCTTCGGCCACGAAGACGTCCGCCTCATGGACGGCGGTCGCTCGAAATGGCAGGCCGAGGGCCGCGAATTGACCACGGACAAGCCGCAGCCTGTGCCCACCGAATACCCCGTCGTCGAACGCGACGATTCAGTCATCCGCGCCTTCCTGCCCGAGGTCCGCGACAGCCTCGGCGACCTGCCGCTCATCGACGTGCGCAGCCCGGAGGAATACACCGGCGAACGCACCCACATGCCCGCCTACCCGGAGGAAGGCGCACTGCGCGGTGGCCATATTCCCGGCGCGAAGTCGATGCCCTGGGGCAAGGCAGCCAACGAAGACGGCACCTTCAAGTCCGCCGCCGAACTCAAGGAGCTCTACACCGAGCAGGCAGGGCTGGGCACCAGCGACGAGGTCATCGCCTACTGCCGGATCGGCGAACGCTCCAGCCACACCTGGTTCGTCCTCAAGCACCTCCTCGGATACGAGAACGTGCGCAACTACGACGGCTCCTGGACCGAATGGGGCAATGTCGTCGGCGTGCCGATCGTCACCGGAGCCGAGCCCGGAGAGGTGCCCGGACGCTGATGACCGAGACGACGACGCCCAAGACCGACGATCTGCCGGAGGCGCTGGCAGAGATCGTCACGGATTTCGCCGAAACCCCGGCCGACGAGCGCCTCCAGGTGCTGCTGGAGTTCGCGACGGACCTTCCCGACCTGCCGGAGAAGTACACGGACCATCCGGAGCTGCTCGAGCCCGTGCCCGAATGCCAGTCACCGATCTTCCTCGTCACCGAGGTGGCCGACCCCGAGGCGGGGGAGCGGGCGGAAGTGCGCCTGCACTTCTCGGCACCTCCGGAAGCACCGACCACGCGCGGCTTCGCCGGGATCCTGCACGAAGGACTCGACGGAGCCAGCGCCGAGGCGATCCTGTCGGTTCCAGCCGACCTGCCCCTGCGGCTGTCGATGTCGGAGATCGTCAGCCCGCTGAGGCTGCGCGGAATGAGCGGAATGCTCTCGCGGATCCAGCGGCAGGTGTCCGAGAGGATCGGCAAGATCACAGCCGAGTGAGATCTCTTTCGCTTGGCTGAGGTGGTCCAGTGAGTTACAGTGTGGTTAGCCTGCCCTTAGTCACTTGACCGCCACCTCACTCAAAGGACCACCTCGATGACCGGTTCCGCCACCTCTGCCGAGGCGAAACCGCATACCGACACCGGTCATCCGACCGGTGGGAGCCTGCGGACCAGAAGAGTGCTGGGGCTGGTCGCAGCGATCATTGCGCTCGTCGTCGTGATCGCAGCCTCCCTGGCGATCGGCGCCAGGGATATGCCGCTCTCGGAAGTCCTCGCAGCCCTGTTCGCACCCACCGGCAGCGACGATCAGCTCGTCGTCCTCGAATTGCGCCTGCCGCGGACCGTGCTCGGCATCCTCGTCGGCATGGGATTGGGCCTGGCCGGCGGTCTCATCCAAGCCCTGACGCGCAACCCCCTGGCCGATCCGGGAATCCTCGGTGTCAACGCCGGTGCGTCCTTGGCGATCACGATCGGGGTCGCATTCTTCGGGATCTCCTCGATCACCGGGTACATCTGGTTCGCGTTCGCAGGAGCCCTCGTCGCCACCGTCGGCGTCTATGTCATCGGGTCCGCGGGTCGCAGTCGCACGGTCGATCCGATCCGCCTGACTCTGGCCGGAGTCGCCGTCGCCGCTGTGCTCACCGGACTGACCAAAGCGATCCTGCTGACCAACGAACGCGCCTTCGACGCCTTCCGATCCTGGGACGTCGGCGCAATCGCCGGCCGCGATTTCGATACGATCACCACGATCCTGCCGTTCATGGTCATCGGCACTGTGCTCGCACTGGCACTGTCCCACTCACTCAACGCTGTGGCCCTCGGTGACGACCTGGCCGCCAGCCTCGGCACCTCGGTCAACCGCACCCGAGTGCTCTCCATCCTCGCCGTGACCCTTCTTGCCGGAGCGGCCACGGCCGCTGCCGGACCGATCGGATTCATCGGCCTGATGATTCCGCACATCGCCCGGTGGATCGTCGGTCCCGACCAGCGTTGGATCCTCGGCTACTCAGTCGTCCTGTCACCCATTCTGCTCTTGGCCTCTGACGTCATCGGCAGAGTCGTGATGAAACCCGGCGAACTCCAAGTCGGAGTCGTCACCGCGTTCGTCGGTGCTCCGGTGCTCATCGCCCTTGTCCGTCGAAAGAAGGCGAGCGGCCTGTGAAGACCACCCACCTCGCGGTTCCCGACCGCAGCCTCACCGCGCACCCGCATGCACTGCCGGGGGAGAAAGTCGACTTCGGCCGGCCCATGCTGCGCATCTTCGGATTCCGCATCGACCTGCGGGTCGTCATCACTGCCGGAATCATTACTCTTCTGGCACTGGCCTGCGGTTTCGCCGGTCTTATGCTCGGCAAGTTCTCGCTGACTCCGACCGAAGTGTTCCAGGGCCTGTTCGGTGCCGCCGAGAAGCGCATCGTCAACACCGTCGTCGGGGAGTGGCGGGCACCGCGCATCATCGCCGGCATCGTCCTCGGTGCCGGACTCGGAGTCTCCGGAGCCGTGTTCCAATCGCTGACACGCAATCCTCTCGGCTCTCCGGACATCATCGGCTTCTCCACCGGTGCCTACACCGGCGGCATCGTCACGATCATCGTCTTCGGCACGAGCTTCGTCTCCACCGCGGCGGGCGCGATCATCGGCGGGCTTCTGACCGCCGTGGTCGTCTACCTGCTCACGTGGAAGGGCGGGGTGCAGGGCTTCCGGCTCATCATCGTGGGCATCGCCCTGACGGCGATGCTCAACGCCTTCAACACCTGGCTGATCATGCGCGCCGATCTCGAGCTCGCCATGGCCGCTGCCACCTGGGGTGCCGGCACCCTCAACGGAATGGGCTGGTCGACGATCGCACCGGCGGCTGTGGCCACGATCGTCCTCGGCCTGGCCTGCGGACTCTTCTCCCGAGATCTCGGCACCCTGGAACTTGGCGACGATACGGCGAAGGCCCTGGGCGTACGCAACGAGCCCATCCGTGCCGTTCTCATCGTCATCGCCGTCGCCCTCGTCGCCGTGGTCACGGCCGCAGCCGGACCTATCGCCTTCGTCGCCTTGGCCGCACCGCAGATCGGGCGGCGGATCGCGCGGGCACAGGGCACCAGCCTGTTGACCTCTGCGGCGGTCGGAGCGCTGCTCCTCGTCGCCGCGGACCTCATCGCCCAGCATGCGTTCGGTGACATCCAGCTGCCCGTCGGCGTGATCACCGTGAGCATCGGCGGCATCTACCTCATCTGGCTCCTCATCCAAGAAGCTCGGAAGGCATCATGAGCATTCCCCACCCTGCAGGCGCAGCCTCACCGCTGATCGCCGAGAGCCTCGATCTGGCCTATGACCAGCGCCAGATCGTCAGCGATCTCGACGTGAGCATTCCCGACGGAAAGTTCTCGATCATCGTCGGCCCCAACGCGTGCGGCAAATCAACCCTGTTGCGGGCCCTCGCGCGATTGCTGCCGCCGGCGAAAGGAACTGTGCTTCTCGATGGGAACAACATCGAGAAGATGAAGACGAAGAAGATCGCCCAGCGGTTGGGTCTTCTCCCGCAGTCGTCCATCGCCCCGGACGGGATCACGGTCGCCGAGCTCGTCTCCCGCGGTCGCCATCCGCATCAGTCTTTCCTGCGCCAGTGGACCGACGCCGATGAAGCGGCTGTGCTGTCGGCGCTGCGGGCGACGAACACCGAAGATCTGTCCTCGCGGCTCGTCGACGAGCTCTCCGGCGGTCAGCGCCAGCGCGTCTGGGTGGCCATGGTGCTCGCCCAGGAGACATCCCTCCTCCTGCTCGACGAACCGACGACCTTCCTCGACGTTGCCTACCAGATCGAGCTGCTTGACCTGTTCTCCCAGCTCAACCACGAATACGGGCACACGCTGGTCGCCGTCCTCCACGACCTCAACCAGGCCTGCCGTTACGCTGACGAGATCATCGCCATGAAGAACGGTTCGATCGTCGCTCAGGGTGCTCCGGAGACGATCATCACCTCGGAACTCGTCAACGAGGTCTTCGGCATCGACTGCACAGTCATCGACGATCCGGTCACGGGTGCTCCGATGATCGTGGCGGGAGCGCCGAAGAAGACCTTCGCTCAGCGCTGAGCCGGAGTCGACCGGACGACTACGTTCGGGACTGATCTGAGTGCGGCCCCGCCTCGGCGGGCGCGTGCGTGCCATCCGAAGAGCTCTTGCCTTTGAAGAGCGCTTTGACCCCGAAGATCACGCCGACGACGATGCCTCCCCAGATCGCACCGAGGATGAGGGAGAAGAACGTGTTGACGAGCCATCCCAGGAAACCGCCGATGACCGCGATCGCGGCGACGGGCTCTTCGAGGTGGTGGACGAAGCCGTAGAGGGCGTGGAAGCCGAGCTCATCGGTGCCGACGAGGATGATGTGGCCTCCGACCCACAGCATGGCGAAGGTGCCCACGACGGAGAGCAGTGCGAGCAGCTTCGGCATAGCCTCGACGAGGAACCGTCCGAACTTCTGCTGCCCGGGCGCGTCCTTCTTCGCCATATGCAGCCCGATGTCATCCATCTTCACGATGAGCGCGACGACACCGTAGACACCGACGGTGATTCCGAGACCGACGATAGCGAGGATGATGGCACGGCTGGTCAGGGACTCGCCAGCCACCTCGTTGAGGGCGATGACCATGATCTCGCAGCTGAGGACGAAATCGGTGGTGATGGCCGATCGCACAACTTTCTTCTCTGCCGCCTTGCCATCGGTTGTCTGCTCTGAGGCCGGGGTGTCTTTCTCGTGGTGGGCGATCCAACCGAGTTTCTCGAAGACCTTCTCGGCACCCTCGTAGCACAGGTAGGTGCCGCCGATCATGAGCAGAGGGGTGAGGAGCCAGGGCAGAAATTGGCTGAGCAGCAGAATGATCGGGAGGATGATGACGAGCTTGTTGAACAGTGATCCCAGGGCGATGCGCTGGATGATCGGAAGCTCGCGCTTCGGGTCCACTCCTTCGACGAACTTCGGTGTCACTGCCGCATCGTCGATGACGACGCCCGCGGCTTTGGCACTGGCTCGCGATGCACCCGCGGCGACATCGTCGAGGCTGGCAGCCGAAAGCTTGACCAGCGCGGCCACATCGTCGAGGAGCGCGATCAGACCCCCGGCCATCTAACGACCGCCGAGCTTGTGAGTGGTGCCCGGGGGCTGACGGTGAAGATCACCGAGGTGGTTGTCCGCAGCATCGAAGAGCTGCAGACGATCGCCATCGGGTTCGACCCTCCTGGCTTTGGGAACCCAAGTGATCATTCCGGGAGCGGCCTTGAGCGTCATCATCGAGGACTTGATCATCAAACCCTCGGGTTCAGCCGACCACGAGGTCACAAGGTTGTTGGCGCCGTCGCTGCCACGCAGTGAGCCGTCCTCGGAGAATTCGAGGAAGGCTCGTTCGTTCGTCTCGGCAATCCAGCGGCCGATGAGTTCTTGTGTCATTTGTCTTCCTTCTCCAGTCCGCCGATGACTTTTCCGTTGCTGTCTTTGACCTTCATGACATTGCCTTCGATAGTCGCAGTTGAGGCTTTGCTCAGCCATGTGTCGACGCCGGCGCAGGCTTTCTGGGTCGACATGAAGGAGTCGATGGCGATCTCGTCGCCTTCGACTTTCCAGCTGGTGACGATCGCGTTGCAGCCGTCAGAGCCTTCGAGCGAGCCGTCTTCAGCGAATTCGAGGAACGGATCGCCCTTTTCCGGTGAGGTCCACTTGCCGGTGGGATCCAGCTTTGAGGCGTCGTTGCTGGGTGAAGTGGTTTCGCTGGATTCGGTAGGGGACGGAGAGCTTGGATTCCGTGGGTCGTTACCGGTGTCACAGGCTGCCAACGGCAGGGTGAGCGCAAGGGCAGCAAGTCCGAGCGCGAGCCTCGAGGTGGGTCTCGTAGGGTCCAGGGTGCGAAGCATTGTGTGGTTCGGCATGCCCCCGATCATAACGGCACCGTTTTCGAGCGGCCTGGCAGAACACAGGACAGCTTGTG
The DNA here is from genome assembly GCF_051172395.1 of Brevibacterium sp. H602. Classification (NCBI taxonomy): domain Bacteria; kingdom Bacillati; phylum Actinomycetota; class Actinomycetes; order Micrococcales; family Brevibacteriaceae; genus Brevibacterium; species Brevibacterium sp. H602. The sequence goes on along the minus strand of NZ_JBPIZD010000001.1, from coordinate 348,960 downwards.
CAGTCCGACTTCTGTAAGTTGTGTTCACCTGCGACATTGATGGTTTTTGCATTGCGTCGTGATCAAACCGTAACCTTTCACACGGTTGGAAATCTGACGCCGGAAGCATGAACCGCCGAGTCGCGGCGAAGCCTGTTGACGGGGTCGGGCAATCGAAGCATCGACAACGATCAAGGGAATCAACCTTATGCAGAAGAAACTCGTGCAGAGTTCGCTGGCCATCAGCGCCGCTGCGGCGCTGGGCCTGAGCGGCGCGCTCGTCGCCTCGCCGGCGATGGCTGACAACGCCCCGCAGAAGCTGGACCTCCAGAGTGAAGCTCACGTCCAGAAGGCACTGTCCGGCATCGAAGGCGTCAACGCCTACGGCACCGACGGCGGCGAGCTCAGCATCGGCGTTGCCAAGAAGACCGACGAGATCAAGAAGCTCGAAAAGAAGTACCAGAACATCAAGGTCACCGAGGGCATCAAGGAACTGAAGCCCTACGCGAAGAATGACCTCGTCGGCGGTGCCGGCTACCTGGTCAAGGCTGGCGAGGGCGGCGGAGCCTGCTCGACTGGCTTCTCCGGCTGGGACGGAGACGGCAAGCCCGTCGTCCTCACCGCCGGACACTGCTCGAAGATCATCAACGAGCAGACCAACGAGTTCGACGGAGACACCACTGTCGACCAGACTGAGAAGCCCTCGATCTCTCAGGCAAACGGCGGAGAAGGCTTCCAGGCCTCCGGCAACGGCGTCATCGGCAAGTGGGGCTTCGCCAACTTCGGCGGCGACCTGCTCGAAGGTGCCGACTCGGACAACTGGCCTGAGCCCAGCGCGTCCGACATCGACTTCGCTGTGATCAATGTCGATGAGTCGAAGTACAACGTCAAGAACGGCATCACCGACTGGTCGACCGCCGATTCGGACGATCTGGCTAAGTCGACCACCGAGATCACCGAGGTCGGCGCGCATAAGGACGGCTCCATCAGCAAGTCCGGTCGTACCACCGGCAAGACCGAGGGCGAGGTTCTGCCGCGTTCGGAGTACGACTTCGACTACCAGAACGTCGGCGGTCGCTGGGTCCACGGATTCGGCGTGACCGCTCCGATCGACAAGCCCTTCTCGCAGCCGGGCGACTCCGGTGGCGGCGTCTACCAGGGCAATACTGCTGTGGGTGTCATCTCCGGCGGCGGCAACCTCGACGCGAACACCTCGTTCACCTGGGTTGCCGACCTGGATCACTCGCTCGAGGAGTCCGGCACGGACTTCAACCTCGAGAAGCCGGGCGAGGAGACCCCTGAGGCTCCTGCCGCTCCGAAGGCCGAAGACCAGACAATCGAACCTGAGGGCAAGGTCAAGGGCAAGGCCGAGGCCGGCGCCGAGGTCGAGGTCAAGTGGGAAGCCGCTGAAGGCGAAAAGGGCACCCAGGCCAAGTCACAGGCCGAGAACGGTTCTGAGACCGTCAAGGCCGACAAGGATGGCAACTTCTCCGTCGAAGGCCCCGAGGCCGAAGGCGAGTACAACTTCACTGCGACTGCGACCGTCGATGGACAGGAGTCCAAGACGACCGAATTCGACGTGACCGTTGAGAAGGACGAGTCCGAGACTCCTGCTCCTGCCGAGCGTGAGATCAGCATCGATCCCAAGCAGATCGCGGCTTCCGACTTCGTGAAGGAAGACAACGGCGTGACGATCACGGTCAAGGGCTTCGAAGAGGGCGAGGAGGTCAACCTCGAGGTTGCCAGCGGACCCGAAGGCGTCGAAGGCATTGAGCTGGAAGAGACCGCCAACGAGAACGGTGCTGCCGCATTCTCGATCTACGGCACCAGTGCCGAGAACCCCGAGGCCTACCTCGGCAAGTATGACGTCGAGGTCACCGGCGCCAACGACACCGAGGACGAGTCGGCACTGACCGGTTCGTTCGAGGTTGTCGCTGACGAAGACGGATCCGGCGGCGGATCCGGTGGCGACGATGACGGAAACAACGACGACGGCAACGCCGATGGCGGAGCTGGCGACGGAAACGACGATGACGGAAACGGTGACGGCGGTTCTGACCTGCCTCGCACCGGTGCCGAGCTGACCGGCTTGGCTGCCGGAGCCGGACTGCTCCTCGTCGGTGGAGCCGCAGTGGTTCTGACCATGCGTCGCAAGAACAACAACTGAGTACAGGGATGCTGACCGTCTGACGGTCTGCTGAGCTGGCACTGACGATGCCCCCGGTCTTCTGACCGGGGGCACCGTCTATTCATGGGGGCGGTCTCCTGGAAGATGCCGGCAAGTCACTTTGTACATCTGCTGAAGTTTCGGTCATTAAGTTCACAGTTTTGGGCGTACTTTTTTGGTAGTTCCTGAGAGCGGCCCGTAACCTTATCGTGACTTAGGTCATCTACTTGTGACAATTGATCCCTCAGAACAGAGAGACAACAACTTATGCAGAAGAAACTCGTGCAGAGTTCGCTGGCGCTGGCAACCGCGACAGCACTCGGCCTCGGCGGCGCGTTCGTCGCTGGGCCGGCCGTCGCTGACAACGGTCCGCAGAAGCTGAATGTGCAGAGCGAAGCGGCAGTGCAAAAGGCCCTAGACAAGGCATCCGGCGTGAATGCTTACGGTGCCAAGAACGGCAAGCTCACCATTGGTGTGGATAAGGCCGATAAGAACACCGAGAAACTTGAGCAGGATTTCTCGAACGTCAAGGTCGTCGAGGGAATCAAGGAACTCAAGGCCTACGCCGGCAACGACCTGGTCGGCGGTGCAGGATACCTCGTCAAAGCGGGCGCGGGCGGCGGAGCGTGCTCGACCGGTTTCTCCGGATGGGATGCGGACGGCAAGCCGATCGTGCTCACGGCCGGTCACTGCGCCAAGATCATTAACCAGACTACCAATGAGTTCGAGGGCGACACGATCGTCAACGAAACCGAGCAGCCGTCGACTGCTCCCGCCAAGGGTGGCGAGGGAGGAGTACAGTCGGGACTTGGTATCATCGGCACGTGGGGCTACCACAAGTACGGCGGAGAATTGGTTCCTCCGGGCTCAGATGCTCAGCCCAAAGCCGACGATATCGATTTCGCGGTTATCAATGTCGATGCCTCGAAATACAACGTCAAGACCGGTGTGACTGACTGGTCGACCGCCGGCGAAGACGATCTCGGTGCGAAGCTCGCTACCGACATCACCGAGGTCGGCGCCCACAGCGAAGGTACCGTTCAGAAGGCTGGCCGAACTACCGGGCTGACCGAGAACGAGACGTGGACTGTCTACAACGAGGAGTTCGAGTTTACCAAGGTCAGCGGACGCTTCGTCCACGGCTTTGGCGTCAAGGCGCAGGAGGGCGATCCGTTCTCCGCTCCAGGAGATTCCGGTGGCGGCGTATTCCAGGGTGAGACTGCAGTCGGAGTCATTTCCGGTGGCGGTCCCGCAACGGATGAGAACGGCGACGCAATTGACTTCAGCTGGGTTGCTGATCTCGACTACTCGCTCGAGAAGTCCGGACAGAAGATCTCCTTCACCGACCCGAACGAAGAACCTCCAGGTGAGGACGACAAGGACGCAGATGCTTCGGCCGCTGCCGACGGCGAAGATGCAGATGCTTCGGCCGCTGCCGACGGTGAGGACGCAGATGCTTCCGCCGCGGCTGAGGGCGACGATGCCAACGCTTCCGACAACGCTGACGCAGACGCCAAGGAAGCCGACGCTTCGTCCGCTGCAGAAGGCGACGACGCTGAAGCTTCGGCCGACGCAGACGGAGCAGAGGCTGATGCTTCCGCTGCCGCTGATGGTGATGACGCCGATGCATCCGCTGCCGCCGACGGCAAGGATGACAAGGCCGATTCCGACGCTGACGGTGACGAGAAGCCTGAAGCTCCCAAGGTCGGAGATCAGACCGTCGTTGAAGGCGGAAAGATCACCGGTAAGGCTGCTCCGAACGCTGAAGTGAAGCTGACCTGGAAGCCGGCTGGCGATGCCCAGGCGGGTTCGGCTCAGGCACAGGCCGCACCGGCTGAAGGCAGCGTCACGGTCAAGACCGATGCTGACGGAAACTTCGCCACCGAGGCTCCTGCTGAGGCCGGCGAGTACGCCTACTCCGCCACGGTTACCGCTAACGGACAGACCTCGGAAGCAGCCAACTTCATGGTGACTGTCCAGGCTGCCGAGGCCGATCGCAACCTGACCGTCGAGCCGAAGGAGATCTCCGCTTCGAACTTCGTGAAGGAAGACAAGGGCGTTCAGATCACCGCTGAAGGCTTCGAAGAGGGCGAGAACGTCACCCTCGAAGTTGTTGCCGGTCCTGAAAACGTCGAGGGCATCACCCTCGAAGAGACCGCTAACGCTGACGGAGTCGTCGGATTCTCGATCTACGGCACCAGCGCCTCGAACCCCGAGGCCTACCTCGGTAAGTACGACCTCGAGGTCACTGGCGCCAACGACACCGAAGACGAAGATGCCCTCACCGGCTCCTTCGAAGTTGTTGCCGACGAAGACGGCAACGGCGGCGGCGACGACGGTGACGACAACGGCAACGATGATGGAAACGGTGACGGCGGCGGATCTGATCTGCCTCGCACCGGTGCCGAGCTGACCGGCCTGGCTGCCGGAGCCGGACTGCTCCTCGTCGGTGGAGCCGCTGTTGTTCTGACCATGCGTCGCAAGAAGAACAACTGAAACACACTCTGACAGTCACTCGTTGACCGACTGAGAGAAAGTGCCCCTGGCCCGAAGGCCAGGGGCACTTTCATGTCAGCGGAGGAAAGCACGGACCGCTGCCTCTGCAGACGGGGCGGCCTCGCTGAAGCCGAGCGTCGTGTAGAACTCAGCCAGTCCGGGATCGGCGTCGGTGAGCAGGACGGTCTGCCGGACATCGGTGAAAGGTTCGAGGACGCGAGCGACGAGTTCAGCCCCGAGGCCGCGCCGCTGCATTCCTGGATCGACGAGGACATCTTGGAGGTAGACAAGTGTTCCGAAGTCGCTGACCACGCGCGCCAATCCGACGAGCAGCTCTGCCTGGTGAGCACAAACCACGTGCGAAGAATTGAGGACACTGCGGACCAGTCGTTCCGGGGCGTTCGTGTACGCCGACCATCCGACTGAGTTGTAGAGCGCGAGCATCTCACTGCGCGATGGTGGAGTATTCGACGAATACGTGATCCCGGCACGAGTCTGCTCACGGAAATGACGGCGATCGTGCCAGTGCAGCTCATGGACGACGCCTGTCTCCCATTCCTCGCGCAGGATCGCATAGCCGACCGAATCCAGCGGATCGCTGCCGATTACAGGCCACGAGCGGCGATAGTGAGCTTCTTTCGTCCAGCCCGCCCGGTCGAAAACCGACCTCATGGCGTGATTGTCTTCGCGGGTCTGACCCTCCAACCGATTTGCTCCCGTGGTGGAAAAGACATGAGCGGTAATGGCGGTCAATGCCTCAATGCCGAAGCCCCGGCCTCGAAATCGCGAGGCTAATCGGAGGTCGAACATCCGGGTCTCGTCACGAAGACCCTCGAGGCGGACGATGCCGATCCGGCCACGCTCGCTGTGTACGAGCCAGAACGTCTCGGTCTCCTCACTGTTGAAGTAGCCGTCCCCGATCCGTTCGCGCACTTCTTCCTTCGACTAGACGGACAACTTGGCGTGAAAGGGGAACTGTTCCGTGGTGTAGAGATCAATAAGATGATCATCGTGGTAGCCATGTGGATCGACCCGGGTCAGCTTCACACTCATGCGCTTAGACTAATCGGTGAGTGCTCACAGCAACTCAACGCAGAGTTGAAAGCGTCAAGGTGCGCCCGACGAAGGAGTCCAGACATGAGCCTTGAAGATGACCCATTCGACTACCAAGTCACCAAATCCGGAATCCTCCTCATTCGCCGAGGCGGCCGCACCGTCATGGAGCTCGGCGGCAAGAATGCTGCCGCACTCATCCCCAAACTCGGCCGAGATGACGACACCGACCAGCAGCTGTTGGCACGGGCGACAGGAAACTATCGCCACGGCAACGAACGACAGGCTGGTCGGCATTGAATCTGGCTGGACGTTCGTTCAGTTGTTGGTACTGTATGTGATATGAGTCAATCGACCGTCAGTGAGTTCTCACAGGCCACCGCAGTCACCCGTCAAGGCGACCACAGCTTCACCGCCGACCTCGACGCCGGCTGGAAAGTCGCCGGAGCCGTCAACGGAGGCTACCTCCTCGGAGTCGCCGGACAAGCCCTGCGGGCCGTCAACCCGAGCACCCCGGACCCCCTCGTCATCTCCACCTTCTATCTCGGACCGAGCAGAGAAGGTCCGGTCGACATCACCACGCGCTCACTGCACGAAGGCCGATCGACGGCGAGCTACGGCATCGAACTCTCCCAGAACGGGGCACCGACGATCTCGGCGATGGCCACGATGGGCAACCTCGGCGAGCTTCCCGACGATGTCGGCACGACAGCCACGCCGCCCCAGCTGCCCCCACCGGAAGAATGCGTCGGTGTCGCCGAAGCCAGCGAGGACTTCAAGAAGGCGGCGCCGCTCATCGAACGGTTCGATATGCGCCTCGACCCGGCTACCGCAGGATTCGCGGTCGGCAAACCCAGTGGTCGCGGAGTGCTGCAAGGTTGGATTCGGTTCATCGACGGGACCGACCCGGACCCGCTGTCATTGCTGACTTTCCTTGATTCGTTTCCGCCGGTGATGTTCGACCTCGGTCGCTTCAACTGGGCGCCGACGATGGAACTGACCGCACACGTCCGCGCCTTGCCCGCTCCGGGCTGGATCAGCGCGCGACTGTCCACTCGGAACATCGCCGGCGGAATGTTCGAAGAGGACTGCGAACTGTGGGACTCGGCCGGTCGCCTCGTCGCTCAGTCGCGGCAGTTGGCGCGCCAGCCCCGCGGGTGACGCGACGATGACGGCGGATAACCGCCGATGACGGCTTCGACGTGTCGTGTCAGTGGGGTGCTCTAGAGTCGGGTCAACACCTATCCGACTGCGAAAGGACCGCGCTCATGGCGTCGCTGGCATCTTTGAGCATCACCTTCGACTGCCTCGATGTGGAAGCACAATCGATCTTCTGGGCAGACCTTCTCGGTGCCGACATCGATCCCGGCGCCAACGAGTTCGTCGCGAGCATCGGGGGAGTCCACAACAGCGAGTCACCGACCCCGGGAATGCTCTTCCTCAAGGTCGACGAACGGGCAGAAGGGAAGAATCCGCTGCACATCGACCTCGACGATCCGGACTATCCGGCGGACGTCGACCGCGCGGTCTCCTTGGGCGCACAGAAGCTCGCGTCTTTCGACGAGTATGGGATCGAATGGACGACTCTGAAAGATCCCGAAGGAAATCTCTTCGACATCGGTCGGCGAAAACTAGACTGAACCTCATACGCCTGGTTCGAACATCAGGCCGTCTGCATGATCAGAGAGGCTCAGCATGACCCTGCCATTGACCGATCCGAGCAACTCCCCGAACGAACGTCGTGGGCTCGAAGAATTCGTCGAGTACTTCCGACAGGTGATCCGTCGCAAGGTCGATGGGCTGACGCCCGAGCAGCTCGACCACACCGTGGCCTCATCGTCCCTGACGATCGGCGGCATCCTCCGTCATCTCACGCTCGTCGAGGAGAGCTGGTTCGTCGAAGTACTGCAGGGCCGAGAGCTGGGGGAGCCGTGGTCGGGAGTCGACTGGGCCTCCGACCGCGATTGGGACTTCGAGTCCGCGTCCGGAATGACCGCGGACGAGCTCCTGGCCGACCACGAGCACGCCTGTGAGAAGTCACGTGAAATCCTCGCCGAGGTGGCCGACCTCGACACCCTCACCGAACGAGGTAACCGTGACGGAGAGAAATTCAACGTTCGCTGGATCCTCATCCATCTCATCGAAGAATACGCACGACATGCAGGTCATGCGGACATCCTGCGCGAAGACATCGATGGTGAGATCGGCGACTGAGTCGCGACTCATCTGCGTGGAGTGGATCAAATAAGCTGGGAGGTATGACGAACACCCCGCCGACCGATACCGACACTGCGCCGAAAAGATCCAAAGCGCTCCTCCCGCTCGACCTGATCCGCGGTTTCCTCATCGGCAGCGCCGAACTCGTCCCCGGAGTCTCTGGGGGAACCATCGCTTTGGTCACCGGAGTCTACGACCAGCTCATCGACTCCGCAGCCCACGTCGTTGCGGCAGCGAAGACTCTCGTGACAGGACCGAACCGTGTCGCGGGAGCGCTGGCAGAGCTGCGGCGCACCGACTGGTTCCTCGTCATTCCTGTTCTGTTGGGCATGGCCGCGGCAGTGTTCACCATCGCCGGTGTCATGGAAGGCTTCGTCACCGGCAACCCCGAACTCTCACGCGGGCTGTTCTTCGGACTCGTCGCCGCGAGCATCGCGGTGCCGTTGCGGATGCTGCCGGCACGGTCCTCGCGACAGCCCGCGCTCCTCGGTACTCTTGCCTTCATCGCCGCCGCCGCTCTCGCATTCTGGATGACGAGTCTGGCCGGAGGGGCAGACGTGGAGAACCCGCCGCTCATCGCAGTCTTCTTCGTCGCCTCGATCGCCGTCTGCGCACTCGTCGTTCCCGGAGTATCCGGATCGTTCTTCCTGCTGGCAGTCGGCATGTACTCGACGACGCTGCGTGCAGTCGACGCCCGTGATTTCGGGTACCTCGGAATCTTCCTGCTCGGCGCGATCCTCGGCCTGGCGGTCTTCGTCAATATCCTCAAGTACTTCCTGCACAACCACCGGTGGTGGACTCTCATCGTCATGGCCGGCCTGATGTTCGGGTCCCTGCGTGCGCTCTGGCCCTGGCAGTCTTCTGCCGAGGTGGGCGCCGACGGTGAAGAGCACGGAGCGGGCGGCCTGCTGGCCCCCGTTGATCCGGTACTCGGTCCGATCCTGCTCGCGGTCCTCGGCGCGGCGGTCGTCGTCATCCTCATCATCGTCGAATCGAAATTTGCGTCTGCGAAGGGTGAGGCAGGTGGAGCCGATTCCGCCACAGCGTGAACGCAAGAGAATTTGTGCAAATTTCTCTCAAGATCCATCCAGAAAACGATCAGCGTCCACTAGGGTAAGAGAGTTGGATCACTTTCATCCTCTTTGACCAGTCTTCTGGAGACTCATGCGTCTGCGCACCCTGACCTCGTCCACACTCGCCCTCGCACTCATCATCACCGGCCCTGCAGCCGCCTCCGCGACCGGCCTCGGCAGTGCCGATGCCCCCGCCGGCTCTCAGGCGGCGACGACCGGAGAACTGACACTGTTGGCGACCACCGACGTCCACGGCAACGTACTCAACTGGGACTACTTCGCGAACAAGCCCTATCCGGCAGGGGAGGAGCTGGGCATGTCCCGAGCCTCGACTCTCATCAAGGGAGTGCGTGAGGACAAAGGTGCCGATTCCGTGCTCCTCGTCGACAATGGTGACTCGATCCAAGGCAATCCTTTGGCCTATTACTTCGCCAAACAGGAACCGATCACGACGAGCGGCCCAACCCACCCGCTGGCCAAGACCTACAACCACCTGGGATACGACGCGCAGGTCGTCGGCAACCACGAATTCAACTACGGACTCGATCTGCTGGCCACCTACCGCGACCAGGTCGACTTTCCGCTGCTCGGAGCCAATGTCATCGACGATGCCGACGGACAGTCCCATTTGGACCCGTATGCGATGGTGGAAAAGCAGGTCGATGGTGAGACGATCACCGTCGGTGTGCTCGGCGTGACCACTCCCGGCAGCCGCATCTGGGACAAGAACAATCTGTCCGGGAAGGTGCACTTCGACGATCCGGTCGAGACGGCACAGAAGTACGTGCCCGAGATGAAACAGAAGGGCGCAGACGTCATCGTCGTACTGTCCCACTCTGGCAAAGATCCGAAGGGACAGAGCTGGGATCCGGACGAGCTGCAGGAGAACGTCAGCACTTCGGTAGCGAAAGTGCCCGGAGTTGATGTCCTCGTCGCCGGCCATACTCATCAGAACGAACCCAGTCAGGTCGTGACCCGTGACGACGGCACCCAGGTGCTCATCACCCAACCGAACTATTGGGCACGGTCGGTATCCGAGGTGGGACTGCCGATCAACCTTGACACCCACCACGTCGACTGGGGCGAGACCACGCCGCACGCAGATGCTCTTGCCACCCAAGGGGAGGTCGCCGAGGACCAGGAGATCAAAGACCTTGTCGATGAGCAGCACCAGACCACGATCGACTACGTGAACACGAAGATCGGATCGGTCACCGAAACGTTGTCGGCGAAGACCTCCTACTATGAAGACACGGCAATCCTCGACTTCATCTCCCACGTCCAAACCGAGACGGTTGAAGAAGGGCTGAAGGGAACGGACTATGCCGATCTTCCCGTGATCTCGCAGGCGTCACCCTTCAGCCGCACCGCAGAGTTCCCCGCCGGCGACATCACGATCCGAGATGTGGCCGGACTCTACGTCTACGACAACACTCTTGCCGGAGTCGAGATTAACGGTGCTCAACTGCGCGACTATCTCGAATACTCGGCACGCTATTTCAAACAGACCGATGAAGGCGCCGAGTTCGACCCGGTCGACGGCACGAACGCGATCGACGAAGTCTCGGAATCTCCGATCCCGGACTACAACTACGATGCTCTGGCCGGAATCGACTACGACATCAATGTCTCCAAACCGACCGGGGAGAGGATCGAGAACCTCACGCAGGCCGACGGCAGCGAAATCGGAGACGATGACCGGTTCATCCTCGCCATCAACAACTATCGTCAGTCCGGTGGTGGCGGCTACCCGGTCGACGGACTCAAGGAGGTCTACAACGAACAGGTCGAGGTGCGTCAGGCACTTATCGACTGGGCGGAAGAGAAGCAGATTGTCGACCCCGCCGATTTCTTCGACGAGAACTGGCAAGTCGTCACCAGCAGCCGCGCGCCCGGCGGAGACGATGACGATTCCGGCGACAGCGAGGATTCCGACAGCTCCGGCGAAGACACTGCCGAGGCAGGCTCGAATGCGTCCGCTGGAGCCGAGTCCGATGCCGGTGGGGCCTCCGACGGCGCGAGTTCCGGGAGTGCTGGAAGCGCTGCCGGGGAGGACGACGCCGGAGAATCAACATCCGAGAACGACGGCTCGACGAACAGTGCATCGGACGGCAATGCTGAAGGCGGCGCCGACGGTCGTGAAGCTGACGGTTCGGCAACCGGCGCAGGCGACGGGGCCGACCTGCCGCGGACCGGCTTCGAACTTGCCACAAGCATCGGCATCGCTGCTGCGATCATCGCACTCGGTTCGGCACTCGTGGTCGTCTCACGCCGCCGTCGTCGCTGAGCGGCAGTCTGCCATCCGTGGTATTCATCAATCCGAGGGCAGGAGAAAGTCCGGTCGCTGTTCGTCGTGTTCCCCTCGGCACCGTCTGACGTAGAGTGAGGGTGACAGCAGTCAGCTCTGAAGAAGGAGAGAGTCAAGCATGGCCAACACAGCGTTTCAGGGATCTCCGGTCAAGACCGTCGGCGAACTGCCCGCAAAGGGCGAACAGGCCCCTGCATTCAGCCTCGTCGGTGCCGACCTCGGTGATGTGAACTCACAGGACACCTCGGGCAAGCGTGTCGTGCTCAACATCTTCCCCAGCCTCGATACGGGAGTGTGCGCCGCCTCGGTGCGCAAGTTCAACGAACTCGCCTCTGGCCTGGAGAACACCACTGTTCTCTGCGTGTCCAACGACCTTCCGTTCGCCCAGGCACGCTTCTGCGGCGCTGAAGGCATTGAGAACGTCGTGACGGCGTCGGGATTCCGCAGCTCGTTCGGCAAGGATTTCGGTGTGACCATGGTCGACGGTCCGCTCGCCGGTCTGCTCGCCCGGTCCGTTGTTGTCCTCGACGAGAAGGGCACCGTGACCTACACCCAGCTCGTTGACGAGATCACCACCGAACCCGACTACGACTCGGCGATCGCAGCTCTGGGAGCCTGATCTTCTCCCGCGAGTCGAAGGTTCGACTCGTGAAGTACGAACCGGGTGGGACGCACACGCGTCCCACCCGGTTGTTCTCTATCAGCAGCGTGCCGGTCGAAGTGGTTCGGAGCACCGGCTGCTGGCAAGGAGCAATTGGCGAAGTGCTCACATATCGACGACTGTGATCGGTAAGGCGTAGTCGACGCCGGCGAGTTCTCCACCGCTCGTGGCGATGCCGGGGATCATATCCTTCGGCGCCGGATGATCACTGAGGGCGTCCAAATAGACCTTGTGCGCCTCAAGCGATCGCACACCACGATCGACGTGCGCAGCAGTGAGCGCCACAGCGTGGGTGGGCTGGGCGCCGTTGATGAGCAGCCGGTCGGCTTTCCACGCTTCAAGTCCCTCGTCCTTGAGGTCGGTGAAGACCCAGGGATTGTCGGCATCGCGAATGGCATCGACAGTGGCAACGCCGGCATGGCGATGGTCAACATGATTGAGCCCCCACTGCACTTGGAGGTCGAAGGTCGTCACGACAACCGCATTCGGGCGGAACTCGCGGATCTTCCGCGCGATTGCCCGACGCAACTCGTGCGTGGGTTCCAGCAGACCATCCGGGAAATCGAGGATCTCCAGATCGTCGACCCCGACGATATTGCATGCACGACGCTGTTCCTCGGCGCGCAGCGGTGCCACTTCCTCCGGGCTCATGTCCCGGATACCTGCTTCCCCTCGGGTGAGCAGAAGATAGGCGACTTCTTTGCCCTCATCGGTCCATTTCGACACGGCTGCCGAACCCCCGTATTCCATATCGTCAGGGTGGGCGACCACGCAGAGCACACGGTTGATATCGGAGTCATCGAACAGCGGGATCTCAGTCATGAGTCCAGGCTAGGCGGCAGTTGACACTTGCGCCAGAGGCCGGGGACGACCAGATGATTGGGTACGATGTGGAGGACCCACCGATCGAGTGAAGGCAGACAATGATGAACAGACCACTCGTAGCGGTGACGCTGGCCCTGGGCCTGACTCTCAGCGGATGTTCGGCATTCCGGGTCAGCAGCTCCGAAGATGCGGGATCCAAACCGGCGAATGTGGGAATCGGCGACGGACAGTCGCCTTCGCCGACGGCAACCGGCCCGACGATTCCCGACGGGATGAGCGAGACCACTGTCGACCTGGGCGGACAATGTCCCGTCGAAGTCAGTTTGGCCTTGGGCGCCGACTGGGCAGATGGGTCCGGCTACGACGGATACCGGCTCTATGAAGCCGAATCGGGCGCGATCATCACTGTCAACTGCATTGCTGACGACGAGTCGTCACCTCAAGATTTGGTGGACAAGGCGCGGGAGAGGATGTTCAGCACGTCGGGATCGTCCATGACCAGTGAGGCCACCGGATCACTCAGCGGTGGAGAGTACTGGGTCTTCCACGGCACCTTGGCACCCGATGACATGCGAGCTGTCGACAAAGAGGACTCCGTGATGTTCGGTGCAGTTGCCGGAATATCTGTCGACGGTCGGCTCTTCAAGGTCAGCGTCGACATGCTTGCGCAAGCCGATGACACAGAGGCTCAAGACCAGTTCCGACAGATGCTGCCGACGGTTCGCTTTGGCGATCAGGTGCTCAAAGCCCCAGACCTGCGCTGAGGCTGCCGACTGCCAGACATGCGTTTGAGCAGTTCTCGGGCCGCTATCCTTCCGGCCCTGGTCGCGCCGACCGTGGAACTGGCTGATCCGTAGCCGACGAGGAACAGCCGTGGATCGTCTTTGACCGCGACCTCGGTTTCCATGGAGATTCCGCCGTCTGGTGTGCGCAGGCGCAGCGGTGCAAGGTGTTTGAGTGCTGCTCGGAACCCGGTGTTCCAGAAGATCACGTCGACCTCTTCGACACGGGGTTCGTCGAACGGCGCCCATGAGTCGGGCACTGCCAGGTAGTCGCTGGCCGAAGGACCCAAGCCTTCCGACGTGGTCGGAAGCTCAGTGTCGCCGAGTCCGGGGAAGTGGACGCCGTGGGGAAGGATGCGGTCGAACATGCCTCGAGACACCAGAACTCCTGAGTCGATTCCTTCCCGGAACTCTCTGCGGATCGGCAGGCCAGTCGTGCGGACGACGCTGGCTGGGGCCAGACCGGACAGAGTTCGTTCGCGAACGGCTCGTTCGACCTCAAGTCCCCATTGGCCGTCGAATTCCCTGGACGTGAAGTTCGGTGGACGGCGTGTGGCCCAAAGAGTGTCGGTCACTTCGGCGAGTTCGAGGAGAAACTGCGTGGCGGAGATTCCACCGCCGACGACGAGCGTGCGCAGTCCCCGGAAGTCCTCGACGTCACGGAAGTTCACGGTATGCAGCTGGTGGCCCTCGAACTCCGCGATACCGGGGACGAACGGGACATAAGGCTGGGTCCACGTGCCGGTCGCGTTGATGAGGTAGTCGCTGGAGAGCGTCACGTGTTCACCGTCGACGGTGGCAGTGATGGTGAACCGTCCCTGTCCGGGTTCTTCGGACCGGACGGTGTCCACTTCAGCCGGGCGGATGACGCAGAGTTCCAGTTCGCGTTCGAACCGGGAGTAGTAGTCGGACACCACCTCCGAGGCGGGGACGTTCGGGTCGGGACGTCCGAGAGGAAACCCAGGTAGGTCGGAGATGTGGTTGGTGGTCCCCAGGGTCAATGAGTCCCACCGTTCTCGCCAGGCACCACCGGGGCCGTCTCCGGCATCGAGGAAGATGAAATCTTTGCCCGGTGCGAGACCGTCGCGCCACAGGTAATGTGCCGCGGACAGTCCGGCTTGGCCCGCGCCGATGATGACGATAGGCCAATGAGAGTCGATCAGGAGCTCGTTGATTCGGCACACCATGGGGCCATTGTTTCAGGTTTCTCTCGTCAAGGGCTCACTGATCATGGCCAGGCGATAGGAAGACGGTTTCCTGCTGGAGATGGCTGCGGACTCACCGGGCAGATCGGGCACAGTCCGGCCCGCGGGGATTGGAATAGCAGTCTTCGTCGACAAGGTAGCGGTGATATCGGTAGACCTCGATGCCGATGTCGTTGCTGGCGACGTGTGCGAATCCGTCGATAGGGAGCCAGGGTCCGCCGTCGACTGAGAATTCTCCGCTGAATGTCGCGGTCATCGACGCGGATACCTTGCCGGATTTTTGGTATTCGTGTCCGATCTGGGGTGTGCCGCCGGGCAGGGGCTTCAAACCTTTCGCAGTAGTGGTCGTGCCCGAGCCGTCTCCGAAGTCCCAGTTGAATCGTTCTGGCGTGACTTTTACCTTGACTGCGTAGGTCAGCAGGGTCATGTCGATATAGCTGACGTCGATGTCCGTCCAGAAGGCGGCTGGTTTGCCGACGACGGCCCAATCCTTCGGCCAGGCATAGATTGTGGGAGCCGGTATGTCGAAATTCTGGAACTGCGATTCCGGGATGTGCGTCGGGGGATCGGGCCGAGCCGGAGCGCCGCCGCCACCGCCCCCTCCGCCACCGGGGCCGGGCTCACTCACACACAGATAGCCGACGTCTTCCGTCGGACAGTCAGGCTGTCCGCCGCCTCCGCCGGGACCACCTCCGCCAACGGATCCACCGCCGCCGTTGCCGCCTCCACCAGAGCCGCCTCCACCAGAGCCGCCACCGCCGGAGCCTCCGCCTCCGTCAGATCCCCCTCCGCCCGGAGGCGGTTTGGGCGCCGGGGGCTTCACCGCTTCACATCCGCTTGTGTCGCCAATCGTGCAACCTGGTGCCGCCTCCGCCGGCGGAGGAAACATGAACAGGCAAATGGCGACGATTGCAAAACAAAGAATGCTGTGGGAAGACCTATTTCCTAACAACGTCGTTCCCAGAGAGTTTGCTGGTCGACTTTCCAGCTTTCGTCATCTAACAGAATGGTGTGTTGCATCGTCACTTTTCCATCAGGATTCAAAGTCGGAGTTTGACCTGCCGGCGTCATTGTCCACTTAGAGGTGTCAACACAAAAGTTCACCAGGACCGAGCCAGACTTCGCTGTCTCGTCCAATTTCGTGACTTCGAATACTTCGACCTTCAACGGTTCGATTTGCCCCTCAAAGGTAGCCTCGTCGGCGGCTACTGATTTGGCTTCAGTCTGAATTGACTTAAGCGCATCGCCGGATGCGAAATTCGGAAAGTCATCAGCTACCTCGGACTTCCCGGAATACGCTTCATTAATGGCCTGAATGAAGTCGTCGAACGCAACCAACGCGCCCTCGACGGCCTTCTTTTCCTCGTTGTCGAGGTCAAGGTCTGTTTCGTAGTCGGGGATGGCCACCTCGGCGGGGTTATCGGTCGACCCTCCGTCGGGCTGCTGCGCGGGCAGGGTCGATGTCGGCGCGGCTACCGGAGAATTGTCGGCACAGCCGACGACCGAGACCAAACTCAGAGCGGAGAAAACGGCAACGAACATTTGGGCAGGTCGACGATTCGGTCGGGACGATCCAGTTCTCATTCCACGCCTCTGTGGTCTGCAACTGCGGCGCGACCCCGTCGGCCGACACCCGGATTCCCTACATTATTCGACAGGCACGCTTTTTAGAACAGGCGAAGTCGAATCTGTGGATAACTCACGTCGGAGTGCGTGGAAGCATGAAACTCTCGGCGACTGCGGCTACTTGTTCGCGGCCTTTGCCGCCTTAGCCGCGGCCTTCTGCTGCTTCTTGAAAGCACGCACCTCTTGCAGAGTGACGTCATCGACGACGTCGGCGATCGAACGACGAGCATCCGCGTCACCGTAGTCACCGGCCGCCTCCTGCCAGCCCTCAGCCTGGAGTTCGAACTGCTTGCCGAGCAGCGCTAGGAAGATCTTGGCCTTCTGATCACCGAATCCGGGCAGCTTTTTGAGCCGTTTGAGGACTTCGGCGCCGCTGGGGTCACCCTCAGTCCAGATCGCCTCGGGCTTTCCGTCGTACTCGTCGACAATAGCTGCGGCCAGCTTCTGCACCCGGCCAGCCATCGACTTCGGGAACCGGTGAACCGCGGGCGTCTGCGCGAAGATGTCGAGGAAATCATCCGGGTTCATCTCAGCGATTTCGTCGATATCGAGCTTGCCCAGCCGATCTGCCAGCTTTGCCGGCCCGGCAAAGGCGCTCTCCATGGTCACCTGCTGGTCGAGCAGCATCCCGACGAGCAGGGCGAAGCGGTCTTCGGCCAAGAGTTCATCGGCCTTCGGATCTCCAGACAGGAACAGTGAAGTCATGACTCCATCTTCGCACGCCCGCCACTGCAGTCCACTGCCGATATCATCGACAGATGATCTGCCCCTGCTCCGGAATGCCTCCCGGCGCCGCCTACGACGACTGCTGCCGCCCCGCCCTCGACGGTGAAACCTGGCCCACCACCGCCGAGGCGCTGATGCGCTCTCGCTACACCGCCTTCGTCCGCGGCAACGAAGACCACCTCTTCCGCACCTGGCATGCCAAGACCCGGCCCGACGATGTCGGCGTCGATGACGCCACCACGTGGCTCGGCCTCGAAATCGTGTCCACCACGGGCGGAGGAGTCGACGATGCCACCGGCACCGTGCACTTCCGTGCGCGATTCCGGGACCACCTCGGCGATCATGTCCTCGAGGAGAACTCCTCCTTCGTCCGCAGATCCGGACGGTGGATGTACCTCGAAGCGCTCGAAAGCTGACAACCGGCAACCGCTTCGAACACCGACCACTGCGTCTATACTGGTGGCCGGCGCATCCAACGCCCAGCCGAGGTCGTGTTCCCAGCACACCGACCGCATGGCGAAGGGGAGAGAATCCTCGGACGAAACCGGCACGGTGATTTCCTGACCAGGTTTCGTGCTGGGGGAGACTTGGTCGCTTGAGGAAGTGACACCATGACCAAGGACAAAGATTTCAAGAAGCTCGTTCGCACGCGGATGACCGAAACCGGTGAGAACTTCACCACGGCCCGCACCGCGCTGCTCGCCGCGAACCAGGGGACAGATTCCGACAGAGTTTCCCGCAGCGAATCCGTCATCGACCCGGAGATCGCACGGTTCCGGGCGAAGACACTGAAAACGTTCATGCCAGATGGCCGGATCGTCTCCGTCCCGACGAAACGACGCGCCCTCGTGCTCGTCCTCATCGAGGTCCTCGCTGCCCTGGACCCAGACCAGGTCTACGACGAGAAACGGCTCAACGGCCTCCTCGGGGAATTCCATCCGGACTTCGCCCTGCTGCGTCGCGAACTCATCGACTACCGCCTGCTCGAACGCAATGCCCACACGGGGGAGTACTGGGTCAACTCGAACCCGCCCACCCATACCGGATCACAGGCGCAGGAGATGGCCGGGCTCGAGGTATTTCTGCGCTGAACCGGCGACAGCGTATCCTTGAAGCTCGAACCACAAACGGTCAGACACGAGGAGCATCCATGGCCTATCACGCCGATTCGACCGATCTCGACGAAAAAGAGATTCTCAGCTGGGACATGTTCGGCCGATCGGCGCGTGAGATGGCGCAGACCATCGCGGATTCCGACTACGATCCCGAGATCGTCATCGCCGTGGCACGCGGTGGGCTGTTGCCCGCCGGAGCACTCGCCTACGCGCTCGGACTCAAGCTCTCCGACGCCATCAACGTCGAGTTCTACACCGACGTCCACGAGACCCTGCCCGACCCCATCCTGCTCGCCCCGATGCTCGACGTCGAAGCGATCAAGGGCAAGAAGCTGCTCGTCGTCGATGACGTCGCCGACTCCGGCCGCACCCTGGCCCTCGTCCTCGAACTGCTGCGCAAACACGGCGCGGAAGCCCAGTCGGCCGTCATCTACGCGAAGTCCGCATCGATCATCGATCCTGACTTCGTGTGGAAGCGCACCGATCAGTGGATCGTCTTCCCATGGTCGGCCGAGCCTCCGGTCGAACCCAGCAAGTAAGCTGACCAAATGGAGGAGACACGGGACATCGCCGCCCCGTGCGGACGCGTGCGCGTCTACGTCAGCGATGACGTGATCCGCGCACGAGGTATTCGCTATGCCCGTGCAGGTCGTTTCCTCCCTCCCGTCGATGAACCTCCGGTGGACTTCATCGACGGCGGTCAACCGGGTCCGGCAAGCCCGCAGCTGCGCCGCGACCCGAATGCCGGAATGACCTTCGACCAGCTCGGCGGGCTGCCCATCAGCGAAGACTGTCTGCGCGTGAGCGTGACCATGCCGAAGGACACCACCACCGAGGCGGGGCTTCCCGTCCTCGTCTGGATCCACGGCGGAGCCTACGTCGCCGGGGCCGGGGACGCGGAGATCTACGATCCGCATGCCTTGGCCGCCGAGCAGAACATCATTGTCGTCTCGGTGACCTACCGGCTCGGCGTCCTCGGATACCTCGGTACCGGGCGCGACGAACACCTCAACCTCGGTGTGCTCGATCAGATCTCCGCCTTGCGCTGGGTGCAGACGAACATCTCCGCCTTCGGCGGCACCCCGGACAATGTCACGATCGCCGGGCAAAGCGCCGGGGCAGACGCCTGCGCCCACCTCATGATCGCCGAAGGCACCGCAGGGCTCTTCCATCGTGTGCTCATGGCCTCAGCTCCCTTGGGACTGGCCGGCGGCACCGACGCCATGAACTGGGCGATGGGGAAAGTCGCCCAGAAGATCGACCCTGAAGCATGCGTCGACGACATCCTCCGAGCACAGGAGGAAGTGCACAAGGCCGCCCTCGTCGGAGGATTGCATGCCGGAATGTGCTTCGGAGTCCGCTACGGCAAGTACCCGCTGCCATCACGAGCGAAGTCAGCCGAAGCCTGGGCTGCGGTCGCCCCGAAATTCGATGTGCTCATGACCCGCACGGAACGCGAGATGGCGTTCTTCGCCGGTTTCGTTCCCGCACTGCGTCGCCTCCACGACCGCACCCTGACCTCTCCGATGCTCGAATCCCTCATCTCCGGCATCACCTCAGCGGTCTACACCCGGGCCGGTCGCGAATTCTACGACCGCCACCGGATGTCCGGCGGTCAAGGCGCACGCCTGCTCATCGTCTCCCGCGGCGACGGCAGCTTCTTCGACGCCGCGCACTCGGGAGACCTGCCGCTGATCTTCCCCGGCGAGATCTGGCACGATTCCTTCCTCGACTACGGTGCGACCACCGATATCGCCGGTCCCGAGCTGCGCCGGGTCTGGGGAGAGTTCGCCTCCTCGGGCACTTTGCCGCGGGTGCGGGTGCCCGGACTCATCGACATCATGGGCTGAACAGATTCGACTGCGCGATCTTCGTCTGCGAACCCCGTCTGCGAACCCAGTGCTGTCGCCTTTTCACAACCGCCGTGTCACCGGCGTGCACTACCGTTGGACCATGGACGCACATCAGATCTCGGCAGCCCGTCTGATCTCGCAGGGACTCATCGGACCTCCACCCGAGTCACCGACAGGAACCGACCTCTCAAACGCCGGCGCAGTCGTCGAACATCTCGGCTGTGTCCAAGCTCAAGCCCTCGGCGGAGCACTGGTCTCCATCGCCCTGCGCCTAGGACCGGATGTCACTGACGGTATGGCCGCAGTCCGGGCCGCCATCGATGCCGGAGAGATCGTGCGTTCCTGGACCCAGCGCGGCACCATCCATCTGACCACGGCCAAGGACATCGGGTGGATCCTCGGCCTCACCGGGGCACGGATCATGAAAGCCACGGCCAAGAGGCGTGAGCATTTCGGCATCACCGACGCCATGCTCGACACTGCAGCGGAACTCGCCACAGCAGCCATCCGGGAGCGGGGACCGCTGACACGAGAAGAGCTGCTCGAAGCGTTCGCTCCCATCGGCGCCGGAGACGAATACGGCCACGCCCGATACCTCATCACGTCCCTGGCGCTGCAGAACATCATCGTTCAAGCCCCCATGATCGAGGGCAAAGATGACATGAAATATGTGCTCACCGCAGATTGGGTGCCCACACCGACGACGCTGGACGACGAGGCGGCCGACCGCGAATGGATGAGACGCTTCGTCACCAGCCACGGACCGGTCACGGTCGATGACGCGGCACGGTGGACTGGACTGCCGAAGACGAGGATGAGAAAGGCTATCCAGGCCGGGATCGATGCCGGAGAGATCGTGAGCACCGAGATCGACGGCACCGACTACGTTCACGCCCCGGATTTGGAGGACCGACTGGGCGAATGGGAGGCAGCGGCGCAGGAGACCATGTTGCTGCCGGGATTCGACGAGATCATCCTCGGGTACAAGGACCGCAGCGCCACACTCGACCCTGCGAATGAGAAACTCGTTGTGCCCGGAGGCAACGGAATGTTCAAGAACACACTGGTGGCCGGTACTCGGGCACGCGCCACGTGGAAGCGAACACCCCGCAAAACCGGTCCGCGAGTCCTCGTCGACACCTTCCCAGGGGAGAAAGTTGACCTGGCCGCCGTCGAATCGGTGAGTGCAACCCACCCGGCCTTCGTCTGAGCACGCAGAGACCACCGACGATGGACGATCGCCACATGCCACTCGAACAGGTGTCCGGCCGGGTGGATGAGGACGACCCACCAGCATCGCCCGCAGGCCGAATTGCCGTTGGGATCATCCTCAACCCCAAACATTCGGCGACCCTACGGGCGTATGCCGAGCTCGTGCCGCAGCTGCGCAAAGCCGGCGCGCACTACCGAAGCATGACCACCAGCGTCGAACGTTCCGGTCGGTGGCAAGCCGAACAGCTCGTCAGGTGGGGAGCCGATACCGTCATCGTCCTCGGTGGGGACGGCACCATCCGAGCGACAGCCCCGGTGCTCGCCGAGGCGGACATCCTGACCTTCCTCGTCCCGACCGGGACCGCGAACGTGCTCAGCCGCCATATCGGCCTACGATCCTCCCGGCACGCCATCGACCACTGCGTGCGCACGATCGCCTCGACCATCCGCGGCGCTCCGCCGACCCATCGCAGCGTCCCGATCAATACTGCGGAGTTTCAGACCGCGGACGGGATTCGACATCGCGCCGACTTCATCAGCCTCGCAGGAATCGGGGGAGACGCCCGGGCCGTCGCCCACCACCACGCCGCGCCCGGACTGCTCGGCTACGCCTGGGGAGCCGAGCGGGCCCTCTTCGCCGCGGACTTCACCGCAAGTACAGACTTCGCCGCGAGAACAGGGGAGACCTCGAGCACCGGGGGAACCGCCTCGGCGCCGGTGTGGTCGGTGATGGCATCGAAAGTGGCTCGTCCTGCAGGGCCCATCGCCGTGTTCCCCGAGGCGCACATCGATGCTCAGACCTTCTCCATGCTCACCGTCGGTCCATTCCCGCACTCGCCCATGGCGGCGTGCCGAGCGTGGGCAGGAATCGCCGCGGCATGCCTGCAGGGCAGACCAGACGCCCACCCGTTCATGAACTATCGCGTTACGACCGAGGTGACGGTCTCCGTCGAATCACCGGTACCGGCACAACTCGACGGAGACCTCATCGGCGACTGTCTGGAACTGCGGGTGAGCGCCGGTGAGAAGACTCTGCGGGTATCAGCGCCGGCGTCGTGAGGTGCCGAAGATTCCGCGTGCGATCTCGCGTGCCGCGGTCCTTGTGAACTGTTTGAACGCCGAGGACTTCACGACCTGGGAAAACAGGTTCTCGTCGTCCTTCTTTGCCGGCTTCTTCCCGGAGCCGCCGGACTCCTCCGGGAAATCGATCTTGTCCGCTGAGGCGTCGCGACCCTGACTCTCGGCGGGCGCATCGGCAGGTGCTGACTTCTGTTCCTCGGCGTGAGCTTCTGACCCGCCTTCGAGGCGCTTGGCGAGGATCTCGCGGGCAGATTCGTTGTCGATCGCGGTGCCGTACTTCTCATGCTGGGGCGAAGCCGCCACAGCCGCTTTGATCTCGTCCTCGCTCATCGGCCCCATCTTCGACTCCGGGGCTCGCATCCGCGTCGGCGCCACCGGGGTCGGAGCACCATCGGGGTCCATGACGGTGACCACGGCTTCGCCGATGCCGAGCGAGGTGAGCAGCTCTTCGAGGTCGTAGTCGGACTTCGGGAAGGTCTGCACGGTTGCCTTGAGCGCCTTCGCGTCGTTGGGCGTGTGTGCCCGCAGCTGGTGCTGAATGCGCGAACCCAACTGTGCGAGCACATCCTCGGGAACATCCTTCGGCGTCTGAGTGACAAAGAAGATGCCGACACCCTTCGAACGGATGAGCCGCACGGTCTGCGTCACCGACTGGAGGAAGGCCTTCGACGCGCCGGCGAAGAGCAGGTGGGCTTCGTCGAAGAAGAACACAAGCGAGGGCTTGTCCGGGTCGCCGACCTCAGGCAGGTCCTGGAACAGGTCGGCCAGCAGCCACATGAGGAACGTGGAGAACAGGGCCGGCGACTGACTGAGTTTCTGCAGTTCGAGCACCGAGACGATTCCGGCACCGTTGTCATCGGTGCGCAGCAGATCAGCGGTGTCGAACTCCGGCTCACCGAAGAACACGTCGCCGCCCTGGGCGGCGAGTTCGGAGATCTTGCGCAGGATGACGCCGACGGTGGCCTTCGATGCTCCGCCGATGCCTTCGAGATCGGCTTTTCCCTCGTCGGAGGTGAGGAAGGTGAGCACGGCCTTGAGATCGGAGAGGTCGAGCAGCGCCAGCCCTGCCTGATCGGCATAGTGGAAGACCAGAGAGAGGACGGATTCCTGAGTGTCGTTGAGTTCGAGCACCTTTGCCAGCAGGATCGGCCCGAACGAGGTCACGGTCGCTCGCAGGGGAGTGCCGAGTCCTGAATCGCCGAGGGTGTAGAACTCGGTCGGATTGGACCGCGACTGCCAGTCTTGACCGGCGGCATCGAGGCGCTTGCGCAGTTTGTCGGATTCGACTCCGGCAGCGCCGATGCCCGAGAGATCGCCCTTGATGTCAGAGGCGAACACCGGCACTCCGGCCCGTGACAGCTGCTCGGCGAGCACCTGCAGGGTCACGGTCTTACCGGTTCCCGTGGCCCCGGCGACGAGGCCGTGCCGATTGAGCATGGACAACGGAATGGAGATCGGAGTCTCCTTCGACGGTTCTTCTCCGTCCAGGGCGACCCCAAGATCGAGTGTCTCGCCGTCGAAGGTGTATCCGTCTTTGAGTGTCTGCAATGCCTGCTCAGTCATGAGTCAATCTTTACACAGCGGCACCGAGGTGGTGGAGGAATTCTGCATGGATTCGTCCGTCGGTGCCCAATTCCGGGTGGAAGCTGGCACCCCAGACCGAACCCTGCCGGACGAGGACGGGCGTGTCGTCGTGACGGGCGAGCACTTCGGTGTCGGGTCCGAGATCGAGGATCTGCGGAGCCCGAATGAATGTGCCCTCGACCGGTTCGCCCAGTCCGCGCACGGTCAGCGGGGTGGTGAAGGACTCGCGCTGTCGACCGTAGGCATTGCGGGCCACGGTGACATCGAGCCCGCCGAGGCGGTCGTACCCACCCAGCGAATCGTCGCTGAGCCGGTCGGCCAGGAGGATGAGCCCGGCACAGGTGCCGAAGACCGGCAGTCCGCCGGCCATGCGTTCGCGCAGAGTCGCGAAGAGATCCGTGCCGGCGGCGATGCGCACCATGGCCGTGGACTCACCGCCGGGCAGAATGAGCGCATCGAGGTCCGTAAGGTGTTCGGACTTGGTGACCTTGAGGGTGTCGACCCCCAGGGAGCCGAGCATGAGCAGGTGCTCACGGAAGGCTCCCTGGAGGGAGAGGACGCCGACTCTCACCAGCCGCGCTCGGCCAGGCGGTGCGGTGCAGGGACGTCGGCGACGTTGATGCCGACCATCGCATCGCCGAGTCCGCGGGATGCCTCGGCCACGGCCTGCGGGTCATCGAAGTGGGTGGTCGCCTCGACGATGGCCCTCGCGCGTGCCTCCGGATTGCCCGACTTGAAGATGCCGGAGCCGACGAAGACGCCGTCGGCACCGAGCTGCATCATCATCGCTGCGTCTGCCGGGGTGGCGATGCCGCCGGCGACGAAGGTCACGACGGGCAGACGGCCGAGGCTGGCGACCTGCTTGACCAGGTGGTACGGGGCGGCGATCTCCTTGGCCGCGACGTAGAGCTCATCTTCGCTCTTCGCTCCCAGCGCACGGATCTCTGAGTTGATGGTGCGCAGGTGGCGCATCGCCTCGGAGACGTCACCGGTTCCTGCTTCGCCTTTCGAGCGGATCATCGACGCACCCTCCTGGATACGGCGCAGAGCCTCACCGAGGTTGGTTGCACCACAGACGAACGGCACCTTGAAGACGGACTTGTCGATGTGGTTGACGTAGTCGGCGGGGGAGAGGACCTCTGATTCGTCGATGTAGTCGACACCGAGGGTTTCGAGGATCTGAGCCTCGACGAAATGTCCGATGCGGGCCTTGGCCATCACCGGGATGGACACGGCGCTGATGATCGAGTCGATGAGGTCGGGGTCGCTCATCCGGGCGACTCCACCCTGTGCGCGGATGTCGGCGGGGACGCGTTCGAGGGCCATGACGGCGGAAGCACCGGCCGCCTCGGCGATGCGTGCCTGCTCTTCGTTGACGACATCCATGATGACGCCGCCCTTGAGCATCTGAGCCAGTCCGGTGTTGAGCAGGGTCTGTGTTTCGGTCATTGTGGTGTAGATCCATTCACTGTCGCGGAGTCGATCCGGGTCGACACAGGGCGCAGGACGGAGCGTTCTCTGTCTGCTGCCAGTGGGTCGGAGGGATCGTGGTTCTTCGGGTGTGAACGGCCGTTCTCGACCAGCCTAAACCGATGAGTGGCTCAACGAGAGAGCCAGGAACGTGGAAGAATTTTAGGCCAGAATCACATCGTCGCACTATTATCGACTCATGGTCACGAAGTCACAGGACGGCACTCGGGCCGAAGGCATTGCTCTGCCGGTGAACGTCGACAAGAAACTGCCGACTCCGCTGCCTGATCAGCTCACTCAGGAGCTGCGGCGCCTGATCTCGGACGGGACTCTGCGCCCGGGGGATGCGGTGCCCTCGAGCCGTCGGCTGGCCAAGCATCTCGGAATCTCTCGCGGCAGTGTGGAGACAGCGTATGCGCAGCTCGCTGTGGAGGGGTTCCTCCTCGCCGCCGAACGATCGGCCACGCGGATCAATCCCGACCTGCCCGCCGCCTCGACGACGGTGGGTCCAAAGCATCGAGTTCCGGACTCGCCGAGGCGGCGTCTGCGCAACTATGTCGACCTGCGTCCGGGGTTCGGCGGGGACGATCCTCTGCGCGAACCGGCCTTTCGGCGGGCCTGGAGGGAATCACTCGACCTCGACCCGGGTCCGATCGATCCCTTGGGCCAGCCCCGAGCCCGGTGGGCGATCGCCGACTATCTGCGGCTGACTCGTGGGATGGCCGTCGACCCCGACGAGATCATCCTCACCAGCGGGTCTCGCGATGGTCTGCGACTGCTGCTGAGCCTCGGCGTCTCCGGAGCCATCGCCGTGGAGAATCCCGGTTTCCCGGGTCTGCGCCAGGCGATGACCGACCAGCAGCTTGTGCCTCTGGACATGGTCGGCTCCTCGCCGGCGCGGGCCGATGTGGCTGCGGCCGTCGTGACACCGAATCACCAGTTCCCGCACGGAACACCGATGCCGGTCGATCAGCGTGCCCGCTTGCTGGACTGGGCGGCTCGAGGAAACGTTCTCATCGTCGAGGACGACTACGACAGTGAGGCCCGCTTCACTCGCACAGTGCTGCCGACCCTCTTCGACCTCGCAACATCGACCGACAGCAGCGCGCAAGTCGTCCACATCGGCACCTTCTCTGCCCTGCTGACCTCGGCCGTATCGACCGGATACGTCATCGCTCGTGGACCGATCTCGGAGGAGCTCATGAGCCTGCGCGCGGCTCTCGGGCCGGCGTATTCGCCGATTCTGCAGATGGCCATCGCCTCCTACCTCGGCTCCGGTGGGCTGCGTCGTCGCATCTCCCGGGGACGGCGGCGACTCCGGGCCGCCGAGGAAGTCGTGTCCGAGATCGGTCCGATCCCCGGGCTGGTCCACGAGGGACGCACACTCGTCATCGAAACGTCTCAGGCGCAGGCCTCAAGCCTGTTGAGGGATCTGGCCGAGCGCGGCATCCTCGTCGCCTCTTTGGCTCGCGGCTGGGCCGGTGGCGACGAGGTTCGACACGGTCTGGTCATCGCCCATTCGAACGTCGAGGCCCCTGTGCTGCGAGAGGCACTGGGTGAGGTGAAGACCCTGTTGAGTAGGATTCAGTCATGAGGAATTCCGGATTTGCAGTCGACGGCATCATCAAGCTGCTGCTGGCCGTGCTCGGCTTCATCTTCATCGGCGGGCTCGAGGACTTCTTCCTCGCCCCACGCTGGTTGGTCATCACTGCGCTGGTGCTGCTCTTCCTCAGCGCCGCTACCCAGATCTCCTATGCCGTGACCAAGGGGGAGAAGCGCTACCTGAAGTTCCCGATGGTCTTCGACGCACTCCTCATCGTCGCGGTCGTCGTCGGCCTCATCCTCGCCGCTGCGAGCAACCCGGCTGGCGCCTGGATCCTCTTCGGGCTGGTCGGAGTGGGCTCGTTGGGCATCGCCGTGGTCTTCACGACCGGCGAGAACGGCCCGTCCTTCAGCGAAGACGAGCCGCAGAACCCCTGACCGTTCGCAGAGCCGCAAAATCCCTGACCCTTCGAGGCCTCCTCACGGAGGCTGCCCTGACTGCTGACCTTTCGTCGTTCAAGGCGAACAGCGGATATGTGGTCGTGCGCGGTCACATATCCGCTGCAGCGCTTGAACGACACAAAACTGGCTGCGCGAAGGGTCAACAAATGCGGCAGCGCTTGAACGAGGAGGGGTCAGCAGACCGGTGCTCAGCGGTTGAAGGCGATGGCAGCGATATGGCCGTCGGGAATACCGGTCTTGAGGTCGTGGATGTCGACATCGGGATGCGGTGAGTTCGGTTCCGGCCCGGCGCCGATGTAGTCGAGACCGGGATCGCGAGCCAGGCCCGTGCTCAACGCCTTGAGAAAAGCTTCGGTGCGCGCCCATACGCGGACGAATCCGGCAGCGAAGTCGTCATCGGGAAGCTCCTCGAGCTCTGCCCGTTCCCTTTCATGGAGCAGCCGCATCGCCTCGAGGGCGACATCTCGTTCCGGGATCGCTTCGATGTCGAGTCCGACCGGGTCGTCGGAGACGGCGACGAGGACGAGGCGACGTGACCTCGACACGGAGAATTCGCTCTCGTCGTGACGTGGTTTGCCCGCCGAATCGAGGCGGATCTCGATCGCAGCGGGATCCTGACCCAGATACGCCCCGAGCACATGGCGGAGGACGACACGGCCGGCAGACCAGGTGGCGGCCGCCTCGGCGTCGAACTCCTTCGCATAGTTGCGTTCCTGCTCGGTGAGCACGGAATCGTCATCACGCGCCCACGCCGCCTCGGCCGAGGTATCGGCGAGGACCAGGGTGACGGGAAGTTCAGTGGGCAGTTCGATGAAGCTGGGGTGGTGCGCCATCGATCAGCGGCCCAGGGCCTTGTTGATCTTCTTCAGCTTGCGGTCGAGCACGAAGATCCGCACCGAACCGATGATTCCGGCAATGAGGATGCCGCCGATCGCGGCGAAGAGCATCGCCACACCCAGAGGCAGTTCGAACTGCCAGCCGAAGTACTTGAATTCGGCCGGGACATTGTTCTGCAGAATGAAGATGAGCAGCAGGACGACGATGACGGCGCCGAGGATGAGGGAGACCCACATTCCCGCCGACATTCCGGATCCGGCCTTCGTCGACGGCAGTTCACCAGTGTGTCCCGCCGGAGGCTGCGTCTGCTCATGCCTCTCCTGCGGGGACATCTCCCGGGTCTTGTCCACCGCAGCGGTTTCGCCCGTCGCGGGAGTATCGCTGCCGAGGACTGAATCGGTTTCGGCCAGGAGCTCTTCGGGCGTCTGCGAATCGCCACGCGGGTCTTGAGTACTCATGCGCCCCATCATAACTGCTGATGGGGCGCATAAGGCTGGTTTGCAGAAAGAGTCCCGGCAACGGCTGCCGGGACTCTTCCCTCAGTGTTGTCGATCAGTTGATCAGACGGTCTTGCTCAGCGAGGAGATGATCTCATTGAGCGTGGCCGAGGGCCGCATGGCGGCTTCGGTCTTCGCATCGTTCGGGTAGTAGTAGCCACCCAGGTCGACCGGGCTGCCCTGAACCTCGAGGAGCTCGGCCACGATGGCGTCCTCCTTCTCAGCAAGTGCCTTCGCCACCGGTGTGATGGCCTCGGCCAGAGCTTCGTCCGAGGTCTGCTCGGCCAGCTGCTGTGCCCAGTAGAGGGTGAGGTAGAAGTGGCTGCCGCGGTTGTCGATCTCGCCGACCTTGCGCGACGGCGACTTGTTCTCCTCGAGGAACTTGCCGGTCGCGGCATCGAGGGTGTCGGCCAGGACGCCGGCCCGCTCGTTTCCGTGGACGTTGAACTCGTGGCGGAAGGACTCTGCCAAAGCGAGGAACTCACCGAGCGAGTCCCAGCGCAGGTGGTTCTCTTCGACGAGCTGCTCGACGTGCTTCGGAGCGGAGCCGCCGGCACCGGTCTCGAACAGTCCGCCGCCCGCGATGAGCGGAACGACGGAGAGCATCTTCGCCGAGGTGCCGAGCTCGAGGATCGGGAACAGGTCGGTGTTGTAGTCGCGGAGGACGTTGCCGGTCACCGAGATGGTGTCCTTGCCCTCACGGATGCGGTCGATGGAGAACTGAGTGGCCTCCACCGGGTTCATGATGCGGATGTCCAGGCCCTCGGTGTCGTGGTCCTTGAGGTATTCCTCGACCTTCGACGTGATGTTGCGGTCGTGGGCGCGGGTCTCGTCGAGCCAGAACACGGCCGGAGTCTCGGACAGGCGGGCACGGGTGACGGCGAGCTTGACCCAGTCGCGGACGGGGATGTCCTTCGTCTGGCATGCACGCCAGATGTCGCCGGCAGCGACCTCGTGGCTCATGAGCACATCGCCGGCGGAGTTGACGACCTCGACGGTTCCGGCCTCCGGGATCTCGAAGGTCTTGTCGTGGCTGCCGTACTCTTCGGCCTTCTGCGCCATCAGACCGACATTGGGCACGGTGCCCATGGTCCGCGGGTCGAAGGCGCCCTTGGCCTGGCAGTCCTCGATGACGGTCTGGTAGACGCCGGCGTAGGAGGAATCGGGGATGACGGCCAGGGTGTCCTGGGTCTGGTCATCCTTGTTCCACATCTTGCCGCCGACGCGGATCATCGCCGGCATCGAGGCATCGACGATGACGTCAGAGGGCACGTGGAGGTTCGTGATGCCCTTGTGCGAGTTGACCATGGCCAGGTCGGGCCCGTCGGCCAGCCCCTTCTCGATTCCGGCCTTGACTCCCGCGGCTGCGTCGGCAGGCAGGGTGTCGAGCCCGGCCAGGATGGCGGCCAGTCCGTTGTCGGAGGTCAGTCCCGCCTCGGCGAGGACGTCACCGTACTCGGCGAAGACGTCGGGGAAGAAGGCTTCGATGACCTTGCCGAAGAGGATGGGGTCGGAGACCTTCATCATCGTGGCCTTGAGGTGGACGGAGAAGAGGACGCCGTCGGCCTTGGCCGCGGCGATCTGGTCCTTGACGAATTCGTCGAGGGCGGCGGCGTTCATCTTCGTCGAATCGACGATCTCACCGGCCAGAACGGGCAGGGACTCCTTGAGGACCTTCGTCTCTCCCGTGGCGGTGCGCAGGCGAATCGACAAGGTGTCATCGGCCTCGATGATCACGGACTTCTCGTTGTCGCGGAAGTCGCCTGCGCCCATGGTGGCGACGCGGGTCTTCGAGTCCTTGGACCATTCGCCCATCGAGTGCGGGTGAGCCTTGGCGAAGTTCTTCACGGCCTGCGGAGCGCGACGGTCGGAGTTGCCCTCACGCAGCACCGGATTGACGGCCGAACCCTTGACCTTGTCATAGCGTGCCCGAACATCCTTCTCCTCATCGGTCGAAGGCTCTTCCGGGTAGGCGGGCAGGTCGTAGCCCTGAGACTGCAGTTCGGCGATCGTCGCCTTCAGCTGCGGAACGGAAGCGGAGATGTTGGGC
Source organism: Brevibacterium sp. H602 (assembly GCF_051172395.1). Lineage (NCBI taxonomy): Bacteria > Bacillati > Actinomycetota > Actinomycetes > Micrococcales > Brevibacteriaceae > Brevibacterium > Brevibacterium sp. H602. Next base: position 318,140 of record NZ_JBPIZD010000001.1, on the reverse strand, counting down.
AGCTTGATGATGTTGGCATCGGGGGTCTTGGCGAGATCGCCCAGCTCCGCGAGTGCGTCGCCGACCTGCTGGTCCTCGGGCAGACGGTCGCTGAACTGGGCCAGCACGCGTGCGGCGAGAGAGATGTCTCGAGTCTCAACCTCGACACCGGCCGACGTGGCGAAGGCTTCGATGATCGGCTTGAGCGAATACGTCGCCAGAAGCGGCGCTTCATCCGTGCGCGTGTAAATGATTTTAGCCATAGTTAAGGACCACTCCGCATCTTCTTGGGGTTTATCGCCCTCCATCCTACCTTCTGGGCCATTTCGGTAGGCGGCCCCGTCCGATGATGGTGCTCACATCTCCAGGTGGCACCCGGTAGTCTTCTGTGTCGGCACGGACAACAGAAAGAGGACGACAGTGGCCAAACTCTACTTCCGGTACGGGGCGATGAATTCCGGCAAGTCGACCGCTCTTCTGCAGGCGGCCTTCAACTACGAGGAACGCGGCCAGCGCGTTTTGCTGGCCAAGCCGCTGATCGACACCAAAGGCGCCTCGCAGATCGTGTCCCGATTGGGCGTCACCCGCGAGGTCGACTTCGTCATCCCCGCCGACGGCGACGTGGAGCGGATCTACGCCGAACATGCCGACTACGTCGACCACGATGCCCTCATCGAATCCATCGACGCCCCGAAGATCCCCGTCGCGTGCCTGCTCATCGACGAAGCGCAGTTCCTCAGCCCCGTCCAAGTGGATTCGCTCATGCGGATCGCCACCACCGCCTCGGTGCCGGTGATGTGTTACGGAATCCGCACGGACTTCCAGACGAAGGCATTCCCCGGTTCGGCGCGGCTGCTCGAGATCGCCCACACCCTCGAGGAACTGAAGACGATCTGCCGCTGCGGTCGCAAAGCCATGTTCAACGGCCGCCTCGTCGACGGAGCGTTCATCTTCGACGGCGATCAGGTCGCCATCGACGGCAATTCCGTGACCTACGAGTCGCTGTGCCCGAGCTGTTATCTCGAGTACTCCGGCGGTAGGCTGTCAACGACAGACTCCTGACCGATCCCGACACAGCTTCCCCGTCGAATCCAACTCATCGACGACCGTCGTATCCAGTCGAAATCCGTTCGCACTTTCAGTTCTCAAGGAGCCTCCATGCGCATCGCCGTCCGTGCCTTCAACGACAATCCCGGTTCCCCCGTCCTCGTCTTCGGCAACGCACTGGGCACCCGGATGCCTTTGTGGACGTCCGTGGCCGCGCGTCTGGCCGATGATTTCCAGATCTACCTCACCGACCTGCCCGGACACACCCTCCCCGCCGGTGATTTCCTCGCCGAGGCGTCCGCCCCGGTGACGATCGAAGCGCTGGCTTCCGGTGTCGTCGAGTCCCTCGCCGAGCTCGGGGTGGAATCCTTCGCCTACTGCGGAGTCTCGATCTCCGGAGCGATCGGCCTGACCTTGGCCCTCAACCATCCCGAAAGACTCACCGGACTCGTCGCCTGTGCGACGGCCGAGAAGTTCGGCACCTCGGAATCCTGGGACGAGCGCATCGGCGAAGTCCGCTCCGACGGCACAGGGAGCCTCGTCGATGACACCGCCGATCGCTGGTTCGCCGCCGGATTCCTCGGCGAGGACATCGCCACCGGTCACCTCATCCTGTCCGACCTCGCACTGGTCGATGACGAAGCTTATGTGGCGGCCGCCTCGGCGCTGAAGACCTACGACGTGAGCGGGAAGCTCGGCTCGATCACCACCCCGACGCTCGTCATGGCCGGCGCCCAGGACCCCGGCTGCACCCCCGAGGCGATGTCGTCCCTGGCCGAGCAGATAAAGGACGCACGCTTCGTCACGATCCCGGACTCCGCCCACCTGCCGATGGCCGAACACCCCGAGATCGTCGTCGACCACATCCAGGAGTTCTGCGGCCAGCTGTAGGAGCCACTGCGGCGAAGGGCCGCGAAGCACCCATGCGCTCACGGAGCGCGGGCGATTCTCTCGGTAGAGAGACCACATCTGGAGTATGCTGAGCGATAGCACAGGCACACCTGCTCAATGAGGAGTGAGAATGTCCCCGCGCCCGAACTCCGCCGAGTTCACATCCACCGAGATCGATATGCGCTCTCCCGGGGAACGAGAACCCGGCATCAGCCGCACCACCCTGCGAATCCGGTGGACCGGATTCCTGCTCGGCCTCATCTTCTCGACCCTGATCTATGCGATCATGCCCGCCGGTGTCGAGCACGCTGCCAAACTGACCGCGGCGGTCGCGGTGCTCATGGCAGCCTGGTGGATGACGGAAGCGCTGCCGATCGCGGCGACGTCCCTCGTCCCGCTCGTGGCGTTCCCCGTGCTCGGCACGGACGTCGAGATGGACACCGTCGGCGCCTCCTACGGAAACCCGATCATCTTCCTCTTCCTCGGCGGCTTCCTCATCGCACTGGCCATGCAGCGATGGAATCTGCACCGTCGCATCGCACTCGTGACGCTGAGCATCATGGGCGACAAGCCGGGACCGATGATCGCCGGCTTCATGATCGCCACCGGGTTCATCTCGATGTGGGTCTCGAACACCGCGACCGCGGTGATGATGCTGCCGATCGGAATGTCGGTGCTCATGATCGTGTCGAAGGTCATGGGCACAGCCCTGAACGGGGCGGCGGGCGCCGCAGACCAGGACGGGGCAGCAGGCGACCGAGGCGAAGGCACAGCCGGGAACCAGAGCGACGGCGGCGATGACACGGGAATTGGCGCGGTCGTGAAGTCGAATTTCGGCACCGCACTCATGCTCGGCATCGCCTACTCGGCATCAATCGGTTCTCTGGGCACCATCATCGGCACTCCTCCCAATCTCTTCCTCATCGGCTACCTCAAGGACAACCACGACATCTCCATCGGCTTCGGCCAGTGGATGATCGTCGGTGTGCCGCTGTCTGTGGTGATGATGGCTATCGCCTGGTTCCTGCTGGTCAAGGTGCTGTTCAAACCGGAGATCGACAGGATTCCCGGCGGACGCGAACTCATCCGCGAGGAACTGGCCAAACTCGGCCCCATGTCCACCGGTGAGAAGCTCGTGCTCGCGATGTTCGTCCTCGCCGCCGTCAGCTGGATCTCGCTGCCGCTGATCTTCGAGGAACCGCCGATCAGCGACGAAGGCATCGCCATGGCCGTGGGGCTTCTGCTCTTCCTCATCCCCGGCGGAGCGAACCGCGGCGTCCGACTTCTCGACTGGGACACCGCGGAGAAGCTGCCGTGGGGAGTCCTCCTGCTCTTCGGCGGCGGCCTCGCGCTCTCCGCTCAGTTCTCGGAGTCGGGTCTGACCGAATGGATCGGTAAGACCACGAGCGGCCTCGGCGTTCTGCCGACGATCCTCGTCGTTGCCATCTTCACCGCCATCATCCTCTTCCTCACCGAGCTGACGTCGAACACCGCAACGGCCGCAACGTTCGTACCCGTGGTCGGAGGAGTGGCGATGGGGCTCGACCTCGACCCGCTGCTGCTGACGATTCCCGTCGCACTCGCAGCGACGTGCGCCTTCATGCTGCCGGTCGCCACCCCGCCCAACGCGGTGGCCTTCGGCTCCGGATACGTCACCGTGGCGCAGATGGTCAAGGGCGGTCTGTGGCTCAACGTCATCGGCATCGTCCTCATCACTGCGACCGTCTATCTGCTCGCCGTTCCGGTATTCGGGATCGCTGTCTGACCACGGGCAAAACTGGCAGACTGATGTCATGACTGAGCTGTTCGAACCGCTGACACTGCGCGGAACCGAGATCCCCAATCGCATCTGGCTGGCACCGATGTGCCAGTATTCCTGCGAAGCCGAAGACGGCATGCCCGGCCCCTGGCATCTCGTCCACCTCGGTGCCCGGGCGCAGGGCGGATTCGGGCTCATCCTCACCGAAGCCTCCGCAGTCGTCCCCGAAGGTCGAATCTCACCACAGGACGCCGGAATCTGGAACGACGACCAGGCAGAGTCATGGTCGACCGTCGTCGACTTCGTCCACTCCCAGGGCAGCATCATCGGCATTCAGCTCGCCCATGCCGGCCGCAAGGCCAGCACCTATCGTCCTTTCACCGGTGAGCCGAAGGGCAGCGTCCCCGAGTCCGAGGGCGGATGGCCGACGTTCGGCGCCAGCTCCATCGCCTATCCGCAGCTGGCCGAGCCCGTGGAGATGACGAAGGACGACATCGCCGAGGTGGTCGCCGCCTTCGCGGCCGCTGCCCGACGTTCGATCGATGCCGGGTTCGACCTCGTCGAGCTCCACGCAGCCCACGGCTATCTGCTCCATTCCTTCCTGTCCCCGCTGTCGAACCAGCGCAGCGACGAATACGGCGGCGATCTCGCCGGTCGGTCCCGACTGCTCCACGAGGTCTATGCGGCCGTCCGCGCCGAGGTCGGTGAGGACGTGCCGGTGTTCGTACGCATCTCGGCCAGCGAATGGACCGACGGCGGATTCGACATCGCCGAAGCCGCCGATGTCAGCCGTGCGCTGTCGGAGGCTGGAGTCGACCTCATCGACGTCTCCTCGGGCGGCAACTATCCGGTGCGGATCCCCATCGGTCCCGGTTACCAGGTGTCGCTGGCCGCGGCGATCCGCGCCGAGGGCGTGCCGACCGGAGCCGTCGGACTCATCACCGATCCGAAGCAGGCCGAGACCATCCTCAGCACGGGACAGGCCGATGCGATCTTCATGGCCCGCGCCGCTCTGCGGGAACCTTCCTGGCCGCAGCGAGCCGCCCATGTCCTCGGAGTCGAACCCGGACCCTACCCTCCGCAGTACACCCGCGGAGCCTGGTGACCTGTCCCTGAACAGTTCGCAGCATCAGCACAGATTGAGGAGTTTGGAAATGAATACGATCGAAACCGAGCACGTCATCATCCGCTCTATCGCGGTCTCCGAGATGGCGAACAACGTCTATCTGCTCACCGCCAGAGAGACCGGCTCCCAGGTGCTCATCGACGCCGCCGACGACTCCGAGGCGATCACCGAACTCATCGGCTTGAGCGCGCAGGACACCGAGGCTGACCCGAAGCTCAGGGCGATCATCACCACCCACCAGCACTGGGATCATATTCGGGCACTGCCGGCCACCTCGGCGAACTATCCGGAGGCGATGACGATCGCCGGTGCCGCGGACGCGGCCGCCATCACCGAGGCGGAAGGAGTGGAGATCGCGCATTCCGTCGATCACCTCGATGTCGGGGACTTCGGCGGATTCGTCCTCCAAGCCATCGCTTTGCGCGGGCACACCCCCGGCTCGATCGCACTGCTTCTGCGTGACGGGGGCCAGACGATCCTGTTCTCCGGTGACTCGCTGTTTCCCGGCGGGCCGGGCAAGACCTGGTCGGCCGAGGACTTCACCTCTCTCATGGACGACCTCGAGGAGCGGGTCTTCGGCGAACTTCCGGACGAGACTCTCGTCCTGCCCGGACACGGGGACTCGACGACCCTGGGTGAGGAACGTCCGAAACTGGGGGAGTGGCGCGAACGCGGCTGGTGACCTCAGCGCGGCAGTGCCGCGAAGCCCAAGAGCGCCCAGACGATGACGAGGAGACTCACGGCGATGATGCCGATGTTCCATCTCGTCTCGATGACACGCTGCCCACCGGGGTTGGCGAGCTCTGCGTCACCGAGTGCCGAAAAGCGCTCGAGCACGGCATCGACGGCCGGGCTCGGATTCTCGACGAGCTGGCGCATACCGTGCTCGTCCTTCTCCCACTTCTTGCCTTTGCCGGCCAGCGGCCATGAGGCGAACTTCTTCTCATGGGTGCGCACACTCAGACCGAAATGGGTTTCGAAGCCGTCGACGAGGTTCCACGGGATCGTCACGGTCTTAAGTGGATTGACCAGCACAAGCTGCTGTCTGTGCAGTTCGACGCGGGGGAACCGGTAGAAGACGAAGACCAGGGTGCCGACGGCCAGTGGGATGCCGGCAGCGGCCAGACCGCGCAGTGTGAAGTCACCGAAGACGATCGAGAGGACGCCAAAGGCACAGAGCCCTCCGACGATGAAGAACAGCGTCGTCGAACTCGTCGTCCGCACGACGGTCGGCTCGGTCTCATTGCGATCTATCTCACTGTCAGCCACCTGATCATCCTATCCATTGAGACTGAACAAAAGTTGTCTGTTCCCTTGGTTTCGAAACGGTAACGATTCCGAAATTTGCTCATTATGTGGACTCCGTCACAGTCGCTGGTGAATTAACTTTGTTGCATTCCATGTGAAAAGCATGAACGCGGTCACATGCGCTTCGGTCTCTGCCGACGTGCTTCACGTGACCGGAATGCACTCCGGTTTTGGGGTGCAAGTACGAGGGTGACTCGCCCTAGAACAACAAGGAGAGAATGTGAACAAGCGCTTCCTCGCGGCCGGCGCCTCAGTTGCCGCAGCCGCTATGGTGCTCACCGCCTGCACACCCCCTGGCGGAGGCGACGACAGTGACTCATCGAAGGACACCGCCGTCAACATCGGATGGAACGAATCCTTCCGTTCGATGAACACTCTGACCGCGAACGGCAATGCGACCTCGAACGCCATTCTCACCTACATGATGAATGACAACTTCGGCTACTACGACGGTGACCTCGAAGTCCAGGACGGCGCCCTCGGCAAGGTCGAACAGGTCTCGGAAGATCCGCTCAAGGTCAAGTACACCTTCAACGATGATGCGAAGTGGTCCGACGGAACCCCCGTCGATGCAGCGGACCTCGCCCTGACCTGGGCAGGCACCTCGGCGAACTTCAACACCGTCGAATCGAACAACAAAGACGACGGATCGGTGAAGAAGAACGACGCGAAGACCGTCTACTTCGACTCCTCCACCGCGGGTTCGGCTCTGGTGAAGAAGTTCCCGGAGATCTCCGACGACGGCAAGGAGATCACGCTCGAGTACTCGAAGCCGTACGCCGACTGGCAGACCGAATTCGGCACCGGTGCCGACGGCGTCGGCGTGCCCGCTCACATCGTGGCGAAGAAGGCCCTGGGCATCGACGATCCGGAAAAGGGCAAGCAGGCGATCCTCGATGCCATCAAGGACAAGGACACCAAGAAGCTCTCGAAGATCTCGAACACCTGGAACACCGGGTTCGATTTCACCTCGATGCCGAAGGACGAGGACCTGCTGGTCCACAACGGTCCCTACAAGATGACGAAGTTCGAAGAGGGGCAGTACGTCACCCTCGAACTCGACGATAACTACACCGGACCGGTGAAGCCGAAGGTCAAGACCGTCACGGTCCGCTACAACGGCGACCCGATGGCGATGATCCAGGCGATCGAGAACGGTGAGGTCGACATGACCCAGCCGCAGGCGACCGCCGACGTCCTCTCCGCCGCAGAGAAGATCGACGGGGTGACGGTTGACGCCGCCGATGGTGCGACTTATGAGCACGTCGACTTCACCTTCGACAACAAGGGTCCCTTCGATCCTGCTGCCAACGGCGGCGACGAGGAGAAAGCGAAGAAGGTCCGTCAGGCATTCCTCAAGGCGCTGCCACGTGAGGACATCGTCGAGAAGATCATCAAGCCCCTCAACGACGAAGCCGTCACGCGTGATTCATACTCGCAGGTTCCCGGCTCGCCGATGTACGACGCGATCACCAAGGTCAACGGCGTCGCCGACGCCGCCGATGGTGACGTCGAGGCCGCGAAGAAGCTGCTCAAGGAAGCCGGAGTGGACTCCCCGACCGTCCGCGTCATGTACGACAACACGAACTCGCGTCGCCAGCAGGAATTCCAGCTGATCAAGGAATCGGCGGAGAAGGCCGGCTTCAAGATCAAGGACGTCGGAGATGTCAATTGGGGCACCCGCCTCGGCGACGGCACCTACGATGTCTCGCTGTTCGGCTGGCAGTCCGAGGGCACCGGAGTGACGGAGAACGATGCGAACTTCCGCACCGGCGCTCAGAACAACTACGGCGGCTACTCGAACAAGAAGATGGACAAGATCCTCGACAAGCTGCTTGTGTCCAAGGAAGACGAGCAGCAGGACCTGCTCATCGACATGGAGAAGCAGCTGAGCGAGGACGCCTTCGGTGCGCCGATCTTCCAGTTCCCCGAACTGACGATCTACCGTGACAGCGTCAAGAACGTGAAGTCGACGTCTGTATCGCCGACGATGTTCTGGAACTACTGGGAGTGGGAAGTCAACTGATCCGCGTTTGACGCGATCGGTTCTTCTCCACCCAAGCCTTCTGTGGGGATCACTGTGTGATCCCCACAGCGGCGTTTTCGGAAGATTGAAACGGAACTCTCATCATGATCAGATTCATCCTCCGACGATTGCTGTCGACGGCGCTCGTGCTCCTCATCGTCACCTTCGTCCTCTACCTGCTCCTCAATGTCGCGCTCGACTTCTTCTGGGACCTGCGCGCGAGCACCTCACCGAACATCGAGGCTCTCTACGAGTCGCGTCGACGTCTCCTCGACCTCGACACTCCCGCCGTCGTCCGCTACTTCAAGTGGCTGGCAGGCGTCGGCGGCTGCGCCATCGGCCAATGTGACTTCGGCATCGCCTGGAAGTCCGGCCAAGAAGTCACCGACCAGCTGCAGGGCGCAATCGTCAATACGATCAAGCTCATCACCGCCTCGACGATCGTGGCCATCATCCTCGGCATCGCCGTCGGCATGATCTCGGCAATCCGCCAGTACTCGGGCTTCGACTACTTCATCACCTTCGTCTCGTTCCTCCTCTACTCGCTGCCCGTCTTCTGGGTGGCGGTGCTGCTCAAGCAGTACGGAGCGATCGACATCAACAACTTCATCAACGACCCGACCTTGGAATCCTGGTGGCCGATCATCATCGGCTGTGTGGCCATGGGGCTGTTCTGGATGGGTGCGCTCGGCGGCAGCGCGAAGCGTCGCGCGATCACCTTCGTCGCCGCAGCGGTCATCACCTTCGGCACGATCTACTACATCCTCGCCAGCGGCTGGATGCAGCACCCGACGATCGGCCTCCTCGGCGTGGTCGTCATCGGCGCCGGTGCGGCCATCGTCATGACGTACCTGTCGACGGGTCTGAAGAACCGCCGCGTACTCTATGCCACGCTCACCACAGTGGTCGTCGGCGCGCTGCTCTACTGGCCGCTGATGAACCTGTTCTACTACGTCGACATGAACTGGCTGTGGATGTTCGGGCTCTTCATCGTTGCGATCGCCGTCGCCGTCGGCATCGGTCTGGCTTTCCGCGGCCCGGATCCGTGGGATACCGCGCGCACGACGAGCTTCACCGCCATCATCGTGGCAGTGCTCATCTTCGCCGACCGTGTGCTGCAGGGCTGGCAGGAGTATTCGGACGACCCGGCCATCAACAATCGTCCGATTGCGACGATCGGTGCATCGGCGCCGAATATCGACGGCGACTTCTGGATCACGAACCTCGACTCGTTCACTCACCTGCTGCTGCCGTCGATCGCTCTCGTCCTCATCTCCTTCGCCTCGTACACCCGCTATACCCGCGGTTCGATGCTCGAGGTCCTGGGCCAGGACTACATCCGCACGGCACGAGCCAAGGGCCTCAACGAACGTACGGTGATCATGCGGCACGCTATGCGCAATGCGCTGCTGCCATTGGCCTCGGTCGTTCCCGTCGACATCATCACGATGATCGGCGGCGCCGTCATCACGGAGACGATCTTCGGCTGGAACGGCATGGGCAAGCTCTTCATCGACTCGCTGAGACAGGCAGAGCTCGACCCGGTCATGGCCTACATCCTGATCACAGGCCTGCTCGCCATCATCGCCAACCTGGTCGCGGACTTCCTCTACGCCGTCCTCGACCCGAGAATCCGAGTGAACGCATGAGTACCAACAACGACAAACAGAACGCTCTCGCCCTCGACGAAGTCGGGGACAACGCGATCGAGTCGAAGGAAACCGAGGGTCTCTCCCAGGGCAAGATCGTCCTGCGCAAATTCCTCCGTCACAAAGGCGCGATGATCTCGATCGTCGTCCTTGTGCTCGTGGCCATCTTCGCCTTCAGCGCACAGGGATTTGCGGGAATTCCCGGTTGGTGGAAGTTCAGCCATACGGCGTCCGGGCCCGTGGTCAACCCCGGCGGAGCCCCGACCTGGTCGTTCGCGAACTTCTTCTCACTCGGCGATCACCCCTTCGGTCAGGACGAGATCGGTCGTGACAACTTCGCCCGAGTGATGAAGGGGACGCAGATCTCTCTCGTCGTCATGTTCATCATCGGCATCGTCTGCCTGATCATCGGCACGGTCATCGGTGCTGTTGCGGGCTACTACCGCGGTTGGGTCGACTCGGTGCTCATGCGCATCACCGACGGCTTCGTCATCCTGCCGGTCATCGTGGTCGGATCGATCCTCGGCGTGCTCGTCGGCGGAGCAAACGGCCCGCTGCTCGGTGTGGCGTTGGGCTGCATCCTCTGGGTGGGGCTTGCACGTCTCGTCCGCGGTGACTTCATGTCGCTGCGCGAACGCGAGTTCGTCGATTCGGCCCGCGTGGCCGGCGCCAGCGATTTCCGGATCATGTTCAAGCACATGCTGCCCAATGCCATGGGCGTCATCATCGTCAACACGACGCTGATCATGAGTCAGGCGATCGTGCTCGAAGCCTCGCTGAGCTACCTCGGCTTCGGCATCAAACCGCCCGGCATCTCGTTGGGTCAGCTCATCAGCGAATACCAGACCTCCTTCGCCACTCGTCCGTGGCTGTTCTGGTGGCCCGGCCTGTTTATCATCGTCATCGCTCTGTGCGTGAACTTCATCGGCGACGGTCTGCGCGACGCGTTCGATCCGCGGATGAAGACCATTCCGAGCTGGAGGAAGATGAAGAAAGCCGAGCGCATGGCACAGAAGGAGGCGAAGTGATGGCCGAGAAGAAAGCAGACAACCAGCCGAAGAAGGGCTCTCCGATCCTCGAGGTCAATGACCTCGGAGTCCAGTTCTGGGTCAGCGACGAATGGTGGATGGCCGCCGAACACCTCGACTACACGGTCAATGCCGGCGAGGTGCTGGCGATCGTCGGCGAGTCCGGTTCGGGCAAGTCGCAGTCGAGCATGTCTCTGCTCGGGCTCCTGCCGAGCAACGGCCGTGCGACCGGCTCAGCGAAGCTCAACGGACGTGAACTCATCGGCATGCCGCCGGAGAAGATGCAGGCCGTGCGCGGCAACGACATCTCTGTGATCTTCCAGGAGCCGATGACGGCGCTCAACCCGGTCTACACTGCCGGGTACCAGATCGTGGAGACGCTGCGCGTCCACCTCGACATCGGTCCCAGCGAGGCGAAGCAACGGGCTCTCGAGCTCATGCGGCTCGTGGAGATCCCTGATCCGGAGGATCGGTTCCATTCGTTCCCGCACCAGCTCTCCGGTGGTCAGCGTCAGCGCATCATGATCGCGCAGGCACTGGCCTGTCAGCCGAAGCTGCTCATCGCCGATGAGCCGACCACCGCGCTCGACGTCACGGTGCAGGCCGAGATCCTCAAGCTCATGCGCGAACTGAAGTCGAAGCTCGACGCGGGCATCATCCTCATCACGCACGATATGGGCGTGGTGGCGGATATGGCCGACCGCATCATCGTGATGCGCGCCGGCAAGGTGGTCGAATCGGGTACTGCGGAGGAGATCTTCTACAACCCGCAGCATCCGTATACGAAGCAGCTCCTCGAAGCTGTGCCCCACCTCGGCGCGGGAACCGACAGCGAAGTATTCGGCGGCAGCATCGACGATGTCGAGGCCTCGCTGTCCGATATCACCTCCGATCAGTCTGCGCACGCCGATGACCCGGTCGGCCAGCCGGACACCGGGGCAGGCGGCGACGGTCTCTCCGAGGCCGGGGCCGCCGATATGGCCGTGGCCGAGGCACGCGCTCAGGTGACTGAGCAGGACCGCTTCGAGATCGAGATGGACTCCACGGAGACGTACTACCATCCCGGTTCGCAGGCGGACTTCTCGAAGCCCTCTGCCCTGCAGCTGCGTGACGCCGCGATCGAGTACCCCGCAATCGGACGGAAGAAGGCCTTCCGCGCCGCTCACCACATCAATCTCATGATCGCCCCCGGCGAAGTCGTGGGCCTGGTGGGGGAGTCGGGGTCGGGTAAGACCACGATCGGACGCGCCGCTCTCGGGCTGCTGCCCACGGTCGAAGGCGACATGGTCGTCAACGGCACGAGCATCAAGGGCCTGAGCAATAAGCAGATGAGGCCCCTGCGCAAGGAAGTCGGGATCGTGTTCCAGGATCCCGGTTCCTCGCTCAATCCGCGACTGCCGGTCGGGGAGTCGATCGGTGAGCCGCTCTACCTCCACGAGGGGATGAAAGGGCCGGAGCTGAGCAAGCGAGTCGAGGAGCTGCTGACCGCGGTCGAACTGCCGACCTCGATGCGCAACCGCTATCCGCATGAGCTCTCCGGCGGTCAGCGTCAGCGCATCGGCATCGCCCGCGCCCTGACCCTGCGACCGAAGCTGCTCATCGCCGATGAGCCGACCTCGGCGCTCGACGTGTCCGTGCAGGCGAAGGTCCTCGACCTGTTCGAAGGCCTGCAGAAGGAATACGGCTTCGCGTGTCTGTTCATCAGCCACGACCTGGCCGTGGTCGAACGCATCGCCGAGCGCATCGCGGTGATGCGCCACGGCTACCTCGTCGAGATCGGCAAGTCCTCGCAGGTCGTGTCGAACCCCGTCCACCCGTACACACAGCGTCTGCTGTCTGCGGTTCCGGTTCCGGATCCGAAGGAGCAGCGCAAGCGTCGGGAGGCCAGGGACGCGGTCCTCGAGGCCACGATGAACGCCTGAGTCCGCCCAAGCTGACGGCCACCTGCACGCGAGAGCGTGCGGGTGGCCGTATAATTGTCTGTTGGGTCCGGGCTGGACCGATCTCTCTATCTCAAAAAGGTTCTTGATGACTGAAGCCATCACACGACGGGAAAACCGCCGAAACGTAGCAATCGTCGCACACGTCGACCACGGCAAGACCACGCTGGTCGATGCCATGCTCCGGCAGACCGGTGTGTTCAGCGAACACGGCGACTTCGCCGAACGCGTCATGGATTCAGGCGACCTCGAACGCGAGAAGGGCATCACCATTCTCGCGAAGAACACCTCCGTCCTCTACAACGGTCCCTCGGCCGGCGAGGACCCCATCGTCATCAACGTCATCGACACCCCCGGCCACGCCGATTTCGGCGGTGAGGTCGAGCGCGGACTGTCCATGGTCGACGGCGTCGTCCTCCTCGTCGACGCATCGGAAGGTCCGCTGCCGCAGACCCGCTTCGTCCTGCGCAAGACGCTGGCCGCGAAGCTGCCCGTCATCCTCGTGATCAACAAGACCGACCGTGCCGATGCCCGCATCGACGGAGTCGTCGAGGAAGCTCAGGACCTGCTCCTGGGTCTGGCCTCCGACCTCGCCGACGAAGTCCCCGACCTCGACGTCGACTCCGTCCTCGATGTGCCCGTCGTCTTCGCCGCCGCGAAGGCAGGTGCCGCCTCCCTCGAACAGCCCGCCGATGGAGCGGTCCCGGACAACCCCGACCTCGAACCGCTGTTCAAGACCATTCTCGAGACGATCCCGGCACCGGAGATCAACTCCGACGGCATCCTCCAGGCACATGTGACCAACCTCGACGCCTCGCCGTTCCTCGGCCGTCTGGCGCTGCTGCGCATCTTCGGCGGCACGCTGAAGAAGGGCCAGCAGGTCGCCTGGGCCCGCGGTGACGAGATCAGCTCGGTGAAGATCACCGAACTGCTCGAGACCCAGGGTCTCGACCGGGTGCCCGCCACGGAGGCCTCGGCCGGCGACATCGTCGCCGTCGCCGGCATCCCCGACATCATGATCGGTGACACGCTCACCGACATCAACAATCCGAAGCCGATGCCGGCGATCGTCATCGACGATCCGGCGATCTCGATGACCGTGGGCATCAACACCTCCCCGCTGGCCGGCCGGGAGAAGAACACGAAGGTCACTGCCCGCATGGTCAAGGACCGCCTCGACCAGGAGCTCGTCGGCAACGTCTCGCTCAAGGTCGTCCCGACCGAACGCCCCGACGCCTGGGAAGTCCAGGGTCGCGGTGAGCTGGCTCTGGCCATCCTCGTCGAGCAGATGCGCCGTGAAGGATTCGAACTCACGGTCGGCAAACCTCAGGTCGTGACCAAACAGGTCGACGGCAAGGTCCACGAGCCCTTCGAAGAGCTAACGGTCGACGTGCCGGAGGACTACCTCGGCGCCGTGACCCAGCTGCTGGCTGCCCGCAAGGGCGTCATGTCGACCATGACAAACCACGGCACCGGCTGGGTGCGGATGGAGTTCAAGGTCCCCGCCCGCGGCCTCATCGGCTTCCGCACTCGGTTCCTCACCGAGACCCGCGGCACCGGAATCGCGAACACGATCTCGGCCGGATACGGACCGTGGGCCGGCAACATCGAGTTCCGCATCAACGGATCTCTCGTGGCCGACCGCGCCGGAACAGTGACCCCGTACGCGATGATCAACCTGCAGGACCGGGGAACCTTCTTCGTCGAACCGACCTCCGAGGTCTACGAAGGCCAGATCGTGGGCGAGAACTCGCGTGCCGACGATATGGACGTCAACATCACGAAGGAGAAGAAGCTGACGAACATGCGTTCAGCTTCTGCCGACAGCTTCGAGAACCTCACTCCGCCGCGCAAGCTGACCCTCGAGGAGAGCCTCGAGTTCGCTCGTGAGGACGAGTGCGTCGAGGTCACCCCGGGTGCCATCCGCATCCGCAAGGTCGAACTCGATCAGAAGGAACGCGCAAAGCTCTACGCGAAGATGCGCCGCCAGAACGCCTGAGCCGGAATCCTTGATCCGGCAGCACCGAATGACCTCGAGCACCCAGGAACCAATGACTGTTACGCCACGCGTCCTCCTCGTGCACGCTCATCCCGACGATGAGACGATCACGACGGGCGGCACGATCACCGAATTGGTCTCCGAGGGTGCCGAGGTCATGGTGCTCACAGCCACCCGCGGTGAGGGCGGCGAGGTCATCCCCGCAGAGCTGAAGCAGCTCGAGGGCGACCGGGCCGGTCTCGCCCGGGTCCGGGAGCAGGAGATCGCCGAGGCGATGCGTGCTCTCGGTGTGCGCATGCACACATTCCTCGGCGGGACCACGCGAACCTTCGAGGATTCGGGAATGGAATGGGGACCGGACGGTCACGCTCGACCCGCGTCATCGATGAGCGACAACGCTCTGTGCGCAGCCGACATCACGACCGTGGCCAGACACATCGCCGCCGTCATCGACGCCTTCGAACCGCACGCGATCATCACCTACGCCGCCAACGGGGGCTACGGCCACCCCGACCACGTGCGGGTGCACGAGGCCACGACCGCGGCAATCGACTTCGCCGAATGGCGGACCGGTCGACTGCTCTACGTCGACACCCCCACCGAGGTGGCCCGCCATTCGTTCGACCCGCACCAGGCAGGCTTCGCAGACACCGGATTCGCCCCCGCCGAGACGATCCCGGCCAAACCGCCGGTCGGTCAGATCGTCATCGACCAGGACGTCAGCGCGGTGCTGCCGGCGAAACGGGCAGCACTGGAAGCCCACCGCACCCAAGTGAGTGTCGCCGGCGGCTTCTTCGCCCTGTCCAACGGCGTCGGTCAGAAGATCGGTGACCGCGAATACTTCTCGATAGGGGCAGGCACTCCGATCCCATCCGAGATCCTCAACAGCGGACCGGCACCGCACGTGCTCACCGGCCTCGACATCGCAGCGCTCGAAGCTCAGGAGAACACGGCGGCTCAGCCCCTGCGACGGCGACGCGAACCGCGGAAGCCCGGAATCTTCGCTTACCTCCACTCCGCCGTACTCGGACTGCTCATCGCGTTCCTCGGCACCATGCAGCATCTCAACGTGACGGTGGTCAACCTCGGCGAGACCCCGATCATCCTGCCATGGGGGCTCGTGCTGGCCCTGGCTCTGGCCGCGGCGGGGCTGTGGCACCTGAAGACGATGTATCGCAGCAGCGCCCCGATGCTGGTCGCCGCCGTGATCATCGCCGTACTGTCCTTCGTCTTCGGGCAGCCGAAGTGGCTGCCCGGCGCCGATATGATCGTCACCGGACTGCTTCGTTCAGTTGTGTGGCTGCTCGGACCGATGGTCCTGGCCGCGGTCTTCTCCTTCATCAACGTGCGCGGGCACGATCGCACTCGCTAGACTCGTGCGAACCGCACCGAATCAGTCGTTATCGACACCCTCGGGAGAATGATGCCGACCAATACCTTGTCCGATGGAACCTCGAACGCAGGCGGGCCCGACCCGTCCGGCAGCGCTGCCCGGAAGAAGTCGGTCTGGCCCTTCATCCTCGTGGCCGTCGTTGTGCTGGCCGCCATCTATGTGGTAATCGGCTTCTTCAGCGGTCGGATGCTCGCACCGGGGACGACCGTGGCCGGAATCGACATCGGCGGCAAGTCCGCAACGGATGCCGAGAACACTCTGCGCAACGACCTGCGCGATGACGCGGAGAACGACATCGTCTTGGAGGCCGGAGAGCCGACGGCGAAGCTCGACCCGGAGAAGGCCGGGATCACCTTCGACGCGGAAGCGACAGTTGAGCGCATCACCGGCTTCAGCCTCGACCCCACCGTCATCTGGGACCGCCTGTTCGGCGAGGACGAAGTCGATCCCGTCATCGAGGTCGACGAGGAGAAGTTCGATAAGGAAACCGCGAAGGTCACGGAATCCCTGGCCGTCGATCCCAAGGACGCCGAACTCGAGTTCGACAAGACCACACCGAAGGTCAAGGACGGCAAGAAGGGCCAGACCGTCGACACCGCCGCCGTGCGCACCGCCGTCGACGATCATTGGCTGCGCACCGAGGATGCTCTTCCGGTCAGCCCGACGAACGTCGATCCCGATATCACCACGTCCGAAGCCGAAGACATGGCCGACGGATTCGCGAAAGACGCCGTGAGCAAGGACCTCACGATCACGGCGAAGGCTGCGAAGGATGCGGACTCGGAGGTCAAAGGCGGTGACCTCACAGTGTCCCCGAAGACCGTCGCTAAGACTCTGACGTTCAAAGCCGAGGACTCGAAGCTCAAGCCTGTCTTCGATCAGGAGGCTCTGCAGAAGGCCGTGCTGGCCGCCAACAAGGACATCGGACGACCGGCCGAAGACGCGAGCTTCGAGATCAAGGACGGCAAGCCCGAGGTCGTGCCCTCCCGCAATGGCATCGGAATCAAGGCCAAGGAACTGACCGGGGCGGTCACCGACGCCATCAACGGCAAGGAGGACAAGCCCACAGTCACACTGGCGTCGGTCAAACCCGAGTTCACGACGAAGGATGCGAAGAAGGCCGATGTCTCCGACACCGTGTCACACTTCTCCACCGGCTACAGCTCGGAACCCAACCGCGATACGAACCTGCGGGTGGCTTCGAAGAAGGTCTCCGGCACGGTTCTCAAGCCCGGTGAGCAGTTCTCCCTCAATGAGGCTCTGGGCCAGCGCACCGCCGCAAACGGCTACAAGCCTGCCGGCGTGATCTCCGAAGGGCAGATGAAGGAAGACTACGGCGGCGGCGTCTCACAGGTGTCGACGACTCTGTTCAACGCGGCCTTCTTCGCCGGCTTCGAACTCGACGAACACCAGGCGCATTCGCGCTATATCTCCCGCTATCCGGAGGGCCGCGAGTCGACCCTCGACTGGTCGTCGATCGATATGAAGTTCACGAACAACTCGAAGACTCCGGTCGTCCTCGACATGTACCTCAAAGACGGAGAGGTCCACGCGAAGGTCTTCGGCGTCAAGAAGTACGATGTGTCGGCCGACGCCTCGGACCGGTTCAACCACACCTCACCGGGGTCGGTCACCGAAAGCGGAGCTTCGTGTTCCCCGCAGTCGCCGAAGGGCGGCTGGTCGATCCGGATCACCCGGACCATGAAGGACATCGCTTCGGGCAAGACCACGAAGGACGGCTTCACCACGGTCTACCGGCCGGTGAACAAGGTCGAGTGCAAGGGCTGAGCCCTCCTCACTGGATTCCGTCCGGCTCACCGTTCAGCGTGCTTCGGCGTACCAGGACCGGTGACGCACTGTCGCACCGAGGGAAGTGAAGAGGCCCAGCGACGCCTCATTGCTCGACTCCACGTCGACGAGGTAGGACCTGACCCCGCGCTGAGCGAGGAGTGCCGCCGCGGCAGCGACCACCGAACGCCCGGCACCGCGTCTGCGCAGATCGGGACGAGTGATGAGGTTGGTGATGACACCCCATTTGCTGCGCTCGACCACCCTGCAGGCCGCCACCATAGTCCGGGATCCATCGGGATGCTCGGCATAGGCGGTGACGAACTCACACGGCTGATCGGCTTCGATGAGCGTCTTGAACGCCTCGGCCGAATCCGGTTCCTCACCGGGGTTTCGCTGTGACGTCCATGCGGCGAAATGCTCGGAGGTCGGCGCATCGGAGACGTCGATGATCAGACCGGCCGCGGCCGCCTCGGCGGGGGAGGACGCACCGCCTGCTGCCTCCGCGGTGGCGCCCGTGAGCAGAAGTGTGGCCTCGGAAGGGGTGTAGCCGCGAGCCGAGAGCAGGGGAGCGAGCCCCTCACATTCGGGTGCCAGCGTCGAGGAATCGTCAGCGGAATAGATCTGGACGCGGCTCGGCTTGCCTCGGGTGCGGTACCACTCCTCGACGGCGTCGAGCCCCTGTTCCCACCCGAGTCCGGTGGCGGTCACGGGCAGGCAGGAATTGGCGCGACGGGTAGCGGATTCCGAATGCCGCAGCAGCCAGCCCTTCTGCAGCAGGCTGACCTCGGCAGCCGCCTCGGTGCCTTCGTTGCGCAGATTCTCCACGTGCAGCCAGGACACGTCGTGGGGAAGCCAGGCGGCGGCCGAGATGCGCCGCAGATCCACGGCGGAGACGATCTCATGCGTGCGCCCGGCCTTCGTCGGAGCCGGGGGCACCTCGTGGACGAGGAGGACCTGGTCGCGAGCGATGCGCAGGGGACCGCGCTTCGTATCGATCTCGAGCCCCGCCTCGTCGACGGCTGTGACGACGCCGAGGGCATCCGACGTCGAATGCGTGTCTCCGGGTGCGAGCGAATACCGCACGACCACTCGTCTGCCGGGCTGCAGATCGTCCACTTCTGGCCTTCCTCCGCGAAATTGATGCCCTCCCACCCTATGACACGCACGTCCGGGTCGGGCGCAGGCGTGGGCGGGAATTCAGATGCAGTGCGAATCACTTGAGACCGGTGGTCACGGGAATCCGGCGAAGGCGTATTGTGGGATGTATATGCGCACCATCCGTGAGTCTTCCGAGGAGTCAGCCCAGTGACGTACATCATTGCCCAGCCCTGTGTCGACCTCAAGGACAAGGCCTGCATCGACGAATGCCCCGTCGACTGCATCTACGAGGGCGAACGCAGCCTGTACATCCACCCCGACGAATGCGTCGACTGCGGTGCGTGCGAACCGGTGTGCCCCGTCGAGGCCATCTTCTATGAGGACGATGTGCCCGATGAGTGGGAAGAGTACTACAAGGCCAACGTCGAATTCTTCGACGACCTCGGTTCGCCCGGCGGTGCCGCGAAGCTCGGCAACACCGGCAAGGACCATCCGCTCATCTCCGCTCTTCCGCCGCAGAACCACGACGACTGACCGATGACGAACGCCTTCGGACTCAATCTCCCGGACTACCCCTGGGACCGGCTCACGGAATACCGCAACCGGGCCGCCGAGCATCCCGACGGAGTGTGCGACCTCTCCATCGGCACGCCGGTCGACCCCACCCCCGAGGTGATCCGGCGTGCGCTGTCGGATGCAGGAGATGCGCACGGCTACCCGACGACTGCCGGAACCGCACAGCTTCGTGAAGCCATCGCCTGGTGGTACGAGAACTGGCACTCGGTTCAGCTCGACCCCGCCACTGAGATCCTGCCGACTGTGGGCTCGAAGGAGCTCGTAGCCTGGCTGCCGACCCTGTTGGGACTGCGCGAGCGAGGCCTGGCCGTCGCCTGTCCGTCCGCCGCCTACCCGACCTACGAGATGGGTGCGACGATCGCTGGCGTCGAATGCCGCCGCCTCGACGCCGCGCAGATCGTCGACGGGGAGTCGTTGGACGGTGTCGGTCTGCTGTGGATCAACACACCGAGCAACCCGACCGGCGAGGTCCTCGAGGTCGACACCCTCGCCGAGGTGGTTCGCCGTGCTCGTGCCGCCGGAGTCGTCGTCGCATCGGACGAATGCTACGGACTGCTCAATTGGGCATCCGATGAGCCGGCGCCGAGCGTACTTGCAGCCGCGGGGGAGTCGAATGCCGGTGTGCTGAGTGTGTACTCGATGTCGAAGCAGTCGAACCTCGCCGGCTACCGCGCGGCGTTCGTCGCCGGTGATGCCGAGCTCATCTCCGATCTCACCCGCTCACGCAAGCATGCGGGAATGATCGTGCCGTTCCCGATTCAGGAAGCCATGGTCGCCGGACTCCGCGACACCGAGCACGTGCTGGCGCAGAAGGAGACCTACCGGTCACGGCGCGAGCAGCTGCGAACTGGTCTCGAAGAGTACGGATTCCGCATCGACCATTCGACCGCCGGTCTCTACCTGTGGTCGACCGCGGACAAGAACTGCTGGAAGTCCCTGGCCGACCTGGCCGAACTCGGCATCGTGGCGGGTCCCGGAGAGTTCTACGGAGCGGCGGCTGCCGACCATGTGCGGATTGCGCTGACCGCCACCGACGAACGCATTTGCGCCGCGGCCGAGCGTCTTCGGGCCGCCGCGAGATGATTGCGGGGGTGGGACACCGTGCGAGGAAGTTGCCGGTTTCCGAGCGTCCGCTAAGTTCCTGCTCAGACTTCATGCAGGGCGAAAAACTGTTATCTGCCCTGTTCAGACGTATTACCAGCCAGTATATGAAGCGTGCAGCGATTTTTTGATTCCCGCAGTTGTCGGTAGTCTTTGAAAGAACTGTGCAAAACACCTCAGGAAGTTCTTGGGGTCGGTCAACGGTGAGGAGATCGAATGACTTCGGAGGCGAACCTCAGGATCGCTGATACGGAGCTGACACTGCCCGAGGTGTCAGCAACAGCGGGCAACAACGGATACCGTATCGGTTCTCTGCTCAAAGAGACCGGCGCGGTCACATACGATCCCGGGTTTGCCAACACTGCAACCACCTCGTCGTCCATCACCTACATCGATGGTGACAACGGTGAGCTGCAGTACCGCGGTTACCCGATCGAACAGCTTGCCGAACAGTCGAACTTCGTCGAAGTCTGCTACCTCCTCATCTACGGTGAGCTGCCGACTCAGGAACAGTACGATGCCTTCGACGCTCGCCTGCGCGGACACACCATCGTCCACGAGGACCTGCGGCGCTTCTTCCGTGCGTTCCCGTACGACGCTCATCCGATGCCTATGGTTGCAGCTGCCGTCGCGGCTTTGTCGACGTTCTACCAAGATGACCTCGATGTCTTTGACGAAGATCAGATCGACACCTCGTCGTTCCGTCTGCTTGCGAAGATGCCGACCATCGCGGCACTGGCGCATCGGAAGAACATGGGCCTGCCGGTCATCCACCCGGACAACTCGCTGAGCCTCGTGGAGAACTTCCTGCGAGTGAACTTCGGTGTTCCCGCTGAGGAATACGAACCGGATCCGCTGGCGGTCAAGGCCATGGATCAGCTGTTCATCCTCCACGCCGATCACGAGCAGAACTGCTCGACCTCGACGGTTCGCCTCGTCGGCTCGTCGCAGGCCAACGTGTTCCAGTCGATCTCGGCCGGCGTCAACGCTCTGGCCGGACCGCTGCACGGCGGCGCGAACTCCGCGGTGCTCGAGATGCTCGAGCAGATCGCGGCCTCCGATGACGGACCGAAGAAGTTCATGGAGCGCGTGAAGAACAAGGAAGACGGCGTCCGTCTCATGGGCTTCGGTCACCGCGTGTACAAGAACTACGATCCGCGCGCGAAGATCATCAAGAAGACGGCTGACGAGGTTCTCGCCCGGTCCGGCGGCGACCCGCTGCTCGAACTGGCTCAGCAGCTCGAAGAGATCGCGCTGGCCGACGACTACTTCGTCGAGCGCAAGCTCTACCCGAACGTCGACTTCTACACGGGCCTCATCTACAAGGCTCTCGGCTTCCCGACGAATATGTTCACCGTGCTCTTCTCGGTCGGTCGGCTGCCCGGCTGGATCGCCCAGTGGCGCGAGATGATCAAGGACCCCGAGACGAAGATCGGCCGTCCACGCCAGATCTACACGGGCGAATACAACCGGAACTACAAGGACATCAGCGAACGCTGAGTCCCGGCAATCGGCATTCCGCTTCACCGCGCACCGCCGAGGTCCGTCTGGGCACCCTCGCACTGCTGGGTGCCGCACAGGCCGGATGAGCGCTGACAGCACGATGAACGTGCTGCGGCTGACGCAACGGCGTCGGAGCAGAATCCTCTGCCCGACGCCGTTGCGCATTCACAGGCTGGTCCCGCGCCGCTGCTCTTTCGCCATCCCGCACCGGCAGTGTCACTATGCGCCGCAGGAGGCTTGTCCTACAGGTATTGACGCATTTATCACCCTTCGTTCCACAACCCCCTGCAGGAGCACGGTGGTATGCCAGGTCGGGTGGCGGATGTCAGGCGTCCTGGCGAAGAACCGTCGAAGGCACGCTGATTCGGCAGCTGCCAGCAACCCTCACCGCCGGTGGCTGTTCAGACAGCTGCTTGAGCATCCATCACCCTTCGTGCCACAACCCCCTGCAGGAACGGGGCGTTATGGCACTCGCGAGGGGTTTTGTCGCCAGCCGGGTGACTTGCCGCGACGCATGTGGGATGCCCGGCGTCGGCGAGGAGGTGAATGCGCTGAGGGCGCGCCCACGTGTAGTGAACGCGCCCTCGGCTGCTCAGCGCAGGCGATTCGGCTTCAGCCTCACCGTCAGCTCAGCTAAAACGCAGCAGTGCCGCAATGCTACAGTGCTGCGGCGCGTTGTCGCGGCGAACGGCAGGTGGGGCAATCAGACCCGTTTCGCCGGTCGCCGGCGGCTGACTCAGTGCAGGTCGGGGTTGAGCTCGATGCCCTTGGAGTCGCGGGCGATCGCCTCGACGGTGCCGGTGACCGAATTGCGGCGGAAGAGGATGTTGTTCTTCCCGCTGAGCTCGGCGGCCTTGACCACGGTGTCGTCTTCGCCGGGGACCGTCACGCGAGTGCCGGCAGTGATGTAGAGACCGGCTTCGACGATGCAGTCATCGCCGATGGAGATGCCGACACCGGCATTCGCACCCAGCAGGCTGCCCGAGCCGATGGAGATGCGGTGCGTGCCGCCGCCGGAGAGCGTGCCCATGATCGAGGCGCCGCCGCCGATGTCGGAACCGTCCCCGACGACGACGCCCTGGGAGATGCGCCCTTCGACCATGGCAGAACCGAGCGTCCCGGCGTTGAAGTTCACGAAGCCTTCGTGCATGACGGTGGTGCCGGGAGCCAGATGAGCGCCGAGGCGGACGCGGTCGGCGTCGGCGATGCGCACACCGGAGGGGATGACGAAGTCCGTCATCCGCGGGAACTTGTCGAGCCCGTACACGGCAACAGGACCGCGGGCGAGGAGCTTGGCGCGAGTGGCCTCGAAGTCCTCGGGGGAGCAGGCGCCGAACGAGGTCCACACGACATTGGCGATATGGCCGAAGACTCCGTCGAGGTTGACGTTGTTGGGGGTCACGACGCGGTGGGACAGTGCGTGCAGACGCAGGTAGGCGTCGGCCGCCGAAGCGGGACCGGCGTCGAGATCGATCGTGGTGGTGACGACCTCGGAGCGGGTGCCGCGGGCCTCATCGGTGCCCACTAGGGCGTCGAGACCGTCGTCGGCGGCGCGAGCGGTGGCGGCCGCCTCGGCGGTGTCATGGGTATCACCGGTGCTCAAGGCGGGGTACCAGACGGAGAGGACGGTGTCGGAATGGATCGTGGCGAGTCCACGTGCGGAAACGATGCGTTCTGTCATGCCTCAAGCCTAGACGGTGGCGCCGTACTAGGCTAAGAGACATGACTGTCGATCCATCTGCTGAGACTGATGCCATATTCGCGCCCGCCGGCGACCTCGGCGAGTACCTGTTCGCCGCACTGGGCGACCCGGCCGAACTCACCGGCCGACTGTGCGCCATCGAATCCGTGTCCGGGAACGAAACGGTCCTGGCCGATGCCGTCGTCGCTGTCCTGGAGAGGATCAGCGCGGGTCCGGGGCCGGACCTGGAGATCCTCCGCGACGGAGACACCGTCATCGCTCGCACCGACCTGGAGCTGGCCGAACGCATCGTCGTCGCCGGCCACCTCGACACCGTTCCCGTCGAAGACAACCTTCCGCCAGTGCGCACCCACATGTCCGGAGACGACTACCCCGAGGATGAGGTCATCTGGGGACGGGGCGCCTGCGATATGAAGGCCGGGGTGGCGATGCAGCTGTCCACGGCGGCCGCGCTGACCACACCGAACCGCGATGTCACCTGGGTCTTCTACGACCATGAAGAGGTCGATGCCTCGCTCAACGGACTCGGCCGCGTCTCCCGCAACCACCCCGATTGGCTGGCCGGCGACTTCGCGATCCTCGGCGAACCCTCGAACGCCTCCGTCGAGGGCGGGTGCAACGGAACTATCCGCGTCGACGTCACCACCACCGGAGTCCGCGCCCACTCGGCCCGTGCTTTCATGGGCGTCAACGCCATCCACGCCGCCGCCGAGATCCTCACCCGGCTCGCCGAATTCGAGACCGGCACCGTCACCGTCGACGGACTCGACTACCGCGAATCCCTCTCCGCCGTGAACATCCGCGGGGGAGTCGCCGGCAACGTCGTGCCCGACGAGTGCGTGGTGTCCGTGAACTATCGCTTCGCTCCGAGCAAGTCAGCCGCCGAGGCGGAGTCCTTCCTGCGCGAGCTGTTCACCGGATTCGACGTCGTCGTCACCGATGCCGCCGAGGGGGCCCGCCCCGGACTCGACAGGGCGATCGCCCAGGACTTCATCGACACCCTCGGTCTGTCCCCGGCCCCGAAGCTCGGCTGGACGGATGTGTCCCGATTCAGCGCACTCGGCGTTCCGGCAGTGAATTTCGGTCCCGGCAACCCGCTGTACGCCCATAAGTCGGACGAGCATGTGAGGGTCACCGAGGTGGAACAGGCCACCGCAACTCTGCGCAGCTACCTTCAGGGCCGGTGAATGAGATGACCAGAGCGACAGACGACGTCGATGGTGAGCTTTCGAGTGCTCCCGGGCGCCTTCCTGCCGACGATCCGGCAGGCGACCGGGGAGACGACACAACACGTGACCCGGGCTTCTACAGCAAGGGCCCGCTCCGCCTGAGCGGTGACCAGGTGCCGGAGACGACGACGGACCAGCGCCTCCTCGAATCGAAGTCGGGCAGCGACTGGGTGCATGAGGACCCGTGGCGTGTCATGCGCATCCAAGCCGAATTCGTCGAGGGATTCGGCTCTCTCGCCGAGATCGGACCGGCTGTGTCGATCTTCGGCTCAGCCCGGCTGAAAGCCGGCACCCAGGCCTATGCGGACACCCGCGAGATCGCTCGCCGCATCGCGAAGAACGGCAACGCGATCATCACCGGCGGGGGACCCGGAATCATGGAGGCCGGCAACCTCGGTGCCTGTGAGGGCGGGGGAGTGTCCATCGGGCTGGGCATCGAGCTGCCGTTCGAGACCGGACTCAACAAGCACGTCGAACTCGGCGTGAACTTCCGCTACTTCTTCGTCCGCAAGACCATGTTCCTCAAATACTCGCGCGGATTCGTCGTCATGCCCGGAGGCCTGGGCACTCTGGACGAGCTGTTCGAGGCCTTCACCATGGTCCAGACCGGCAAGATCACCTCATTCCCTATCGTGCTGTTCGGGACCGAGTACTGGCGCGGACTCGTCGACTGGATGCAGAACACCCTGCTGGCCGCGGGGACGATCAGCGAAGCAGACCTGAACATGTTCACCCTCACCGATGACATCGACGAAGTCGTCGCCGCGATCGGACTGGGACACGACCTGGACTCGGCCGTGGCGAATCCTGCGAACGGTCGACCATGAGGGGCGACACCTCATCGGTGCCGGAGGGCGAACGGTTCGATCTGGCCCGGGCTCGGCCCGGAACCCCGGCGATCATGGCCGTGATCAACCGCACCACAGATTCGTTCTACGAATCCGCCGCCACCCTCGACGAGGCGATCACGGCGGTGGAGGCGGCCGCCTCGGCGGGTGCTCAGATCGTCGATATCGGGGGAGTGCGCGCCGGCCGCGGACGAGAGATCTCCGTGGCCGAGGAGATCGACCGCGTGTGCCCGACCATCGAAGCAGTCGCAAGGTCCTACCCGCACGTGCTCATCAGCGTCGACACCTGGCGCCATGAAGTGGCCGAGGCTGCCTGCAGGGCCGGTGCGGGACTGCTCAACGACACCTGGGCCGGGATCGACCCGAAACTCGCCGAGGTGGCCGCCCGACATGATGTCGGCATCGTCTGCTCCCACACAGGGGGGTTGGATCCGCGCACCGACGCCCACCGCAACCGCTATGGCCTGAAGGCCGGTGACGTCGTCGATTCCACCTTGGCAGGCGTCATCGACCTCGCCGAGGCGGCGCTTGCAGCAGGGGTGCGCGAAGACCGGATCATCATCGATCCCACTCCCGACTTCGGGAAGAACACGTACCACTCGCTTCGTCTGCTGCGTGAACTCGACCGATTCGCCGCCACCGGCTATCCGGTGCTGCTGGCGATCTCACGCAAGGATTTCGTGGGTGAGGCCATCGGTGAGGTCGCCCCGTCGGACCGGCTGTACGGAACGATCGCCGCGACCGCGCTGGCCGTCGAGAAGGGAGCGGCGATGATCCGCACCCACGATGTCAGGGCCACTGCCGACGCCATCGACGTGACCGTGGCGATCACCGGCGAAGCGGCGCCGAGACACACCGTGCGCGGACTGCGCTGAGCCCTCCGTGCAGGCGCCTATGCGAAAATGGGGGCATGCCTCTGTGGATTGTCATCGGTGTCGCAGCTGCGGTCTTCGTCCTCGTATTCGTCGTCGCAGCGACCTTCAACGTCTTCTCCTCCGAAACCGTCGACGAGGCCGAAGAGAGCTGGACCGGGCTGCCGGCGGAGTTCACCGTCAAGGACCTGGAATCGGTGCGGTTCCGGCCCGCCCTGCGCGGCTACCGGATGGAAGACGTCGACGCGGCCATGGCGATGCTGCGGGCACGCCTGAGCGAACTCGAAACCGCAGCCGCCCCCGCCGAGGCGGCATCGACCACCAGACCGACAACCTCACCTGACGGACCGGAAACGGCTGCCGGACCACGATGAGCCGCCCCGCAGACCTCCCCGGAATCACCCTCGCCCCCGAAGTCTTCGACTCCTCCCGTTTCAGCCGCCTCGGCGCACTGTTCATGGCTCTGCCCGTGTGGCTGCAGGCCGTGGCAGTGTACTTCGCCTCCCGCGTCGTGAGCATGTCGATCTTCGCCGCAGTCCTCAAACGGCAGGACCCGGCGAACTGGTCGTCGTCGCCTGTGACGACGACGCTCAATGACTTCCTCAATTTCTGGGACGGCGGCTGGTACGGGCGCGTCGCCGATGAGGGCTATCCCCGCATCCTGCCCGTCGACGAATCCGGAGCGGTCGCGGAGAACCAGTGGGCGTTTTATCCGCTGCACCCCTCGATCGTGTCCACTCTGGCCGACCTCACGGGGCTGAGCTACGAAGTCATCTCGCCGATCGTGTCCACGATCGCGGCCGGTCTGGCCTCGATCGTCATCCTCCACCTCTTCCGGAAGTACGTCGATGCCGGTCAGGCGCTGATGGGCCTAGCGCTCGTGATGTTCTTCCCACCGGCCGCGATCTTCTCCACCGGCTATGCCGAATCACTGACCCTCCTGCTGCAGGCGTCGGCGCTGTTCCTCGTCGTCGAACGCCGCTATCTCACGGCGATCCCGGTCGTCGTCTTCATGGATCTGTCGCGGCCGATCGGCGTGGCGTTCTCGTTCTTCATGCTCTTCCACCTCATCGACCGCTTCATCCGCCGCCGCAGCGATCCGTATCCGACCGGCGAGGTGATCCGGTCCTGGGCCCTGGGTGTGCTCTCCTGCGCAGCGGCCCTCATCCACCCGGTCCATGCCTGGTGGGCAACCGGATCGCTGACGGCCTATACCGACACCGAGGCGGCCTGGCACACCGGCGAGACCACGTTCGTCGTCCAGTGGGTGGCTCGGTCGATCAGCCTCATCGGTCCGCTCGGTCCGGTGCTGCTCGTCATCG
Source organism: Brevibacterium sp. H602 (assembly GCF_051172395.1). Classification (NCBI taxonomy): domain Bacteria; kingdom Bacillati; phylum Actinomycetota; class Actinomycetes; order Micrococcales; family Brevibacteriaceae; genus Brevibacterium; species Brevibacterium sp. H602. The sequence goes on along the minus strand of NZ_JBPIZD010000001.1, from coordinate 289,953 downwards.
TCGTCGCCGGAATGCTCGCGTTGGTCTTCTCCCCGGCGGGAGCGCATATGGGACGGACACTGCAGCTGTTCTGCCTCGGGTACGGCCTGTATCTGCTCATCTTCTTCAATCCGCAGACCTCCACCCTGCGTCTGCTGCTGCCGTTGTTCCCGCTGGCCCTGACGTTGTCGCTGGTGCGCTCACGAGGCTATCGGGCTGCGATGCTGGTGGCCTATATCCTGCTTCAGATCGTATGGGTCGCCTACCTGTGGCACTTCACTCCGCCGGCCGATCTGCCGCCGTGATCGCCTGCTGATCTGCCGCCGTGACCGTCCGTTGGGCGGGAGAGTTACCGGGAACGCGCGGATCATGGAATAATCGTAGGTACATCATTCGGTCCACCTGGTGTGAACCGTCTTTGAATGACAACGGAAGGAAGAGCCCATATGGCAGCCCAGAAACCCCGCACCGGCGACGGACCTCTGGAAGTGACCGAAGAAGGCCGAAGCATGGTGATGCGGCTTCCAGTCGAAGGCGGAGGCCGTCTGGTGATCGAACTCAGCAGAGATGAAGCCACCGGACTCCACGACACTCTCGCCCAGACGCTGGGGCTCTGAGCCGACGGCCGCAGAACACGGCCGGACGGAGACGCACGAACAGCAGAGACTTACCTGTAAGTCTCTGCTGTTGTTGCATTCACCGGGTCTTCTGCAGCAGCAGCAGCCCTTCTCCGATGGGCAGCAGAACCCGTTCGAGGTGCTCCTGTTCGGCGATGCGGTTGAGCATGCTCCGTGCCGCCTGAGTCCGGGGACTGCGATCGACGGGATCGGCGACGGCACCCTTGAGCAGAGTCTTGTGGATGACCAGGAGGCCCTGGGCGTCGAGCAGTCGGAGAGAGGGCTGGATCATCCGCTCGAGGTTGCCCGGCTCCACATCGATGAAGACCATGTCATAGGCCGAAGGCGCGAGGCGTTTGAGCACCTCTTCGGCTCGACCGCTCATCAGCCGCAATCGCCCCGGCCGGATGCCGGCCATGTCGACGAGGTCACGCGCTGCGCTCTGGGTCGTCGAATTCGTGTCGATCGACGTCAGTATCCCGGCGGTCGGCATCCCGCGCAGAAGCGAGAGCGTCGACGTTCCCACACCGGTGCCGACCTCGACTGCCGCGACCGGGGTGAGCAGTCGGGCCAACAGCGTCAGCGTCCTCGCCGTGGTTTGGGACACCGGTGCGATCCCGAACTCATGAGAGTGGGTGCGAGCGGCGTCGAGCAGCGGATCGGGACCGTTGTACTGTTCCGAGAAGGTGAGATCACCTGCATTTTCGCGTGCCAACCGGCCCCTCCCTTCTGGTGCTGAGTTCTCCCAAGTCTAACCGCATTCGGGGTCGATTCCGTGGCTGCGCCACAGCCCATCGAGTTCATCGACATCGAGGAATGCCGCGCGTTCGACCCGCTGATGAGAATGCGGTGTGCCCTCCTCTTCCCAGTGGATGCGGGCGCGGGCGAAGATCTCGGGCGGCAGGATCCCCGCCGCGTTGACGACTCGCCACCAAGTGACGTTCGATCCGAATTCCCGCATCACCCGTCCGACATAGCGGGGTGAGCACTCGGCAACGGCGCCGACTGTCCCGTAGGAGACGACGCGTGCGGCGGGTACGAGTTCGATGACGCGCAGCACCCGTTCGACGGCTATCTCGTCCACTGCGCCTCCCGGCAGGATCGGGATGTCGAACCTGAGCTGACCATGAGTCGATGCTACCGCCGTCCACGGTAGACTTGAGACCATGTTCGGTATCAACGGCACCGAAATGGTGATTCTGGTCGTTGTGGCGTTGGTCGTCATCGGACCCAAACGCCTGCCCGAATACGCTCAGAAGCTGCGGGACTTCGTGCGGCAGATGCGTCGCATGGCCGAAGGCGCGAAGGACAGCGTCCGACGCGATTTCGGCGACGACTTCAAGGATGTGGACTGGCAGAAGCTCGATCCGCGCCAGTACGATCCCCGCCGCATCGTACGCGAGGCACTCGTCGAAGAGGATGCGGCCATCCGCGAGTCCAAACGTCAGGAACGGGCCACTCAGGAGTCGTCATCCGCTGAGTCCTCCGGCGCTGCCTTGTCCACTCAGACCGACACCGAGGCGGCCCCGACCCGGGTGAAGTCACCCATCGAACGATTCCAAGCTCAGGTCGGCCTGCGCGACCGTTCCGCCGCGGCGCCGTTCGACTCCGAAGCCACCTGAGCCCCCCCGAAGTCATCTGAGTCACCCTCGAAGTCACCTGAGGTTGAGGTCGACGGCATCTGTAAGGCCCTGTTGCATTCCCTCTTCCGTGCGGGCGTCAGTGGCTCAGTTCTTCATCACCGCGGGATGTTCGGGATTCGAGCACAGCTCATCGCGGTAGCCGCGGCAGAAATACGACCCGCCGTTCTTCCACTCGATACCGGAGAAGAGCTCGCGTACGGTCACCGCGTAGAGGCCTTTGTCCGCCACGGCCGAGAACACCTCCGGAGCCGCCTTCGCGGTCGACGGATGGATGGAATGCATGAGCACGATCGATCCGGGGCGAGTCAGTGACTGCACGCGTCGGGCTGTCTTCTTCGCATCTCTGTGCTGCCAATCTCCGGTATCGACGTCCCAGATGATCGCAGGACCGCCCAGAGCGTGTGCTGCGCGTTTGTCGAGGGCACCATAGGGCGGACGGACGAGGGGAGCGTCCTTCACTCCGACCGAGCGCAGCGACCTGTCGGTCCGGTCGAGCTCTCTGCGGAGCGTCGCGGATGAGGTCTTGTCCATCTGCACGTGCGAGAACGTGTGATCGTCGACTTCATGGCCGGCGGAGACGATGCGCTCGGCCGTTTCGGGAAAGGCGTCTGTGTTCTTCCCGAGGAAGAAGTATGTCAGTCGGATGTTCGCCTCATCGGCTGCGTCGAGGATCGTCTGTTCGGTCTTCGCCTCTCCGGGACCGTCATCATAGGTCAGCGCCACACAGGGCAGCAGCGCGCAGGAGAAGTCGGGGGAGTGCAGATCGAACGGCTGCGGCAGTTCGAGATTGCTGTGCAGCTCCTTCTGGACACGGTCTCCGATGGAGGACAGGTCGGTGTCAGAGACCGCAGCATCATTGATCGTCAGCGTGCCGGTGTCATCGGCTCCGACGGCTGCCGGGTCGACGGGTGCGGCGAAGAGCCGGCGGGCATTGACTGTGCTGTCATCGGCGAGGTCGGTCAGCAGCAGCTTCGTCTGCGGATGCGGCGACTGAACATCGACTGCGGTGACGACGAAATTCCCGCCGCTTGCCAGCACCCGGGTGCTGATGTCGATGGCATGCGGGTCGACTCGAGGCGCGGGAGCGTCATCGATGCTGGTCTGTGCTGGCGTGAAAGCCGTCGCCGGCCATCTGTGGACTGGTGCCGTCTGCACGGGGTCGAAGGCAGCGCGATCGGCGAGGCCTCCGAAATCGTCGATCAGGGAGAGCACGTGCTCTTCGATCGCCGCGTTCAGTGAGGCGGCCGTGGGCAGAGCGAAGGTGTGGACGTCGAGACGAGGTGTGCGTTCGTCCGAGACGACGGCGTAGCTGCGCAGCGCTGCGGCGAGAGCGTCCCGGTTCTCGGCGGCGATCGCTCGCTGCGCCGGCTCCACCGACCGTCCGGGCGCGGGGTCATCGCGAAGCGCAGTGACGACAGCCCCGGCCAAGAGGACGAGAGCGGTCAGAGCGCTGAGGCCGGCGAAGACAGAGTAGACGAGGGTATCGCGAGGGGAGAGAGGAGACACCGACTCAGACCGGGCTCAGTCCCAAGGATCTGCCGGACAGGCCGCGACTGCGTCGCCGCAGCGACTCCGCAAGGGTGTCGAAAGCCCTCGCCGCAGGCGAATCGGGATTGGCGAGCACGACCGGGGTACCCGCGTCCGAACCTTCCCGCAGACGAGTGTCCAAGGGGATCTGGGCGAGCAGCGGAACCTCACTATCGAGGGTGGCGGCGAGGTTCTCGGCCACGCTGGCGCCTCCGCCGGAGCCGAACACCTCCATCCGGGTGCCGTCGGGCATCTCCATCCAGGACATGTTCTCGATGACTCCCGCCAAGGTCTGCTTCGTCTGTGTGGCGATGGATCCCGCGCGTTCGGCTACCTGGGCGGCCGCCGACTGCGGTGTGGTGACGACGAGGAGTTCGGATCCGGGCAGCAGCTGCGCCACGGAGATCGCGATATCGCCCGTGCCGGGAGGCAGATCGAGCAGGAGCACGTCGAGGTCGCCCCAGAACACATCGGTGAGGAACTGCTGCAGAGCGCGATGGAGCATGGGACCGCGCCAGACGACGGCCTGGCTCGGCGGGACGAACATGCCGATGCTCATCACCTTCACGTCGTGGGCGACCTGGGGCAGGATCATCTCATCGACTCGGGTCGGCTTGCCGGAGAGACCGAGCATGCCGGGGATGGAGAAGCCGTAGATATCGGCATCGACGATGCCGACGCGCAGGCCCTTGTCCGCCAGGGACACGGCAAGGTTCGCGGTCACCGACGATTTTCCGACTCCGCCTTTTCCGGACGCGACGGCATAGACCTTCGTCAGCGACTCCGGGCGGTTGAAGGGGATATCGCGGGTGCCGGAGCCCTGCAGCTTCTCCTTCATCTCCTTGCGCTGTTCGGGGGTCATCGTGCCCAGCACGACAGCCACCTCGGCGACCCCGTCGACACCGGCCACCGCAGCCTTGGTGTCTTTGGTGATCGTGTCCTTCAGCGGGCACCCGGCGATCGTGAGGAGAACTGTGACGGTGACCTTGCCGCCTTCGATCACGATCGATTCGACCATATCGAGTTCGATGATGTTGCGGCGGATCTCAGGGTCGATGACCCCGGTCAGCGCCTCTCTCACGGCGTCCTCAGAGGGACCAGTCATGCCCACGTCCTTTCCTTCCCGGAACAGTGCTCCCGGGCCCTCAACACTACCGCTTCGGCGGGCGTCTCGTCATCCGTCTCGAGGGCCGCCTCGGCGCTTTTCGGAGGCCCGGGGATCGACCTTGTCGGTCCCATTTTCGTCCTGTCTTTCCTCCTCGAGCTCTTTGAGCAGATCCTTGAGCTCGGAGCGGATGAAGTCACGAGTGGCGACCTCACGCATGGCGATGCGCAGCGCCGCCACTTCTCGTGCGAGGTACTCGGTGTCGGCCAGGTTGCGTTCGGCGCGCTGCCGATCGTGTTCGAACTCGACGCGGTCCCGGTCGGTGCTGCGGTTCTCCGCGAGCAGGATCAGCGGCGCGGCATAGGAGGCCTGAAGGGACAGGATGAGGGTCAACAGGGTGAAGTTGAGCGACCGCGGGTCGAACTGCCACGATTCCGGCAGCAGGGTGTTCCACAGGAGCCACACCGCACAGAAGACCGTCATCCCGACGAGGAACGCGGGAGTGCCCATGAACCGGGCGAAGGCTTCGGCTCCGCGTCCGAAGGTCTCGGGGGAGACGGTGAAGCTCGGCAGTCGGCGCTTGCTCGACCGCGGTATCTCGAAATCATCGACGGCCATATCTACCCCCTGCTGCGATCGTCTCGACCGGTGGTTCGCCAGTCCTCGGGCAACAGCTCGTCGAGGACGTCATCGACAGTGACCACACCGACGAGGCGATCGTTGTCGTCGGTGATCGGCACCGACACCAGATTGTACGCGGCCAGCAGCTTCGCCACCTCGCCGAGCGGAGTCTCCGGCGACAGCGGCTCGACCTCGGTGTCGAGCATGATGCCCACGGCCTCGTGCGGCGGATGACGCAGCATCTCCTGGATGTGGACGAGACCCAGATATTTGCCAGTCGGGGTCTCCACCGGCTGCCGGCACACGAAGACCGCGGCTGCCAGCGCCGCCGGCAGGTCTTCCCGTCGGACATGGGCCAGCGCCTCGGCGACAGTGGCTTCCGGAGTGAGGATGACCGGTTCGGTCGTCATCAGACCGCCGGCGGTGTCATCGTCGTAGGCCAGAAGCGTACGCACATCTTCGGCCTCATCCGGTTCCATCAGAGTCAGGAATCGTTCGGCCTGTTCATCACTGAGCTCGCCGAGGAGGTCGGCCGCATCGTCTGGAGCCATCTCTTCTAGCACCGTCACGGCTCGTTCGGTTTCGAGTCCGGTGAGGATCTCGATCTGGGTCTCGGCCGGCAGCTCCTCGACGACATCGGCAAGGCGTTCGTCATCGAGGGCTCGGGCCACCTGGAGGCGGCGAGCGGCGTTCATCTCGAAGAGCACATCGGCGAGGTCGGCAGGCTTCGTGTCCTGATAAGCGGCGATGAGCTGCGTGGCTTCCTGATCGACCTCGGAATCCACAGGATGGTCGGCATCCGTCCAGTCGATCTGCTTGGTCTCGCCGCGGCGGCGGAACGCGGCGAAGGCGCTGCGTTCGGGCACGCGACGCACGAACAGTCTGGTGACCTCCCAATCCTTGTTCACCTGCTGTTCGATGCCGACGTCCTCGACGAGCACCGGTGAGTTGTCCTCGCGCAGACGCAGCCGTCGGTCGAGTAGGTCATTCATCACCAGGGTCTCAGATTCACGCTGTTCGAAGCGGCGCATATTCACCAGGCCGGTCGTGATGACCTGGCCGGAGTCGATCGCGGTGACCCGGCCCATCGGCACGAATACACGGCGACGGCCCGGCACTTCGACGACGAGGCCGATGACTCGCGGGAACTGCCGCATCGTCGCACGATAGACGACGACGGCGTCGCGGACACGGCCGACCTGATCGCCGAGAGGGTCGAACACGGGGGCGGAGACGAGTCGGGCGACGAAGACTCTTTTCGGTGGACCACTCATGTTCTCAGACTACGTGGTGCATGGAGTCTTCAGTGATCGCCTCCACGAATTGAATCGAGATCACATTTGCGGGCGGTGAACGAAGTGGGCGTCGGGTTCCACTCGTCCTCTTCTCCTATTCATCAAGCCGTCCTGTCTGCGTCATTTCGTTGTCGCCTCGTCTCCCTAGGGTCATTTCTCGGCAGAACCCGCCATAGTCGAATACAGGAGAAATCCATGCAGACACGACGAATCCGCCCGCGCACCGCTGTCGCAGGCTTGGGAGCCTGTGCTGCGCTCTCGCTCTTCGCCCCGCTTCTCTCGCCGACCTCGGCGACGGCCGCGGACGCACCGGCTGAACTCTACGAAGGCCACGTCCAGGTCGACCGCGGCAAGGCCGACGATCCGAAGAAGTTCACCGGTCAGGTCTTCGACGACGTCAACGAGAACTCGAAGCTCGATGGTGATGAGAAGGGCATCTCCGGTGTTGCGGTGAGCAACGGAGTCGACGTCGTCCAGACAGACGGAGACGGACGCTACGAGCTGCCCGTGCGAGACAATATGACCGTCTCGATCACTCAGCCCTCCGGCTGGCAGGTTCCCGTCGATGAGGACAAGGTCGCACAGTTCAGCTACAACCACCTGCCCGAAGGCTCCGGTGACCTCGAATACGGAGGCATCGAACCGACCGGGGACACGCCGAAGGCCGTCAACTTCCCGATGATCGAATCGCAGGCCTCGGCGAAGGGCGAGCAGAACTGCCCGATCGCCTCCGACACCCAGGCCTACGACAAGACAGAGATGGGCTACGCCCGCGACGGAGCCGTCGGAGACCTCGCCGATCGCAACGACTACGGCGCCTGCGGAGTGCTGCTGCTCGGGGACAACGTCGGCGACGACCTCAGCCTCAACGATGAACTGCGCGATATCTACTCCCAGATGAACGGACCCGTCCGCGTGGCGCCGGGCAACCATGACCAGGACTACGACGCGGTCGACGACGCTCACGCCCTCGACACCTTCCGTGACCAGTTCGGTCCCTCGTACTTCTCCTACGACGTGGGCAAAACCCACTTCGTCGTCCTCGACAGCATCGAATACGAGGGCAAGGCGAATAGGAAGAAGTACAAGGAGAAGATCAGTCAGGATCAGCTGACCTGGCTGGAGAACGATCTGAAGAACGTGCCGAAGAACGCGCAGGTCGTCGTCGCCACCCACGCGCCGATCCTCACGCACAAAGAGGTCGTCGTCGACAATGCGAAGGACTTCTACGACGTCATCTCCGACTACCCGAACGCCGTGACCGTCGGCGGACACACGCACACTCAGGAGAACCTCGTCGCTGGCGAGACGAGGAAGGAATGGGCTGCAGCCGGGATCGAGAAGCTGCCGAATACCCAGATCGTCGCCGGTGCCGTCTCCGGCGACTGGTACTCCGGCGGCCTCAACGCCGACGGGCTGCCGTACTCGTTCACTCAGGACGCTTCGGAACCGGGCGTGCTCACCCTCGAATACGACGGCGCTTCGCGCAGCGAACGCTACACCGTGCGCAACGAATCCGACGACCACCAGCTGCTTCTCGGCGTGAACTCGCCCGAGTGGCGTGACTGGGCGCAGAAAGCCCAGGACTGGCAGGACGCGGACAAGGATGGCACTGCTCCGAAGGAGATCTCCGAACGCGTCGTCACCCGCGAGGACCTTAAACAGGGCGAGACCTGGCTGACCTCGAGCTTCCTCGCCGGCACCTCGGACGCACGAGTGGAGGTCAGCTTCGACGGCAAAGCACCGAAGCAGTCCGAACACACTCAGCCGGGCAAAGGCGAAGCTCTGGCCAAGGGCTGGGAGTACACCGATCCGTACACGGCATCTCAGAACCTGCGCACCTCCGGCAATGTGGGCCAGTCGAGCTCGCACCTGTGGCGGACCGAGATCCCCTCGAACCTCGACCTGGGCACCCACACCGCCGAGGTGACCGGAACCGACCGCTACGGTCGTGACTTCACCGAGTCGGTCCGGTTCACCGTGGTCGAGGATGAGGTGGCCGCGAAGACCGAATCGCAGAAGCTGCTGCGTCAGGATGGCTTCGATGCTCAGCAGAAGAAGGAAGTCCGGGATCCGTTGGGTCTCGACTCCGAAGAGGCTCAGTCGGCTCGCAACGACTGACAGCTGACGAATGAGCTGCAGCTCCGCGCGGCTGTCGGATGACGACGCGTGAAAGCTGCGGAGAACTGAGAGGAGCGGGGCCCGCCGAACGGCGGGCCCCGTCTCCGTATTCACAGAGCGTTGAACTCCGAGGTGAAGTCAGGTGCGATCTCGCTCAGCGTCGGCGGCTGCCCCCACGAGCTGTCGACGGGTGTCGCCGAAGCATGGGCGTCGAGGATCGCCAAGCTCAGCGCATCGGCCGCCGCCGCGGAGATCATCACGAGCTCTCGGGTGGCGGCGTCACGATCGGAGGGCAGATCATGCGCCCCGGTTGCGATGCCGAAGACCGTGTCGCCGTCGAAGAGGGTGTGCGAGGGCTGCACGGCTCGGGAGATGCCGGCGTGCGTCCCCGATGCCATCCGAGTCGTCTGCGCCGAGTCGAGGCGTGCGTCGGTTGCGACGATTGCAATCGTCGTGTTCTTCGCCGCAGTCCCCGGGTCCGGCGGAGGCGTGGCGGGGAGACTCAGCACTTTCGGCAGATCGAGGCCGATCGAGCGCAGCAGGGGGTCCAACCACAGACCGCCCGACGGCGTGCCGATCGTTCCCAGCGAATTCGCCACGACCAGTGCCGCGACCGTGGTTCCGCTGGGCAGCCGGACGGCATAGGACCCGAGTCCTCCGCGCACTCTCTGGAATCCGGACCGGGCTCCGATGCCTGCCCCGATGCTGCCTCGGACCTCGTCCGTCCGTCCGGACAGCGCCGCTCGAGTGGCTTCGCCGCCTTCGTCCGGTCTCGGCGGTGCCACCGTACCGTTTCCGCGGCCGAGGTCGAAGATCGCGGCGGCGGGAACGAGCGGAATGACCGCTCCGGCAAGTCCGGGAGCGGGGAATCCGAGCCCCGCCTCGGCGAGGGTGTCGACGACTCCGGAGACGGCCCCCAGCCCGAATGCGGATCCGCCGGTGAGGACGATGGCATCGGCACCATAGGAATGTGTTCCCGGCGCGATGACATCGGTCTCACGGGTGGCTGGACCACCTCCGCGGACATCGACGCCGATGGTCGAACCCGTCGGGGGCAGCACGGTGGTGATCCCGGTCAGCCTGGTGTCGGTGAACTCACCGGCATGGCCGAGGCGGAAACCGGGGATCTCGAGGATTCCGCGCCCGCGGAACGGGCCGGGGCGTGCCTCTCGGCCCGAGTTGCGCGCGGTGTCCGAGGTCATCAGCCGTCCTGGGGCCGCCCCTGCACCCAGGCCTCGATCTCGGCACGGGTGCGAGGGAAGTCGGCCGAGAGATTCTCCACTCCGTCGGCGGTGACGAGGACGTCGTCCTCGATGCGGACACCGTTGCCGCGGAACTCCTCGGGCAGGAGCAGGTCGTCGGACTTGAAGTACAGACCGGGTTCGATGGTGAAGACCATTCCCGGTTCGATGGTGGCGTCCAGGTACATCTCCGCTCTCGCCTGTGCACAGTCATGGACGTCGAGGCCGAGGTGATGACTGGTGCCGTGGACCATCCACCGGCGGTGCTGCTGTCCTTCCGGTGACAGCGAAACGGCCGCGGAGACGGGCAGCACACCGAACTCTTCGAGACGCTTCGCGATGACCTCCATGGCTGCCTCGTGGACCTCACGGAACTTCACAGGCCGGTTGGGGTGCTCTGCGGCCACAGCGAACGCGGCATCGGAGGCTTCGAGCACGGCATCGTAGATCTTCGCCTGCACCGGAGTGAATGTGCCGGACACGGGCAGGGTGCGGGTGATGTCCGCGGTGTAGAGCGAATCGGCTTCGGCTCCGGCATCGACGAGGATGAGGTCACCGTCCCGGACCTGACCGTCGTTGCGGATCCAGTGCAGGGTGCAGGCATTGTTGCCCGAGGCGGCGATCGTGTCGTAGCCGACCCCGTTGCCGTCGGAGCGCGCGGCGGTCTCGAACGCGGTCTCGACGACACGCTCACCACGACGGTGCCCGAGTGCCTTCGGCAGCGCTGCCACCACGTTGTCGAAACCGGCGCGGGTGATGGCGACGGCTTCGCGCAGCTGCGTGATCTCATGGTCGTCCTTGATCAGGCGCAGCTCGGAGAGCAGCTGGGCCAGTTCGGCGTCGCCTGCCTCTGATGTCTCCAGATCGGCCTGGACCTGGGTGCGAGCGAGGTCGATGACTCCGTCGATGCGGGTGTCGGCCTGTCGGACGAGGCGCACGGAGATGGCCCCGAGATCCTTCGTGATGGCGTCATCGACGGTGGCGGAGCTCTCCGTTGCGATGCCGGTCATGGTGGACATCGCTTCGAGATCGGCGCGCGGTCCGACCCAGTACTCTCCGTAGCGGGAATCGGAGAAGAACTCCTCCGTATCGGCACCGGCGCGGGGACGGAAGTACAGCGTCACATCGTGGCCGTCGCCCTCGGGTTCGAAGACGAGCACGGCGTCGGGTTCGGAATCGGCTTCCAGGCCCGTGAGGTGGATGAACGCGGAATGAGCGCGGAAGCGGTAGTCGGTGTCGTTCGAGCGGACCTTGAGTCCGCCGGCGGGAACGACGAGCCGTTCGCCGGGGAACGCTGCCGAGACCGCGTCCCGACGGGCCGGGGAGTAACCGGCGGCGGCGAGAGCCTCGGCGTTGAGGGGAGTGCGATCCCAACCGGAGGCGACGAAGTCGCGGAAGGCGGCGGAATTCGGGCGGTGCGAGCGGTTGTTGACGCGGTCTGCGAGGTCCTGAGTTGAGTCTGGGGTATCTGAGTTCTGCTCTGTCATGCCGCCAGTCTAGACGGGCGGAGCGACATGGTGTGTACACGTGGAAGTCGGAACGACAGATGCAGATAGACTGTGACCATGGTCATCGATCTCCACGTGCACACCGCATTTTCGGACGGGACCCAAACCCCGTCCGAACTCATTTCAGAAGCCTCGATGGAGGGCATCGACGTCGTCGGACTCACCGATCACGACACCACTGCAGGTTGGACCCTTGCCGAAGATGCCGCCCGCGTCTACGGGCTGGGCCTGGTGAGGGGAATGGAGATCTCCTGCCGCTACGAGGGGATCAGCGTGCACCTGCTCTCCTACCTCCACGACCCGTACGATACGGGGCTGGCCGAGGTCGTGCAGGAGACCAGGCGGGCGAGACTCGATCGCACTCACCTCATCATCGAACGATTGGCCGAAGACTATCCGATCGACATGGATGCGGTGCTCTCCGTCTCGGGAGAGGACGCCACGATCGGACGTCCGCATATCGCCGATGCGCTGGTCGCGGCCGGCGTCGTCGAGTCCCGCACCGAAGCGTTCTCGTCGATTCTGTCCAGCCAGGGAAAGTATCATGTGTCCCTGCCGACGATCGATCCGATCACCGCGATCGGGCTGATTCGGGAGGCCGGGGGAGTCTCGGTCTTCGCCCATCCGCGCGCGGCCATGCGCGGTCGGGTCGTGCCCGATTCGGCGATGACCGAATTCATCGCTGCCGGTCTCGACGGACTCGAGGTCGACCATAGGGACAACCCTCCGCAGGAGCGAGAGGCGATGCGACGTCTGGCGCATGAGCACGATCTCATCGTCACCGGCTCCAGCGACTACCACGGCACGGGCAAGCCCAACCGCCTCGGCGAGCACGTTACTTCCGACCATATGCTCGCGAAGCTGCTCGAACGTGCGGCTTCACGGCCGGGTGGAGTCGACTACATCCAGGGGTGAGCGCGGCTCCGAGCTGCGCCGGCCTTCATCCGGGGGCTGGGATCAGCCGAGGATCCGGCGCAGATGGAGCTTTCCCCAGGCGAAGCTCAGCGCGTACGACAGCGCCGCCATGAGCGCGAGAAAACCGAAATACTGGACGACGAGCAGGATCGGTGTCGCATCGACGTCGAAGAGACGTTCGAAGAAGAGTTCGAGGAAGAACACGTGGACGAGGAATGCACCGAATGATGCCGTCGCCATCGTCGTGAAGACCTTCTTGGCCCGCTCGCCGAGGCGGATGCGTGAGACGAGGAGGATGACGCTGACAGCGAGTCCGACGATGAGCGGATTCGCATTCTCGATCGGATAGGACCGTCGCGACTCCCACCACAGCACGCCGAGCGCCGAGACTGCGAAGAGCAGACACAGCATCCAGATCGGCGGACGCAGCTCATGCGCGTGGTGGATGACGAAGGCGCCGACGGTGAAGTAGACGACCTGATATGTCGCGAAGCCCCACTTCCACGCATCCTGGTCGGAGCCGATGATCTCGAGGGCGAACGGCGCCCACACGGTCGACCCTGCGAGGACGATGGCGAGGGCCGCGAGCTTCCACGGTCGCTGTCCCTTCCAGAACAGGATGAGCGTGCCGAAGACGAGGATGAGCGGAATGTACGCGTAGAGATACCACAGGTGGAAAGCCGGGCGACCGGCCTCGAGGAGGCTGCGGACGAGGTCGTGTCGGACGTCGACCTCATCGGTGTCGAAGAGGTTGAAGCCGAGTACGAAGATGACCGACCAAGCGGCCAGCGGAACGACATGCCGGACGATGCGGTCCCACATCTTCGCTTCGGTGCGCGGAGGTGCACCGACGAGCACGGCCCAACCGGCGATCATGAAGAACATCGGCACGGCCCAGGGATTGACCGCCTCGGCGAGATGGCCGAGCCACCAGGCGTCGCTGCCCTCGTCGGATCGGCCGATGAGGACGCCGCCCGAATGGCCGATCATGACGGTGAGCCCGGCGAGCACTCGCATGACATCAACGTCGTGGCGGTGCGCTTTCGGAGCTTTCGGCTTCGCAGTCGGGGCAGGTGCCGCCGTCGGCTTCTCGGCTGGGGCTGGTCCGGCCGTCGGCTCGGCGGGGGAGAGGTCGACCCGGGTGGGAGCTGCGGGGGACTCGTCGTCCAACCGGCGTGAACCGAACAATGACTCACTCTCGTTCGTACTCGATGACATGGCGTCCGAACATCATCGGTCACAGAATTGAACGGGATCGGGGGTCGAATTGAACACAGGATGAACGAAGGCCCCGACCGGGTGGTCGGGGCCTTCGCTGAGACTGTGCGGGGAATCGGTCGCGCCCGCGGAGGGATCAGTCCTCGCTGGAGTCGGTGGCCGGGTGGCCGCCCTGACCCGTCTGGCCGCCCTGTGCGCGGTTGACCGGCTTGCCGCCCCGGGTGCGGCGACGGCTGCGCTGGCGGCGCGGTTTGCGGTCGTCGCTGCCGGAGTCGGAGGAGGAATCACGACGGTCGGATGTGCCGCCTCGGCGAGAGTCGGAACGGCCGCGGCCGGAACCGCGACGATCGGATCCACGGCCCTTGCGCTCACCGGCGGACTTTTCGTCCTCGCCTTCGGGGTGCTGGCGCGGCAGTCGGCCCTTGGTGCCCTTCGGGATGCCCAGGTCGGAGAAGAAGTGGGGCGAGGTCGAATAGGTCTCGGCTGGTTCGTCGAAATCGAGGCCGAGGGCCTTGTTGATGAGACGCCAGCGGGGCATGTCATCCCAGTCGACCAGGGTCATGGCGACACCGGAGTTGCCGGCTCGACCGGTGCGTCCGATGCGATGGACGTAGGTCTTCTCATCATCGGGGCACTGATAATTCACGACATGGGTGACATCGTCGATGTCGATTCCGCGGGCCGCGACATCCGTGGCCACGAGCACATCGACCTTTCCATCGCGGAAGGACTTCAGAGCCTTCTCCCGCTGTGACTGACCGAGGTCGCCGTGGAGAGCCTTGACCGCGAAACCGCGGTCCTCGAGTTCGGCGGCGAGCTTGTCGGCGGTGCGCTTGGTGCGGGTGAAGATGATCGTGCGGCCGCGGCCCTCGGCCTGGAGCATGCGGGCGACGAGCTCGGATTTGTCCATCGAATGGGCGCGGTAGACGAACTGCGTCGTGTTCTTGCCCGTCAGCGACAGATCCTCATGATCCTGGGCGCGGATATGGGTGGGCTGATTCATATAGCGCCGGGCGAGGGTGATGACCGCACCCGGCATGGTGGCGGAGAACAGCATCGTCTGGCGGTGGGCGGGCACCGCGTTGATGATCTTCTCCACATCGGGCAGGAAGCCCAGGTCGAGCATCTCATCGGCTTCGTCGAGGACGACGGTGCGGACGCGGTGGAGCTTGAGGATCTTGCGACCGTAGAGATCGAGGAGGCGGCCGGGGGTGCCGACGACGACGTCGACGCCGGATTTGAGCCGGTTGATCTGCGGATCGAAGTCCATGCCGCCGTAGATGGTCATGATGTCGATGTCACGCTGCACCGAGGCGGTGACGAGATCGGCTGCGACCTGCTTGGCCAGCTCACGGGTGGGGACGACCACGAGGGCCTGCGGCAGTCGCGGCTCCTTGGCGTCTCCCACGCTGTCGGGAGTCGAGTCCGGGTCGGAGGTGACCGACGAGTCCTCGGTCTTGCCGACGACACGCTGGAGAAGGGGGATTCCGAATCCCAGGGTCTTTCCGGTGCCCGTCTTCGCCTGCCCGATGATGTCGGCTCCCGACAGTGCCACGGGCAGCGTCAGCGCCTGAATGGGGAAGGGGTGGGTGATTCCTGCCGAGGCCAGCGAGGCCACGATCGGTCCGGCGACTCCCAGCTCCGCGAAATCCGCTTCTGTCTCCGCCATATTCCAAACTCCTTTTAGCGCGTACGCGCTTGTCATGGTGCGAACCGGTAGTCTTGAACTATGCCCGATTCTGTCCCATTGGCCGGTAATGATGCTGCAACGCTCGCACTTCTGGCGTTCGGCGAGCTGACCGGTTTCGAACGTATGGCCACAAACGCGACGACCGCAGCGGATCTGGATGACAAGGTCATCCTGGCGCGGCTGTCCTCTCAGTCATTCGCGAACTTCGAACAGCTCTCACAGCACATCGATCAGATGGGCCAGGATGTGATCGAGCTCTGTCAGCATTTCGAACCGACCTTCAGCACTCTGGCCGAAAGGACTCGTCCTCGCGACTGGTACGAAAGCCTCATGAAGGGATTCGTCTTCGACGGAATCATGAATGATTTCTACCGCACGGCGGTGGACGAACTCGCGGAGCCCGGATACAGCCTGGCTATTGCAATTCTCGATGATACACGTGCCAGCGAATATGCGCGCAATCGTCTGACATCTGAAGTGGCCGTCGACACACAGCTGGCCTCGCGGCTGGCCCTGTGGGGCCGCAAGCTCGTCGCCGAGACTCTGGGACGGGCTCGCAGTCTGCTCACCGATCCGTTCCTCGGCCTCGACGAAGATCTCGTCGTCGAACTGATCCCGGCGGTGACGTCGAATCACTCGAAGCGGATGTCGGCGCTCGGTCTCGTCGCCTGATCTCACGAGCGACGCACGATTCCGCCGCGAACGCGGAAAGGGCCCCGGTCATTGCGACCGGGGCCCTTCCTCTCAGGCACAGCTCAGGCACTGAAACCCACACGACGTGAAGTCTCGGCACCGATTTCGAGGTAGCCGAGCGAGGCGGAGGGAACGTAGACCTGACGGCCCTTCGTATCGGTGAAGGTCAGCAGCCCGTCGGACTGGATCTTCTCTTCGACGCGGGCGGCGAGAGCCTTCGCATCTTCGTCCGTTTCGAGGGTGATCTCGCGCTGAGTCTGCTTGACGCCGATCTTGATTTCCATGGTGCTCCTTGTGCCGATGCTCGGTGATCGATGACGGATTGGTCTGTGTTCAGCTTAACGTCCGCAGACTCGGGTTTCTTCCCCGTGGATTCCGCTGAAGGCTGATCGGTCGATGGATCGTCAGCGATCTGCGAACGACCGCAGACCGCCCCAGCTCATCTGGGTGAGCAGCTCGACGGCCGTGTCGACGTCGACACCGCGCTGTGAGTCGATCTGCTTGACGACGACCTCGGCGGTGCCGATCAGAGCCCGGCACAGCAGCTGCGCCTCATCGTCGCTGAGGCGGGCGAAGTTCTTCAGAGCGGAGACGACCCGTGTCGCCGAACTCTCCCGCAGCGCGCGCAGCTTCTGTTCGGCCTTCGGCTCGTAGACGTCCGAATTGAAGATGATGACGAACTCTTCACGGTGTGAGACCACGAAGTCGAAATACGCGCGATAGGTCGCATGGACCTGCTCATGCGGATCGGTCGTCGATCCCAGAGCTTCGGCCAGCCGAGAGTCGAGGAGCGCCGCCGAGGAATCGATGAGTGCCAGGTAGAGATCCTGCTTGGAATCGAAGTGCTGATAGAGCACGGGCTTGGACACACCGGCTGCCTCGGCGATCATGTCCATCGAGGTCGTCCGATATCCACGGGTGGCGAAAACGGAGCGTGCGACTCCCACTAATTGGTCGCGGCGCTGGTCACGGGGCAATCTCTGTTGTGGACTCGACATTCTTCAATGCTACGCGAAGTCAGGCCGTGCACCGGGCATCCACACGAGCGCATCGGCGACGCGCCGGTTCGGGGCCCGGAAGTCTCATGTCAGCGGGCCGTGATGGAATACGAGTATGGATGAGATGATGCAGCGTATGGGCAGCACCCTGCTCTCCGGCGGCTGCCTGAATATCATCGGGCGGCCGGGCACCGGGAAGACGACTCTGCTCGAGTCGCTCTATGCACAGCTGGTGTCGACGATCGACCCCGCCTCGGTTCTCGTTCTCACACCCGACCGTGATCACGCCGATGTGCTGCGCAATCGTCTTCAGCTGCCCGCCGACGCGGTCCTCTCCTCCGCCCCGGCCCGCAGTCTGGCGTCATTCGCGTACGGGATCGCCCGCGCCGCACATACGACGCGGACCGGGGAGGACCTCGAATTCATCTCGGGCGCCGATCAGGATGTCTTCCTCGCCGATCTCCTCGCCGGTCACGAACTCGGTCGTTCCCGCGGCCCGGCGTGGCCGTCGGAGATCACCGCCGAGGTGCGCTCGACCTCGGCCTTCCGAACCGAAGTCCGCGACGCGCTCAACCGAGTGATGGAGTTCGATTTCGGAATGCGCACGCCCGACACGTCGCAGGAGATCGCGGAGCACGTGTTCGACTTCGGTCGCAGCGCCCTCGATCGTGCCCTTGCCGACAACCCCGACCCTCGGTGGCAGGCCGTGGCCGAGATCCTCGACGAGTATCTGGGCATCATGTCCATGCCCGGCTACGGGGGCATCGACTCCGCGACCGTTCTTGCTCTCGCCGCGTTCGAGATCCTCCGCGAACCCGCCGAAGTGACGGCCGGACGGTCGTGGACGTTCGCCCCCGACCGTTTGCCCACAGTGGTTCTGGCCGACGGGGTCCAGGACTTCCCTGCCGCGAGTTGGGGAATCCTCGAACAGCTGCGCGCCAGGGGGAGTGGGATCGCTCTGTTCGGCTCACCCGAGACAGTGACCGGACGCTTCCACGGAGCCGACGCGTCGATCATCGATCGGGCGACGGCCGAAGACGGCTTCGAAACGGTCGTGCTCGATCGCCAATGGGATGTCGACCCTGCATTGGCGACGATCATCGACGGCTTCGGAGCCAGGATCACCACACGCTGGTCGACCGGTCATATGCCGCGCCCACGTCCCATTGAGGATGCCGCTGATTCTGCGGCTTCCGCTGAGGCGTCAGCGAGCGTGCCGCAATCAGCTCCGACAGCGGCATCGGCTGAAGTGCGGTCTCCCGCGTCGTCCGAGCCTGCCGTGGAGACACACGTATTCGAGGGCAGTGCGTCCGGACACCGATATCTGGCCCGTCGGATCACGAACTTCGTCGAACAGGGGCACAACTGGTCCGATGTCGCACTCATCTGCCGCAATTCGTCGAGCGCTCGCGCGATCGCCAACGAGCTGAGAGCCTCAGGGGTCTCGATCGCCACTCTCATGCAGCCGCTCAATGTCGACCCCGCGACCGCACCGCTGTTGGACCTGCTTTCGTTCGCCCCTGACTTCGACGATGACGAGTCGATCGCCGACCTCGCTCTGTCCCTGGCAGGCAGCATCTACGTCCGCCTCGACCCCGTGCAGATCCGCCGTTTCCGACGGGCAGTGCGCAGACAGTTCCCGGCATCCAGCAGCACGGCGTCGCTGGCTCAGGCACTGCGCAGCCCGATCGACGATTCGTCCCCACAGGGACTGGCCACGATCTCGCGGATGCTCCACGCCGCTGCTGAGGTCGGCACCACCGACCCCCACCAAGCGCTCTGGAGCATCTGGGACGCGGCCGGAGTCGCTGAGAAATGGCAGACCGAAGCCCTGCGCGACCCGGAATCGGTGACCAACGGCTATCTCGATTCAGTGCTGCGACTGTTCGCCCTGGCCGAGAAGATCGCCGACCGAGGCGGTTTCACCGCCCGCTCGTTCGCCGGCATCGTCGCCGAACAGGACATCGCCCAGGACTCCCTGGCCGATACCGCAGGCTTTGCCGACCACGTGCTGGTGGGCACCCCGTCCTCACTGGCCCATGTGCGTGTGCCTCTGGTGATCATCGCCGAAGTCAACGAAGGCGTCTGGCCGAACCCGAAGCTGCGCGGCGGAATCCTCGGCCTCACCGACCTCACGGCTGTGCTCGCCACGGGTGAGACGGTCACCGGTGACCCCGGCTACCACGCGCACGCGAAACGGACGAATCTGCGTGAAGAGGGCGAGCTGTTCTTCACTGCGCTCAGCCGGGCGCAGGAACGCGTGATCGTCACCGCCGTCACGGATGCCGAGACCGAGCCGTCCCCGTTCTTCGATGTGCTCGCAGCAGGTTCCGCCAAGGGCACCGAAGCGGCCGACGGCTATGCGATCACCCACGAGGATGAGCTGCCTCCGCTGACGGTGCCGGAGATGGCAGCACATGCCCGCGCTCACCTGCTGCAGACGGCCGCTGCGGCCGATGTCGAAGCTGCGGTGCCATCGTTGGGGGCTTCGGACGCCACCACGACCGAAAGCTCGGAGGACTCTGCGGCTCCGGCCCCGGACACGCAGTCATGGGCGGCGCTGATGCGGGCGCTCTCAGCTGCCGGTGGCACAGTGGAACCACCGACGCAGTGGCGCGAGGCAGAGGACATCACCACGAATGAACCGCTCTTCACCGACTCTGATACGGTTCGCGTCTCACCCTCCCAAGTCGAAGCATTCACCGACTGCTCCCTGCGGTGGTTCCTCACCCGCAACGGCGGTGACCGCCCGATGTCGACAGCCCAGAGTCTCGGAACCATCATCCACGCCGCCGCCGAGAACTATCCGGAGGGCCCCACCTCCGCGATCCGCAGTTTCGTGGAATCTGAGTTCGCGTCCTTGGAATTCGACGCCGAATGGGAACGCGAACGGGAATTCGTCGTGGCGATGAGCATGGCCGACCGCCTCGGCGACTACATCAAGAAGACTCCGGGCCGCCTCGTCGGAGTCGAAGCACAGGTCTATGCGGTCGGTGTCGACTCGAACGGACGCGAGTGGAAGGTCACCGGACGCCTCGACCGGGTCGAGGAGGTCGAGGGCGGACTGCGCATCGTCGACTTCAAGACCGGCAGGAACGTCGTCGCCGGCAAGGAGATGGACCGGCATGCGCAGCTGGGTGTGTATCAGGAAGCCATCAATTCCGGGACCATCAGGATCGGAGAGGACCAGGATCTCGACGCACACGCTTTCGGCGCTGAACTCGTCTACCTGCGCAAGTCGGCTCGCACCGTTCGGGAGCAGTCGGCGCTCGACGTCGATGAGAATCCCGACTGGGCACGTGAACTCATCGACGACGTGTCCGGCAGGATGCGTGCCGCGAGCTTCCCTGCACGGGTGGACCCGCAGAAGTGCAAGTCGTGCCCCGTCCGATCATCGTGCCCGGCGATCGGCCCGAAGATGTTGGAGGAGAACTGATGCGCTTCACCGCCGAGCGGCTTGCCGAGCTCACGGCCGCCGACCCTGCCCAGGCCTTCCCGCCGAGCCCGGAGCAGAAGGTGATCATCGAGGCCGACCCGGCACAGTCGATGAAAGTCACCGCTGGGGCCGGATCGGGAAAGACCACAGTCATCTCGCAGCGCGTGGTGTGGCTGGTCGCCAACGAGTTCGTCTCTCCCGAAGAGATCCTCGGCCTGACCTTCACCCGCAAAGCCGTCGGAGAACTCGGCGGACGCATCCGCGTGCTTCTGTCGCGTCTGCGGCACAACCTCGGCCGGGGTCTGGACCTTTCTCTGCCCGGTCTCGACAATCCGACCGTGTCCACATACAACTCCTATGCCGCATCCATCGTCAGCGAACACGGGGTGAGCATCGGCATCGAACCCGAAACGGTCCTCCTCGATGACGCTGCGGCACACACCATCGCCGGGAATCTCATCGATTCGACGCCACCCGACGAGATCCCCGGCGATTTCTCCCGCGAGACGATGATCGCCGACGTCATCGCACTGGCGGGGCAGATGAATGATCACGGTCGTGACGTCGACGACGTCACGGACTATCTCGAGCAGTGCCTGGCTGCCCTGGTGTCCAGCAAGGGCAAGCCTGTCGATCCCAATGGACGACGGGCGAAGCTCGAAGCGAAGATCCGAACGGCCCGACTGGCCGATGCCTATATGCGCGCGAAACGGCGCAATCTGGCCATGGACTTCTCTGACCAGGTGCGTTTCGCCCAACGCATCCTCGACGAGGTGCCCGCCGCGGCCGAGGCCGAGAGAGCTAGGTGGAAGATCGTCCTCCTCGACGAGTTCCAAGACACCTCGGTGGCTCAGCTGAAGCTCCTGCGCGACCTCTTCCACTCCACCGCAGTGACCGCAGTCGGCGATCCCCGCCAGGCCATCTACGGTTGGCGCGGCGCCAGCGCCGACAACATGGTGCGTTTCTCATCGGACTTCCGCGACGTCGAATCCCTGTCTCTGAGCACAAGTTGGCGCAACGACCGCTCGATCCTGCAGGTGGCCAACCGCATCGCCGCCGGACTCGCCGACAGCAGCGAGTCCCCGCTGTCGGCCCGTGATGGTGCCGGTGAGGGTGAAGTCAGTGTCGAGATCAGCTCGGGTGCCCACGATCCCGATTTCCTCACCACCGGCCTGCGCGCACTCACGGAATGGTTCCACACGGTCCCCGCAGGTTCGTCGAAAGCCGTGCTGTGCCGCAAACGTGCTCACTTCGCGCCGGTCGCGGCGGCGCTGGAAGCAGCCGGATTCGCTGTGCACGTGCACGGTTCCTCCGGGCTGCTGACTGACCCCTTCGTCGCAGATCTGCGTGCGGTGCTCACCGCTGCGGTCGATCCGATGGCCGGCGACGAGATCATGAGGCTCGTCAGCGGACGGATGCTCGGCCTCGGCGCAGGCGACATCGCGGGGTTGCAGGCCTTCACCCGTCGTCAGTCCGAGCGGCGAGCCTCCGAGCGAGCCGAACCGGCCGCCGAGGAGGTCATCGCCGAAGCCATCGACCAGGCGACGATCGTCGAAGGCATCGATGAGCTCATCGAAGTGCAGCGCGTCCTCGACCAAGGAGCGCGAACTGCTGCCGACAGGGGACTCATCGCCGACTATCAGCAGTCCGGTCTGAGCTCGGAGGCGCTGCATCGTCTGGTCCGATTGGCTCGCGCGCTGCGGGCCACCCGGTCGGGAACGGGCACCGTGGCCTCGATCATCCGCACCGCGATGTCCGAGACCGGGATCGATTCGGACATCTGGGGCCTCAGCGATTCTCTGCGCAATCTGCACAGAGCCTCCGTCGACGCATTCCTCTCCGCGGCCAGCCAGTACTCTGCCACCGATGACAAACCCTCGATCACAGGCTTCCTGTCCTGGCTCAGTCTTATGGAAGCTCATGATGCGCTGAGCGTCGCCGAACCGACGACGGCAGCCGACGCGATCAACATCATGACCGTCCATGCCTCGAAAGGTCTGGAATTCGACGCCGTTGCTGTTCCCTCTCTGGTGGTCAAGGACTTTCCCACCGAGCCGCGGGACAAGGAAGGGTGGATGGATCGCACGGCTCTGCCGTACCCGTTGCGCGGTGACCGCGCACACCTCGTCGATTTCGACCTGCGGGAGGCCGAATTCGATACGAAGAAGGCCCTGGATGAGTGGATCGGAGACTTCATCCGTCCACGGATCGCCGATGCGCACGAGGGGGAGGAGCGACGCCTCGCCTATGTGGCGTTCACCCGTGCGAAGAGACATCTATGGCTCGGTGCGGAGCTGATGGGTGCGCGCGCGGTTCCCGACGATCCCTCGCCCTTCCTCACCGAAGCGATCGAGGCCTTGGGCCTCGAAGTGGAGATTCCGGAACCTGCCGACGAAACGGCGGAGGACCGCATCGAGACCACTGCATGGCCGGTGCCCCGAACGAAGCAGGTCGCCGCCGCACAGCGAGCGGCAGGCTGGGTCGACGCGAGCCCGGACGTCAGCTTGGAGTCTCTGGCTGAAGAGCCGGGAGTGATCGGACGCTTCGCCTCTCAGGCCCTGCGCATCGGCGCCCGCCCAGAATCCATGTCCGCGGCGGCGATGCCCGATCGCCTGTCGGCGACGGCCCTGGTCGCTTGGCGACGGGACCCTCAGGGATTCCGTACGCAGACCCTCCGCCCGATCCCGACTCCGCCGAGCCGAGCGGCCGAGATCGGAACGACCTTCCATTCCTGGGTGGAACAGCATTTCGGTCAGTCGAGCATCGACATCGGCGAAGACGAATCGGTGCGACCGATCGACGCCGAGACGATCGAACGTCTGCAGGCGACGTTCTCAGCCTCCGAGTTCGCGACGCGTCGAGCCGACCATGTGGAGATGTCCTTCGAACTCGTCCTCGGCAGATTCCGGGTGCCGGGGAAGATCGATGCCGTCTTCATCACCGGGGATCATGCCGAAGTCGTGGATTGGAAGACGTCGAAGAAGCCCGATGCCGCAGTGCTCGAAGTGATGAAATGGCAGCTGGCGCTCTACCGGTTCGCGATTCTGCGCGTGCATCCGGAGATCACCGAGGTGACCGGGACGTTCTACTTCGTCGGCAGCGATGAGATCGTGCAGTTCACGGATCTTCCTGACGAGGACGACGTCGTCGCATGGCTGGAAGCCAACGATCTCGGCTGAGTTCAGTGGAGCCGGGACTTCGGCCGAGTACAGCGGATTCCGGCTGAGATCAGCGGATCCGGCCGGTCTCTTCCCCGTTATCACCTTCGTCGGAGTCCCGAGTCGGTTCGGTCCGCACCTGCGATCCCGGCTCGGAGTCGAACTCTGAATCGTCATCTGAGCCTGTTGCCGCTGGTTGAGCTCCGGGAATGAACACATCGGCGGCTGCGGTCTCTGTGATCGCGGCTTCGACGTCGGGGGAGTCGGTTCCTGCCGCTGCCGTCGCTGGCTGTGCACCGCGAGAGCTCTGCGCATCACGAGAGGCGGCTTTGCCAGAGACCGCATCACCGGCAGAACCGGCAGCGGAATCCGCGGTCGGCCCCTGAGCGGGTGCAGTGTCATCGGCTGTGCTGCCGAAGAGGACCTCATTGAATGAACGGAGGAGCTCGGCGGCATCCTCGATCGCCGTCTCATCCCCGGAGTCGACGGCTTCGAGCAGCCAGTCGAGCACTGCGAATTCGGCCAACAGCTCGGCACGGGCGATGACGTGCTCATCCGCGCGGGGCCGGGAGTTGCGGTATTCCTCGTAGAAGGTCGGCAGGGCGGCAGGATCGATCAGCGCAGAAGCCGCTGCCAGATCGATGGCCGGATCGGCGACGCGCAGACGTCCGATCTCCGCGAGTGCCAGCACTCGCTCCTGATCGGTATAGACGCTCGTCTCATCGAGAGAGCCGTGGATGGGTGTGGCGAGGAAGTGCCAGAGCGCGACCTTCTCGAATTCCTCTTCCCAGTGCTGCAGCAGAGACGACGGCACTCGACCGGTGCTCGCCGCCTGATCGAGACGTTCGAGGATGAGGAACTGCGATCGCGAAGGATCCTCCACCGGGAAGCCCGCATCGGAGACGGGCTCGGGCGCTGCCGAATGCAGAGTCGCCAGAGCCTGCGCCAAGGAACTCGCCCGCGAGGTGTCGGCGATGGGCACATCTCCCAGGGGTGCACCCGGCAGCGGATCGGCCAGCGTCACCGTCGTCGGAGACGTGGTGTCGAAGTAGTCGGCGTCCACCTCGGTGATGGCCCGCAGGCGCGGCCAGACGAAGTCCGCATGCGGATACATGGACTCGTAGATGCGTCCGGCCTCAGCAGACGAGCCGATGTCCGCGGTCCGATCGAGTTGGGTCTGAGCCGTTGCGACGAGCTGCTGATCGTCATCGTCGAGCAGGACTCTGACTCCGGCATCCAACGGCGGCAGGGGAGTCCATGAGGTCGGGACGAAGCCGTCGAGCATCGTCGCCGCGATCGCAGTCAACTTGAGCGCCTTGGTATCCACCTTCCCCAATCTACCGTCTGGGTTCGGCTGAGACACGGGACTCGCCGTCGAGCGTGTCTGCTGAGGCGACTTTCGGTTCCGATCGGGCAGGCACGGTCAGGGTCGTTGTGTCAGGACGCTGAGATATCGTGGAGGGCATGAAGCCATTGCCTCCAGTGCAGCCGATCAGTCTCGCCCGACACGGAATCGATCGGGACCATCTGACTCGGGGCCAGGACGGAGACCTCAGCGAGATCTGGGCCTCAGGGGCCCGAGCCGTCTTCGAACATCGCGGGACGCTGCTCGTCGCCGGCGGCGGACTGTTCCTGACAGACCGCGAACAGGTTCCGGAAAGACAGACGGAGGTCTACCTCGGTCGTGATCCGCAGGGCACCCGTTATATCGGAGTGTCCCTGGACGACGACGGTCGCAGCCACATCGATGCCCGACTGGACGCTTCACGCGCCCGGGACGCCTCCGACCAGCTCACCGCGCCGGGCGAGGGCATCGACAGTTCCGAACCTGTCTGGCTGCCCCTGCGTCACCTCGCCGAGGCTCTCGACGATGTGCAGGTCTCCCTGGCCTGTGAGATCGTCGGCTTGGGAAACTGGCATCGCGCTCACCGATTCTCACCGCGCACCGGTACCCCGACCACTCCCGTCCTGGGCGGATGGGTCCGCCGCGACCCGGAGACCGGAAGCGAACACTTTCCCCGCACCGATCCTGCCGTCATCGTCGTCATCGTCAACACCGATGAGGACGGTGTCGAGCGTGTCCTGTTGGGCAACAACGCCGCGTGGGAGTCCGATCGGTATTCGCTCTTGGCCGGATTCGTCGAACCGGGGGAGACGCTCGAACACGCCGTGATTCGCGAGATCTGGGAAGAAGCTCACCTCGAAGTCACCGAACCGCGGTATCTGGGCTCCCAGCCGTGGCCGTTTCCCTGCTCACTCATGCTCGGCTTCTCGGCAGTCGCTCCCAGCCGCGACTTCGCCGCTGACGAAGCGGAGATCGCCTCCCTGCGCTGGTTCACCCGGGAGGATCTGAAGGACGCCATTGCCAGTAGTGAGGTGCGCGCCCCGTCGACGATCTCCATCGCCGGTCAGCTCCTGCACAGCTGGTTGGACAACGCATGAACGCTTCGGCCACGGCCCTGCTCGAGGCCCTGGACGATGAACAGCGTGCTGTCGCCACCCACTTCGACTCTCCGGTGATCGTCCTCGCCGGTGCGGGCACAGGCAAGACCCGCGCCATGACGCACCGGATCGCCTATGGAATCGCCTCCGAGGTGTTCCCGGCCAACCATGTCCTCGCTCTGACGTTCACAGCGAAAGCAGCGGGGGAGATGCGTTCACGATTGCGCGGTCTCGGAGTTCCTGCGGTTCAGGCGCGCACGTTCCACTCCGCGGCGCTGCGCCAGCTGCGGTTCTTCTGGGACCGATTCGCCGAGGGAGATTTTCCGCGGATCATCGAGAACAAGGCGGGCATCATCGGCTCGGTCATGCAGAGTCTCGGGCTGGAGACCAGCCGGGAGCTGACCAGAGACGTCGCGTCGGAGATCGAGTTCGCGGCTTCGTCCCTGCTCGGCGTCGACGACTATGCGACGAAGGCCGCCGCCAGGGACCTCCCCGGACAGCTGAGCGTCGACGACATGGTGCGGATCTTCGAAGCCTACGGGGAGGCGAAGACACGAGGACGGCTGCTCGATTTCGATGATGTGCTCCTCGTACTCTCGGGGGTTCTCGCCGAGTATCCGGCGATCGCGGCCGAGATCCGCGAACAGTACAGGCATTTCGTCGTCGACGAGTTCCAAGACGTCTCGCCGCTCCAATACGATGTTCTCTCCCGGTGGCTGGGCGCCCGTGACAATCTCTGCGTCGTCGGTGATCCCGCTCAGACCATCTACACCTTCGCGGGAGCCGATGCGAGCCTGCTCGGTTCGCTCAGCACGTCGATGCCCGAGGCCAGAACGATCCGCCTGGTGCGCAACTACCGTTCGTCCCAGGCCATCGTGTCCACGGCGAACAATCTGCTGCGACACACCTCTCGGACCGCGCTGACTCTGCGGACCGACAACCCGATGGGCCGGGCGCCGCGCATGGTGGAGTATCCGACCGACGAGGCCGAGGCCACCGGGGTCGTCCAGG
Organism: Brevibacterium sp. H602; assembly: GCF_051172395.1. Lineage (NCBI taxonomy): Bacteria > Bacillati > Actinomycetota > Actinomycetes > Micrococcales > Brevibacteriaceae > Brevibacterium > Brevibacterium sp. H602. The sequence goes on along the minus strand of NZ_JBPIZD010000001.1, from coordinate 262,735 downwards.
CCATCTCGGCAGAGATCCAGGCCGGACGTCGTCCGCGCAACATCGCAGTCCTCTTCCGCACGAACGGACAGAGTCCCTCCTACGAACAGGCGCTGGCCGCAGCCGGGATTCCCTATGTGCTGCGCGGCGGAGAGCGCTTCTTCGCACGCAAAGAGGTCAAAGAGGCCGTTCTCATGCTCAAAGCCGCACGCGCGACCTCGAGCGGACAGCGTCTGCCCGAAGCCGTGACTGAGGTTCTCGGTTCTCTCGGCTTCACTCGCGAGCCGCCCGCCGCCGGAGCAGGCAGACAGCGTTGGGAATCGCTCAAAGCCCTCGTCGACCTCGCCGAGGAGCACCAGCACGGTCAGGAGCTCCCCGTGCCGATGGAGGTCTTCCTCAGCGACCTGTCGGATCGTGCCGAGCACCAGTTCGCCCCGGACATCGAAGGAGTCACTTTGGCGTCCTTCCACGCGGCGAAGGGCCTCGAATGGGACAGCGTGCACCTGGTGGGTCTCAGCGAAGGTCTGCTGCCCATCAGCTACGCCCAGACGCCCCGAGCCATCGCCGAGGAACGCCGCCTGTTCTATGTGGCGCTGACGCGTGCAGGCACAGACCTGCGGATGAGCTGGTCGCTGGCGCGGTTCGACTCCAAACAGAAACCGCGGAGGTCGTCACGCTTCCTCGCAGAGCTCGGTCAGTCCGGGCCGACGATAGGAGATGGCCGCACAGCGTCGAACTCCGCGTCACTCAACCGCTGCCGTGGCTGCGGGAGGCCATTGGTCTCGCACATCGACCGCGCAGTCGGACGATGTTCGGACTGTCCCGCCGACATCGATCTCGAGCTGCTGGACCGTCTGCGCCGCTGGCGGGTGCGCACCGGGATGGAGCAGGGACTGCCGCCGTACCTCGTGCTCACGGACACCTCGCTGTCTGTCATCGCGGAGGTCCGTCCCCGCACCCTCGACGAACTTGCTCGGGTCCCCGGCATCGGTGCGACGAAGCTCGAACTCTACGGAACTCACCTACTGGGTCTGCTCGGCGACTGACCCGAAATCCGGGACCGGCGTGCGACACTGGCAGCGATCGTGGAACGTCATTCCACTATCCGTGACCTCGCCGGCATCCAAAGTGACCACGCGTCGCATCGGTGGTGTTTCGGGGCGCAGCAGCGCCTGACGAAGCATCTGAACAACATGCGCCGAGCCGAGGATGCGTGCGGCGGGATCACACAGGCTCTCACGCTCCGGCAGGGCACGCAGACGCGGATGCTGATCGAGCCAACCGGCATCGCTGTCCTTCCGGTGCAGGCAGGAACACACAGAGCACGGTGTCGAACCGGGCCGGATGAGTCCCGTGATCTCCACAGACTGCTCACCGAGGACGACCTGACAGTGATCGACTTCGCGATCACTGAGCCACATGGCGGAATTGAGATCCGGAACCAGGTGAGAACTCGTGACCACTACCGGTGAAGCCATGAGATCGAGCTCCTCGACACGGCGAGCCGCGGCGACGGCGAATCCGAGAGCCGCCAGCTGCCCTTCGACATGGGAGCGCAAAGGACCCGTGACCAGTACAGGCCGGGGCCCGAGGACCTGAGAGACCCGATCCGGCGACAGATTGAATGTGCGCGCCGAGGCGAAGACCGGGGACCCTTTCGGCACGGTGCCGCCGTCCGTATCGGCCGGAATGAGGACACCCGCCTCCCCGAGGAGGGTGATGAGGGAACTCGCCCTGCTGAGGTCGACCCCGAGTTCCTGAGCGCGTGCATAGAACTGAGCCGAGCCGATGCCGAGACGGAGATCTTCGATGAGACTGGCGTCACCGGGCAGCAGGCCGTCGATGAGCACAGGATCATCTGCGCCGAACTGGATGCACGAGGACGAACGCCATGTGATGGGAACACTCGGAAAGATTCTGAACATCTCGGGCCCCTTCGCCTCGCCATCCTGGAGACTTCCACAGTAGTGAACGAGAGACGGAATGGCCACGTCGGGAGAGAAGTTGTGGACAACCCTGTGGAAAAACGGCTGAGGACAGGCCGGGAACGCGTCCCGACATGCCCTCAGCCGCATAGTGCCCCAGGCGCTCGCGAGGACTCGTGCGGCTTCCCCTTCCGCACGCATCCTCGGGTTTTCCGGGGTCAAGCATAGAACTTATTCCGCAAAAGCCTCCGCGTCAATGCACCGTCATGCACAGACACGTCAACAGCCTGTGGATAACCTGTGGGAATCGCCGTGGAGTCTGTGGAGGAAAGGCGCCTTGAGTGTCGATATGACTGTTGATAAACACGCTCCCGGGTCGGATCAGCTCCCGTTCTGCGGGGACTGCGATCACCGAGGTGGCTGTGGACGGGGGATTCGACCCCAACTTTTCGGCAGACTCAGGAAACTCACAAACTCCGAAGGCTGTTCGTCTTCAGAACCGCTGCAGAGACGCCGCCACGGTGCCAGTGGCACTGTCACCGTGTCAGTGCGGTTTCCTATGATGGTCCGGTGAGCAGAGCACAGCGGTGGAGTGAAGAAGAGGTGCTGCGGGCGATCGCCCGGGGTGAGATCGAAGTGCGCCGATCGGCACGGCGGAAGAAGACCGTCGCCGTCTCGAAAGAGGTCGAGACCTACGTGCTGCGCACTCCTGAGCGCTACAGCGTGGAGCGCAACATCCGTTCGCTGACGGATCTGTTCAACCGCCTCTCCGCCCGTGATCATTCGTCGGATGCCGACCTCGCCGAGCTGGCGGATGAGATGAGCCGTCGTTTCTTCGGCGGCAGGCTGCGACCGACGTCGATCCGCTGGGTGACGAATCAGAATGTCAGCAGATGGGCGTCAACGACGACGTCGACGGGTGACATCCGCGTCTCCCATCGCCTGCAGGCCGTGCCGCGCTGGGTGCTGGAGACGGTCGTCGTCCATGAACTCGTCCATCTCCAGATCGGTCCCCACTCGAAGGAATTCCATGCATTGGCCGATCGCCATCCGCGACAGACCGACGCAAAGATCTATCTCGAAGGATTCAGTGACGGGGAGCGTTTCAGGCGTGGGAGCTGAGCGCTGACACAGCGGAGCGGAAGAGGCCCGGCAGCCGGTCCGGCAGGTCGGGCATGAGGTCAGCGGGCAGTCGGTCCAGAGTGAACCAGGCGACGTCGAAGGACTCCTCCGACACATTCGGCGAATCGTCGGTCGAAGCCTGGGCTGCGAAAACGACGTCGAAGTGTCGGGTACAGGTCCCGAACGCGGCCGCGAGGTCATGCACATGCACGTCGATGGGATCGGCAGTGACTCGCGCGAGCGGGCGCAGACCGCTTTCCTCTTCGGCCTCTCGGCGAGCGGCATCGTGCAGCGAGGTGTCGACAGATTCGAGGTGCCCTCCGAACTGACCCCACAGCCCGGCCTTCCGGTGGTGGTTGAGCAGAACCGCCTCGGTGACCGGATCGATGACCAGACAGCTGGCTGTGAGGTGGTGCTCACCGCCGGAGCGGTGCAGGGCATCGGCACCCTGCCGGTCGAAGAGCGCCGCGAAGGACGCGGAGAATGAGTTCCGCGGTCCGCGCTCGACTTCCTGCCGGGCAGTATCGAGATCGATCATTCAGCGATCGTCGGAGCTGTCGTCGTCGGGGCTGCTGTCATCGGTCGGCGCAGAGTCGTTTTGATCCGTCTCTTCGGACTCCGTTTTCGCATCGCTGCCGCCGGCTCCCTCGAGTCCCTCGGCGAGGATGCGGGACAGGGCCTCATCGATGCTCGATTCGTTGGTCCATTCGGCCTGACGTCGCTCGGAATAGCCCAGCGGGTCGTCCAGATCCTGCGTGGTCGGCAACAGGTCCGGATGAGAGAACACGCGATCACGGGCTTCGGCGCCGCCCTGCGTCTCGAGGTACGCGAAGAGCGCGGCGGCATCGCGGAGGCGACGGGGGTTGAACTCGAGGCCCACAAGGGTTGAGAAGGTCTTCTCCGCCGGTCCCGCGGTTGCCCGCCGACGGCGCAGCGCTTCGCGGACCTGATCGCGACCGGGCAGATGCTTGCAGGCCTCATAGACGACGACGTCCACCCACCCGGCGATGACGGCGAGGAGATTCTCCAAAGACGTCAGCGCCTTCTTCTGGTCGTCGGTCGTCGGCGGGTTGAACAGCCCCTGGCGGATGTTGTCGCTGAGGTCGGAGATGTTGGAAGGATCGATGTTCGACGCCATGTCCTCGATCTGCGAGGTGTCGACCTTCAGCCCCTGCGCATAACGGGTCAGAGCGGTCTCGACCTGAGCGCTCAGCCACGGGGCGCGTTCGAACAGTGCGAGGTGGGCGAGCTCCTGAGCCGCGAGGTAGATGCGGACCTCGGAGACGTCGACGTCGATTTCGGAAGCGAACGTCTCGACGTTCTTCTCGATGACCACGGCTGTGTCATGGGGCAGCAGCGGCAGTCCCACCTCGGTGCCGGTGAGGACGCTTTCGGACAGCGCGCCGACGGCCTGTCCGATCTGCATGGCGAACATCGAATCGCTCATCGATCCGAACATCGACGATGCACCCGCGAGGATGCCCTTCATCTCGGCCGGGACCTGGGACTCGAGCGTGTCCGTCAGGGCCGAGGACATGTTCTCCTTGATAGGCAGCACGAACTTCTGCCAGCCGGGCATCGTCTCCTTGACCCAGTCGGCTCGACGCAGCGGACGGGCGGATCGGTTGGCGACGGAGAAGTCGGTGGCCTCGGCGAGCCAGAGCTCGGCCAGACGGAACGCATCGGTCGTCGCCCGCTCGGCGTCCTCGGACACTGCGGGGTCGGGAGTCGGAACGGCCTTCTGAGCGATCGACACTGCCTGGGCCTGCGAATCGGCACCCTGCCCGAAGAGCCCCTGCATCTGACTCATGATCGTGGACATCATCGCCGGATCGATCGAGAAGCCCTGCGGCATGCCCGAACTGTTCTTGTCATCTCCCTGACCGGATCCGGGACCATTGGCACCGAAGAGCATTCCGAAGATCTGCTCGAACGGATTCTGCTCGTTGTTGTTGTCATCGGTCATTGTTCTACAGCCCCCAAGAATCGGTTTGACATCAACGTTAACGGTTCCGAATGTGCGAAGCTTCCCAATTCCTGGAGGTTTCGCAGGATGTTCGCACCGGGCGAAAGGAGTCTGTGAAACGGACGCTGAGGTTTCAACTAGACTGGTGGGGCGGTGCAGCGAAAGGATTACATGACAGAGAACGCCCCTCGGGCCGTGCCGGCGTCACCGGCATCGACACGCGGCACCAAACGACGACGGACTCCACGTCTGGCCACAACCTCGGGCGTCCTCACCTACGTCTTCATCGCGCTGGCCGTGCTTCTGCCGGTTCCGTACATGCTTCAGCTGCCGGGACCGGTTTTCAACACCCTCGGCGAATACCAGGGCGACCCCATGATCAGCGTCTCCGGAGCCAAGACCTATCCGACCGCAGGACGCATCGACATGCTCACCGTCGCCGTCAGCGGCGGACCCGGCCGTGACATCTTCGCCTCTCAGGCACTCGGCGCACTCATCAACGGCGAACAGACCGTCGTCCCCACAGAGGCGTACTACCCGCTGGACACCACTCGCGAGGATGTGACCGAATCGAATGCGGTCGAGATGTCCTCGAGCCAGGATGTCGCCATCGCCGCCGCTATGGGCCAGATGGACAAGTCGTATTCCGTGCATCTGTCGGTCGATGACGTCGTCGCCGATGCTCCGGCACAGGGCAAACTGCGCAAGGGAGACCGACTCATGTCGGTCAACGGCAAGAAGCTCGATTCCGATCCCGAGGCCGCGCAGGTCATGAGCAGCACCGTGCAGGAGTCGGACTCCGTCGAGCTCGGCATCGAACGCGACGGTAAATCGAAGACGATCACCCTGACTCCCGCGAAGGTCGACGACCGCAAGGCGATCGGCATCACGATGAAGCAGGACTTCGAGTTCCCCGTCGACGTGAAGTTCAACGTCGACGGCGTCGGCGGTCCCTCAGCGGGGACGATGTTCGCGCTGGCCATCATCGATGAGCTCACTCCCGGTGCGATGACAGGAGGCAAGCATGTGGCGGGCACGGGGGAGATCACCCCTGACGGAACGGTCGGCCCGATCGGCGGTGCTCGCCAGAAGGTGGCCGCCGCCACCGAGAAGGGAGCGACGCTGTTCCTCTCGCCCGCCGATAACTGCGCGGAGGTCATGGCCGCCGCAGACCAATCCAAGATCACGGTGGCGCGCATCGACACGCTCGATGACGCGCAGAACACCGTGGAGCAGTACGCCGCCGGCAACACTTCGGATCTGCCGAAATGTCCCGCCGATGGTGCCGACAACAATGAGAAAGGGCAGTAGTGAGCACCTCGTCCTCACCCACCTCCGCACGCATGCCGGCGAATCGGCCAAGACGTTCGCCGCTGCTGCTCACCCTCGTGTCTGTGGCGATCCTGCTGATCGCCTTCATCGCCTTCACCCAGGTCTACACCGAGGTGCTGTGGTTCCGCCAGATCGACGCAGCGAACGTCTTCCGGACCATGTGGCTCACCCGCGGGCTGACATTCCTCGGTGGCTTCATCCTCATGGCCGTCCCGGTCTGGCTGAGTCTTCATCTGGCCTACCGCCATCGTCCGGTCTACGCGCCGACGACCCCGCGACAGGAGAACCTCGACCGCTATCGTGAGGCCATCGAGCCTCTGCGGCGGGTCGCGACGATCGCGATTCCCGCGGTCATGGGTGTCCTCGCCGGCATCACCGCCTCGGCGCACTGGAACACGATCCTCGAATGGATCAACTCGACGTCCTTCGGCTCGAAGGACCCTCAGTTCGGTCTCGACAAATCGTTCTTCGTCTTCGTCCTGCCCGGTCTGCGCCTCATCGGCAATCAGCTGGGCATGGCGCTGCTCTTGGCGCTCATCGCCGCCCTCGTCGCCCATTACCTCTTCGGCGGAATCCGTCCCGGGGAGCAGAAGGGCGTCATCCTGACGAAGGCCGCCCAGTGGCAGCTGGGCATCACCGTGGCGGTTCTCGTCATCGTTCAGGCCGGTCGGCTGTGGCTCTCCCGCTACGACCGGATGACCGCTGCCGGCGGGATCGTCCCCGGCGTCACCTACGTCGACGATCATGCCGCGCTGCCGGCCATGGCGATCGTCGCCATCGCCGCCGTCCTGGTCGCACTGCTGTTCGTCTACACCGCGTGGAAGGGCAATTGGCGGATCTCGATCATCGCCACGCTCACCCTCATCGTGCTCGGCGGAGTTTCGATCATCGCGTACCCGGCGCTGCTCCAGCAGTTCCAGGTCAATCCGTCGCAGCAGAGCAAGGAATCCGATTACATCCAGCACAACATCGATGCCACACGCGATGCGTTCGACTTCGATGACATCGAGGTGACTCCCTACTCGCCGAGCACCACCGGCAAGAAGGGTGACCTGCGCAAGGACGCAGAGACCGCGGCGTCGATCCGTCTGCTGGATCCGAACCTCGTTTCGGATACCTTCCGGCAGCTGCAGCAGGTGCGACCGTATTATTCGTTCCCGCAGAAGCTCGACGTCGACCGCTACAACATCGACGGGGACATGCGCGACACCGTCATCTCGGTGCGCGAACTCGCCCCGAGCTCGGTGAACAACCAGAGCTGGTTCAACCGGGCGATCGTCTACACTCACGGATTCGGTGTGGTCGCAGCCAACGGCAACCAGCGCAACCCGGACGGCGAACCGCTGTTCATGGAGTCGGATATTCCGCCGAAGGGCGAGTTCCCCGAATACGAGCCGCGTGTGTACTTCGGAGAGTCCTCTCCGGACTATTCGATCGTCGGCGCCCCGAAGGGTGCGACTCCGCGTGAGCTCGACTACCCCTCCGATGAGAAAAGCGGCTCCGGTCAGGTCAACAGCACGTTCTCCGGTGACGGCGGACCGTCGGTGGGCAATGTGTTCAATCGTCTTGCCTACGCCCTGAAGTTCCAGGACGAGCAGATCCTTCTCTCGGACGCGCTCAACGAGGAGTCCCAGATCCTCTACGATCGTCACCCGCGTGAGCGTGTGGAGAAGCTCGCTCCCTTCCTCAAGGTCGACGGCGATCCGTACCCGGCAGTCGTGGACGGGAAGATCAAGTGGATCCTCGACGGCTACACCACCGCCGAGGACTACCCGTATTCGACACCTCAGCCGCTCCAGCAGGCCACTGAGGATTCGACCACGGCGTCGGCTCCGAACTCGGTGGCGACTCTGCCGGACGATGAAGTCAACTACATCAGGAACTCGGTGAAGATCACTGTCGATGCCTACGACGGTTCCGTCGACATGTACCAGTGGGACAAGGACGATCCGGTCCTGAAGACCTGGATGAAGGTGTTCCCCGGACTGATCAAGTCGTCCTCGGAGATGTCCGGTGATCTGATGAGCCACGTCCGGTACCCGGAAGACATGTTCAAGGTCCAGCGCGACCTGCTCACGAAGTACCATGTCACCTCCGCCAGTGAGTTCTACTCCGGTCAGGACTTCTGGACTCTGCCGACCGATCCGACGACGAAGGCGAGCAGCGGGCTGACGCAGCCGCCGTTCTACATGACCCTGCAGATGCCGGGCCAGCAGTCGCCGTCGTTCTCGCTGACGAGCTCGTATATCCCGGCTCGATCGTCCGAGGGGCAGTCGCGCAACAACCTCACCGGGTTCCTCTCCGCCGATGCCGATGCCGGCAACAAGAAGGGCGAGACAGCCGAGGGCTACGGCAAGCTGCGCCTGTTGCAGCTTCCGCGCAACACCACTGTGCCCGGACCTGGTCAGGCTCAGAACAACTTCAACACCGCGCCCGATGTGCAGCGCAGTCTGAACCTGCTGCGTCAGGGTGAGTCCGAAGTCGAGAACGGCAACCTGCTGACTCTGCCGATCGGCGGGGGTCTGCTCTACGTCCAGCCGGTCTATGTCCGCTCCGCCGGTGAGACCTCCTATCCGCTGCTGCAGCACGTGCTCGTGGCGTTCGGTGAGGACATCGGGTTCGCTCCGACCCTCGACGAGGCGCTCGACCAGGTGTTCGGCGGAGATTCCGGAGCCTCGGCCGGTGACGCCGGAACCGAGGACAGCGGAGATGGCGAGTCGGGATCGACCACCGGCGGAGAGGACGCGGATTCGAAGTCCGGCTCGCCGGACAAGGCTCTCAACGACGCTCTCCAAGAGGCGAAGAAGGCCATGGAGGACTCCGATGCCGCGCTGAAGGACGGCGATTTCGCGGAGTACGGAAAGGCCCAGGACCGCCTGAAGAAGGCGCTTGAGGATGCCGTCGCGGCTGACCCGTCGCTGGCAGAGGACGCGGCGGGCCAGGATTCGTCCGCGCCCGCCTCGGAGCCGGCTGACGAAGGCGGCGACTCGGGCAACTGAGTCCACGCCGATCGGTCACATCCCGATCGCCGAGTCCGGACAGAGCGCCCTCGCGATGATTCGCGAGGGCGCTCTGCTGTGCTCGTCGAACCCACACATGGGGGAGACCGTTCACCGTCTGAGGGGAATCGTGTTCGATGCCGGACCTGACACGCTCAGGTCATGGACAGTGATTCACGCACCAGGCATATCCTCCTCACCCTCGCAACGGCCGTTTCGGCACTCACAGCGGTTCTCGCTGCCGTCTGGCTGAGCGATCCGTCAGCGTCTCCGTTCGGTCGGGGACCGGAGGACCCGTTGCTGATCGGCCTGCTCGGCCAGACACCAGGCACGATTCTCCTCTTCGTGGCAGCAGGTCTTTCCGCTCTGTGCGGCGTGGGTCTGCTGATCTCGGGGCGGTGGTCGGCCGTCAGGGCGCTGCGATCGCCTGCGGGCACCGGCCCGATCGAATCGGTGACGCTCTCGCTGGGTGCGTTCTCGGCCCTCGGCCTCGGCGTGGGGTACGGAAGCATGGCGGCGTTGTCGACGGTCGGCTACCTCGTCGCGGTTGTTCTGCCGATCGCTGCGATCCTGATCGTGGCTCGAACGGTGTGGACGCATCGGTCATTGCGGTGGCCCGTGGGGGTGCCGTTCGCGATCGTCGTCGTCCTGGTTCTCCTCCTCGGGCATGAGTTGATCACGTCAGTGGTGGATCGTCTCGGCGCCGGCGCTCTTCGATACGCCCCGACTCTGCTCTCAAGCCTGCTGTTCCTGATCGTCGGTGGACTCTGGCTGGGGATTGCAGTGATCGCCTGCCGGAGCGTGGGGCCTGCTCTTCGGGTGGATGTCTGGATCACTCGCCATCGCAGACTCTTCACCGTCATTGCGGCACTTGCGTGTTTGCCCTACGCCCTCGCGCGGCTGACCTGGCTCAGTCCGTGGCCGATCCTGGGAGGCGAGGCTGCCGCCGATCCTGCGACTCGTCTACAGGGCCTGCTGATCTCCAGCGGCGGTTGGTTGGGATTCGTTCTCACTCTCGGACTCATTCGGCCGTGGGGCGAGACGTTTCCCCGTTGGGTGCCTCGTCTGGCCGGACGTCCGGTTCCTGTGGCGGCCGCGGCGGTCCCCGGGATCAGCGTGGCCGCAATGCTCTCCTTCGCCGCAGCGCCGCTCATCATCCACGGAGCGACGGAAGGGATCGACGAACTGCTCATCGTCGCCGTCGCATTTCCGTGCTGGCTCTGGGGTCCGTCTCTGGCGCTGGCGGTAAGGGGCTACGTTGGGCATCGGCGTAGAGCTGCCTACGCCTAACGGCCATCCACCGATCACCGCCACCATCAAATCACTCCGTGCCGCGAAGATGGTGTGAATGAGAAGAACCCCCAGTCAGAGAACTGACTGGGGGTTCTGCCGCTATCGTGGCGGGGGAGGGATTTGAACCCCCGACCTCCGGGTTATGAGCCCGGCGAGCTACCGAACTGCTCCACCCCGCGGCGTGTTCTTAACTTTACACGAGGGGTCACCTGGCGGCCAAACCGAATACAGGTGACCTCCGCCACATGGTTACTTGCCGTTCATCTGCAGGGGTTGCATGTGGTTGAAATTTGAACTATAGTGAATCTTGTACTTCAAATTTCAACCAAAAGGAGAAATCATGACTGCTCTGCCTCAGGGACTCACCGCCGGAACCTGGAACATCGACCCCATCCACTCGGAGTTCACCTTCACCGCTCGCCACGCGGGCGTCTCGAAGGTCCGCGGCCACTTCGAAGAGATCGCCGGCAACGTGAACGTCGGTGAGACCCTCGAAGACAGCGCCGTATCCGCCGAGGCCTCAGCGAACTCGATCAACACCCGCAACGAGCAGCGCGACGGTCACCTCAAGAGCGGCGATTTCTTCCTCGCCGAGGAAGACCCGAAGCTGAGCTTCAAGTCGACCGCGATCAAGGCCGACGGCGCCGACGAGTTCGAGACCGTCGGTGAGCTGACGATGCGCGGCGTGACCAAGGAAGTCGCCTTCGCCACCGAATTCGCCGGAGTCGCCACCGACCCGAACGGCAACCAGGTCGCCGGCCTCTCGGCCACCGCCACGGTCAACCGCAAGGACTTCGGAATGTCCTTCGAAGCCGTCCTCGGCGGAGGAGAGCTTCTCGTCTCCGACAAGATCAAGATCGAACTCGAACTCGAGCTCGTCAAGGCCTGACATGTCCTGAACTGAGCTGAGGTGCTGATCGGCGCGTGCGCCGAGACGGAGCCAGATTCAACGGTCAGCGTCGCTGTCCGATGCAGAAGGGGCGAACCGCCCATGCGGTTCGCCCCTTCTGGCGTCTTTCGGCGCGACGCCTCCTGTCCCTCGGAGCGACGACTCCTGTGCCGTCCCGTGTATCAGGAACGCATTCTGCTTCGAGCACGAAAGCGGGTGAAGCTCAGCTCCTCCGACGCAGCGCATCCGGGTGCTCCCGCAGATGCCCACCGAGTGCGATGAACAGCTGTGCGCCCTTATCGACATCGGCAACGGACTTGCAGAACGAATAGCGGATCGAAGACCTATAGGCCTCGTACGCCGGACTGCCAGGCCGGCACAGGGCCGGTACGGGAATCCCGACCAAGGAGAATTCTCTGGCCAGCAGCTCATTGAGCTCGAAGGCATCGAGATCCGTCAGTGCAGAGAAGTCCACCACTGTGAAATAGCCGGCGCGCGGAGTGGACACCTCGGCACCCGGGACCGAGCGACAGGCGGGAACGAGAACCTCGGCGCGTGCCCGCAGCGAACCTCGGTTCTCGGCGACGAACTGTGAATCGCCATCGAGCATCTCGGCCATTCCGATCTGCATCGGACCGCCGGCCGTGAACGACATAAACTGCTTGACGGTCTGAATGGCCTGGCGAACCTCGGGGGAGGCGACGACCCAGCCGATCTTCCATCCCGTCGTATTCCATGATTTGCCCGCCGAGGAGACCGTGACGACGCGTGCAGAATCCTCGATGGCGACGGCGGGAGGCACATGCCCCAGATCCGTGAGGACGAGCTGCTCGTAGACCTCATCGGAGAGCACCCAGGCATCGACCTCCTCGGCGGCTCGTCCGATCCGGCCGAGATCAGCGGCAGAGAAGATGAACCCGGTGGGATTGTGCGGAGTGTTGACGAGGATGACCTCCGGATCGACCTCGGCGATCACTCGGTCGAAAACCTCCCAGTCCGGGGCGAAATCGCCGTGGCCATCGGGCAGGATCGGCACTGTGTGCAGAGTTCCGCCGGCGGCAGCGATCGCCGCGGGATAGGAGTCGTAGAACGGTTCGAAGGCGACGAGGGAGCCGCCGCGCGGCAGCAGAGCGAGGATCGCGGCGGTCAGGCCCTCGGTGGCGCCCGCAGTGTAGAGCACCTCGTTCGGATCGACGTGCTGTCCGAAGTCGCGTCCGCGTTGAGCGGCCACGGCATCGAGCAGCTGCGGGTAACCCTGACCGGGGGCGTATTGATTGAAACCGGCCCGCATCGCCACTTCCGTCGCGGCGATCAGCTCGTCCGGAGGCTCCGTGCCCGGAGCACCCTGTCCGAGGTTGACGGCTCCGACCTCGGCGGCGAACTTCGTCATCTGCCCGTAGATCGTCTCACCGATCGACCCATCCGGATTCGTCAGCCCCGCGGATTCGGCCATCTCATGCCACAACGGGGCTCTCATGATGTCCGGCATCAGGAGACCTCCGCGGGAGCGACCCGACCCAGCCGATCGAGTGCGGCTTCATGGAGGCGAGAATTGCTGGCCAGCGCATTGCCGCCGAAGGGCCCCGGAAGTCCGGCCGTGTTCGTGAAGGAGCCTCCCGCTTCGAGGACGATGGGTACGAGCGCGCCCATATCGTAGAGCGCGAGCTCGGGTTCGCAGGCGAGGTCGACAGCACCCTCGGCCAGCAGCATATAGGAGTAGAAGTCGCCGTATCCGCGAGTGCGCCACAGCGAATCGCAGAGATCGAGGAACTCATCGAGGATGCCGAGTTCCTTCCAACCCGACAGCGAGGAATACGACAGGGACGCATCGGCGAGAGAGTCGACCGATGACACACCGATGCGTTCGGCCGGGGACCCGAGTTCGGTCGCGTAGGCGCCCTGCCCTGCTTCCGCCCACCACCGGCGCCCGAGTGCGGGAGCGGAGACGACTCCCAGCAGCGGCTGGTCACCGTCGTAGAGCGAGATCAGCGTCGCCCACACGGGCACTCCGCGCACGAAGTTCTTCGTTCCGTCGATGGGATCGATGATCCACCGTCGCGATGACTGCCCGTGTGCACCGAATTCCTCACCGAGCACGCTGTCATCGGATCGAACCTCTGTGAGTCGATCCATGATCGCCCTCTCCACCGCACGGTCGCATTCGGTGACCGGGGTGAGGTCGGGTTTGGTTTCGACGGCGAAGTCCTGTGCCCGGAAGCGCGGGTGGCTGATGGCATCGGCGAGATCGGCGAGTTCGATCGCCAGGTCGAGGTCGTTCATGACTCCAGCCTATCCAGTCGAGGGCAGCAGCCGGCGCAGGGACTCCAGCCGTGAGACTCCTCCCGGTCCGGCCTTGCCGTCGGCCACCCACTCATCGAGTCGGCAGCCGGGAGAGTCCGCGAGGTGAGTGCATCCGCGGGGGCATTCGGCCGTGGCCTCAACGAGTTCGGGGAACGCGGAGAGCAGGGTCTCCCGGTCCACATGGGCCAGGCCGAAGCTGCGCACCCCCGGGGTGTCGATGAGCCATCCGCCGCGTTCCAACGGCAGGCACACGGCCGACGACGAGGTGTGACGTCCGCGTCCGGTCACGTCATTGACATGGCCCGTCGCGCGGTCGGCGGCGGGAACGAGAACGTTGGTCAACGTGGATTTGCCCACTCCGGAATGGCCGACGAGGACGCTGATGCGTCCGCGGAGACGTTCGGCCACCTCGGCGTGGGGTACGGCCTCGTCCTGGGTCGCATCGTTCGCGGCGACTCTCGTATCGGTCGGTTCGGCGTCGGGATCGATGGAGGATTCGACGATGTCGATCCCGGACGCGGAGAAGCGTTCCTTCAGCTCCGTCGCCGGGCGCAGATCGGTCTTCGTCACGATGAGCAGGGGAGTGATCCCCGCATCGAAGGCCGCGACGAGTGCGCGATCGATGAGACCGAACGAGGGATCCGGGTCCACGGTGGCCGTGACGATGCCCATGACGTCGACGTTGGCGACGAGGACACGCTCGGTCGGGTCGGTGTCATCGGCGCTGCGGCGCAGCAGGGTCTGCCGGTCGGTGATCTCCACGAGCCTGGCCAGGGTGCCCTCGGTCCCGGAGGTGTCGCCGACGAGGCGGACGACGTCGCCGGGAACGATTGCCTGTTTGCGCAGGTGCGAGGCGCGCACCGCGGTCACCGAGGTGGCCCCACGTGACCGCTTCCCCTTCTTCCGAATCGGGGGACTTGACGGGAAGTTCCCGTCGTCGTCAGCGAGGATGACCCGGTACCGGCCCCGATCGACCGCGGTGACCAGACCCGATACGGCGTCCTTGTGGTCGGGGCGGTTCTTCGTCCGCGGTCGTGAACCGCGTCGGTTCGGCCGGGGTCGGTAGTCCTCATCGCGAAAGATCTTCGCCATATCAGGCTCCGGGGGTGAGCATGGCTTCCCACAGCTGAGTGAAGGCAGGCAGGGTCTTGGCCACAGTGCCGGCGTTCTCGATGACCATTCCGTCATTGCGCAGGGCGAGCACGGCACCGGCCATGACCATGCGGTGGTCGTGGTAGGTATGCCACAGCGCCGGGCGCAGGTGCGTGGTGCCGGTGATCGTCAGCGCCTCGGCGTGTTCGACGACATCGACGCCGATGGCACCGTACTCTCTGGTCAGAGCCGTCAGACGGTCGGTCTCGTGCCCACGCAGATGCCCGATTCCGCGCAGCTGCGACGTTCCTTCTGCCATAGCAGCGAGAGCCGAGACCACTGGGGTGAGCTCGCCGACGGCCGACAGGTCGAGATCGACAGCGGTGAGCCGGTCCGGACCCTGCACATGCAGTCCTTCCCTATCGAGGCGCACCGTGGCTCCGAACGCCTCGGCGATCTCGCGGAAGCCGTCACCTGCCTGCGTCGTGTGCACGGGCCAGTCGGCGATAGTCACGGATCCGCCGGTGGCCACTGCCGCAGCCGCGAAGGCTGCGGCATTGGACAGGTCGGGTTCGACGTGCACGTCGAGACCGCGCGGAAGTCCTGGCTCGACGATCCAGCGCTCGGGTTCGGGCTCGCTGATGTCGACGCCCGCGTCGCGGAGGACTTCGATCGTCATATCGACGTGCGTTCGGCTGGGCACCGTGTCCGCGGTGTTGGTGAGTTCGAGACCCAGAGGCATGACGGGAGCGGCGAGCAGCAGACCAGAGACGAATTGGCTGGAGGCGCTGGCATCGATGCCGAGGTGGCCGCCGCGCAGCTGTGAGTCGGCGTGGATCGTCATCGGCAATGTGCCCGCGGCGGAGGTGATCGACGCACCGAGCTCCCGCAGAGACTCGATCGTCACCGACATCGGCCGGACTCGGGCCTGTTCGTCGCCGTCGAGGACGACGTCACGGCCGGTGAGCGCGGCAAGTGGGGGGATGAAGCGCATCACGGTTCCGGCGAGACCGCAGTCGATGGTGATCGGTGCGGAGTCCTGGCCAGCAGCGTCTGTGGGTACGTGTCCGCCCGAGAAGGGAATCGGCTCGATGTGGAGCTCATCGCCGTCTTCGTCGATCACGGCGCCGAGGCGACGCAGGGCGTCGACCATGAGCAGGGTGTCGCGGCTGCGCAGCCATCCCCTGAGATCGGATCCGGAACGGGCGAGGGCCGCAAGGATGAGATAGCGGTTCGTCAGGGACTTGGAACCGGGAACGGTCACAGTGGCAGAGACGGCGGAACCGGCGACCGGCGGCTGCCAGTCGCCGGTCGCCGGGGGAGTGTGCGTGGAGATGTCAGTCAACTCCGAATGCGCTCAGAGCCTGCTTCGAGGTGTCTTCCACGCTCGACCACAGGTCTTCGGCCGCGTGCTGAGTCCGCCACCACAGGCCGGGGCGTCCTGCAGTGTCGACGGCGGCGAGCAGGGCACCGCCGAGCATCGAGGTGCGCAGAAGAGTGCGTTCGTTGCGGGTTTTCTTCTCCTCCTTCGACGTCGTCTTGTCGGCAGACAGACGCTCTCCGACGGTGTCGAGCAGGTAGGTGCCGACGAGGATCGATGCGCTCAGCCGCGGGAAGCGTCCGATGGCGAGCATCGAACCGGCAGCGACCTGTGCCACACCGGTGGCTCGGGCGAGAGTCACTGCGTCGACGGGGACGTCGACCTGTTTGCGAGCCTGGTTGAGGAGCGGGCCGACCGATGCGGCCGCTGCCTCCGGCTTGCGCAGTCGTTCGACGCCGTTGAGGATGTAGCCGGCGGCCAGCATGGGCCGTGCGATAAGACGAATGGGAGACACAGTGGTCCTTCCTACGTGGCGGTCATCTCACTGGCAAGCATAACTGCTGAGGTGGGAATAGTGGGACGTCGGTCCGATGTTGTACGGCGTGAAGCCATTCGACGGGTGCACCCGTCGCGAAGTCGACAGGCAGAAGGAGAAGTCTATGAGCGCCACTGCCGTCCTGGAGAGAACGGGCGTACCATTGACTGCGATGACCGAATCAGTCAAAGAAGCCCCCGAAACCGACGCCGAGAGGTCGGCGCGTTTCGAACGGGATGCTCTGGAATATGTCAATCAGCTCTACGCAGCTGCTCTGCGTATGACCCGCAACCCGGCAGATGCCGAAGATCTCGTCCAGGAAGCCTATGCGAAGGCGTATGCCGCCTTTCATCAGTACAAGCCCGGAACCAACCTCAAGGCGTGGCTGTACCGGATCCTGACGAACACTTTTATCAACAACTACCGCAAGAAGCAGCGCCAGCCGCAGGAGCACGGCAGCGAGGACATCGAGGACTGGCAGATCGCACAGGCGAACAGCCACTCGTCATCCGGCGGTCGTTCCGCCGAACTCGAAGCCCTCGACCACCTTCCGGACTCCGACGTCAAGGAGGCGCTCTCGGCGCTGCCCGAAGACTTCCGCATGGTCGTCTACTATGCCGATGTCGAGGGCCTGCCGTACAAGGAGATCGCCGAGATCATGGAGACGCCGATCGGCACAGTGATGTCCCGACTGCACCGCGGTCGTCGACAGCTGCGGGAGATGTTGGCCGACTATGCCGCCGAGCGCGGTTTCGTGAGTCCTGAGGGAGGTGCGAAATGAGCGACGAAGGATGCTGCGAAAGCGTCAGGACCGAGTCTCTGATGCGCATCTACCACTACCTCGACGGTGAACTGACGACGACGGAGATCCGCGAGATCTCGATCCACCTCGAACAGTGCCCGTCGTGTCATGACGAGTATGAGATCGAAGCGCTGCTCAAAGAGCTCGTGCGTCGTTCGTGCAGCCACGACCGTGCCCCGATGGGTCTGCGAGAGAAGATCCGGCAGCGGATCGCACTCGAACAGAACTCCTGACCGGCGCCCGGGAACAGCCCGGGAGCCCACGGACACAACGAAGGCGGGAAGAGATTCGAATCTCTTCCCGCCTTCGTCATTCACCGAACGTATCAGCGAATCATGCGTTTGGACGCTTGCCGTGGTTTGCTTTCTTACGGCGGCGATCGCGACGCTTACGGCCACGCTTGCTCATTGTGCCCTCCTTTGATAGACGCTCAATTGTCTCATGATCGCCCGAGCAGAGCAAAGTCGGACCAGGTCACCCACCTTGCCGAATCGGTTCGACATGATGATGCGGCTGTCACCGCTGATCTTATCTTCGACCGAGCACCGCGGAGAACTTCGGTCGGGCACCCAGAGTCAGGTCAACTGTCGCCGAGGACGTCCTGGACGCCCAGCCAGTTGAACCAGCCGCGATGGAGAACCAGCCAGGCCAGCAGACCGTATCCTTCCTGCGCCGGCAGATGGTCCCGTGACGACGCGACCTCGCGCTGCCACACGGGATGGCCGAGGAGGGGCGTGAAGGTGTCGACATAGGTGATGCCGCGCCGTTTGGCCACATCGGAGAAACTGGCATTGAGCTCAGCGATGCGACGGTTGCGGTCACCGTCGTGTTCGGGCGGTGGTCCCAACACGAACGTCGAGACCTTCCTAGCCAACGCCTCGTCGAGGATGTTGGCGACATCGAGGCGGGCCCTGGCGACCGAACGCCCCGAATCGAGATCCCCGGAACCCAGAGCCAGCACCAGACGGTTGTCCCCGTCCCGGGTGAACCGCAGGGACGCCTCGGCGATGGTCCGCGCGTGAAGCCCGGCGGAATCCTCGGTCGGCACGGCCAGGGGATACACCTTGAGTTCAGGCAGACTCGGCAGAGTCCTCGCCGTCACCCGACCGACCCACCCGAGGCCACGGCCATCGCCGTGGCCGGCGACCAAAGGGCCTCCGACCACGGCGATGGTTGTGGTGACGTCGCTGCTCACCGGCTGAAGATCCGGTCGACGAGTTCCTTCTGCTGAGCATCGTGGAAGTGCTTGAGCCCAGTCGAGGTGGCTGCAGAAGCGGCACGGGAGATGACCTTGACCTCACGGCCGCCGAGGAGCTCGGGCAGGTGCAGTGCCATGAACGGCCATGCTCCCTGGTTCTTCGGCTCTTCCTGGGCCCAGACGATCTCGGCATCGGCCGGGAAGCGGTCGAGCACAGCGGTGATGGCCGCTTCGTCGAGCGGGTAGAGCTGCTCGAGGCGGATGAGAGCCATCTTCGTGTCGTTGTCCTTCTCCCGCTTGGCTTTGAGATCCCAGTAGAGCTTGCCGGAGACGAGGACGACACGTTCGACCTGCGAGGAGTCGACGTCCGTATCGTCGATGACGGCCTGGAACTTGCCCGAGGTGAAGTCCTCCGGCGAGTTCGCCGCTGCCTTGAGGCGCAGCATCGACTTCGGGGTGAAGACGATGAGCGGACGCTTGTTCGTCGTCGAGGCGTGGCGACGAAGCAGGTGGAAGTACGAGGCACCCGAGGACGGGTAGGCCACCGTCATATTGTTCTCCGCACACAGCTGGAGGTAGCGCTCGATGCGACCCGAGGAATGGTCGGGTCCCTGTCCCTCATAGCCGTGGGGCAGGAGCATGACGACACCGGAGTTCTGCTGCCACTTCTGCTCGGAGGAGGAGATGAACTCGTCGATGACGGTCTGCGCACCCTGTGCGAAGTCACCGAACTGAGCCTCCCACGCCACGAGGGCGTCCTTGCGTTCGACGGAGTAGCCGTATTCGAAGCCGACGGCGGCGTACTCGCTGAGCAGGGAGTCGTAGACCCAGAAGCGAGCCTGCTCCTCGGTGAGGTTCTGCAGCGGCGTCCATTCGTTGCCGTTGACCGAGTCGATGAGCACCGAGTGGCGCTGGACGAACGTCCCACGGCGGGAGTCCTGGCCTGCCAGCCGCACCGGCACGCCGTCCATGAGCAGCGATCCGAAGGCCAGCAGCTCGGCGAAGCCCCAATCGATTCCGCCCGACAGCGACATCTCCTTGCGCTTCTCGAGCAGCGCCCGCAGCTTCTTGTGAACCGTGAAGCCCTCGGGGATCTCGGTGAAGGCCTCGCCGATTCGCTGCAGAGTCTCGGGACTGATGGCCGTCTCGGCATCGTTGAAGGTCTCGATGTCGCTGGGCTCGTAGGGAGCGTTGAACGCTTCTCCGTCGTAGGAGCCGGTCTCGGCTTCCTTGGTCTCGGCGAAGGCCGATTCCAGCTTGGACTGGTAGTCCTTGAGCGCCTCGGCGGCCTCTTCGTCGGTGATGCACTTCCTGCCGACGAGGGATTCGGTGTAGAGCTTGCGCACCGAACCCTTCTTCTCGATGAGGGAGTACATCGTCGGCTGGGTCATCGACGGATCGTCGCCCTCGTTGTGGCCGCGACGGCGGTAGCACACGAGGTCGATGACGACGTCCCGGTTGAATTCCTGGCGGTATTCGAAGGCCAGGCGGGCCGCCCGGACGACGGCCTCGGGGTCATCGCCGTTGACGTGGAAGATCGGGGCGTTGATCGACTTGGCGACGTCCGTGCAGTAGAACGAGGAACGCGCCGAGGCGGGGGGAGTGGTGAACCCGACCTGGTTGTTGATGATGACGTGGACCGTTCCGCCGGTGCGGTAGCCGCGCAGCTCGGAGAGGTTGAGCGTCTCGGTGACCACACCCTGTCCGGCGAATGCGGCATCGCCGTGGACGAGGACGGGCAGCACGGTGAAGCCGGACTCGCCCTGGTCGACGAGATCCTGCTTGGCGCGCACGATGCCTTCGAGGACCGGATCGACGGTCTCGAGGTGGCTGGGGTTGGCCGCGACGTAGACTCCGGTGGTGTTGCCTGCCGGCGAGGTGAACGAACCCTTGGTGCCCAAGTGGTACTTCACGTCACCGGACCCCTGGACGCTGTCCGGGGACATGGTTCCGTCGAACTCACGGAAGATCTGCGCATAGGACTTGCCGGCGATGTTCGTGAGCACGTTGAGCCGACCGCGGTGGGCCATGCCGATGGCGACCTCGTCGAGGCCGGTGTCGGCGGACTGGTTGAGGATCTCGTCGAGGAGGACGATCGCGGACTCTCCGCCTTCGAGGCTGAAGCGCTTCTGTCCGATGTACTTCGTCTGGAGGAAGGTCTCGAATGCCTCGGCTGCGTTGAGGCGGCCGAGGATGTGTCCCTGCTCCGAACGGGTGAGCTCCTGATGCGGAACCTCGATCTTCGACTGGAACCAGCGGCGCTGGACCGGGTCGGCGATGTGCATGTATTCGAAGCCGGTGGTCCGACAGTAGCTCTCACGCAGCAGTCCGAGGATGTTGCGGAAGGGCATCATCGGCTTCGATCCGAACCCGCCGGTGGGGAACTCGCGTTCGAGATCCCACAGGGTCAGACCGTGCTGATTGATGTCGAGATCCGGGTGGGACCGCTGACGGTAGACCAGAGGATCGATATTGGCCATCAGGTGACCGCGCGTGCGGTAGGCATCGATGAGTTCGATGACGCGTGCGGTCTTGTTGACGTCGTCCTGGTCTTCGGCGGAGACGTCGGGAACCCAGCGAACCGGCTCGTAGGGCAGGCGCAGGGATTCGAAGACATCGTCGTAGAAGCCGTCTTCGCCGAGCAGGTAGCTGTGGACCAGTTTGAGGAACTCGCCCGAACCGGCCCCCTGGATCACGCGGTGATCGTAGGTCGAGGTCATGGTCAGCACCTTGGACACGGCCAGAGAGTTGATGGTCTGCTGGCTGGCACCCTGGAACTCGGCGGGGTAGTCGAGCGCGCCGACGCCGATGATGCAGCCCTGGCCCTTGGTCAGACGCGGAACGGAGTGGACCGTGCCGATTCCGCCGGGGTTCGTCAGCGAGACGGTGGTGCCGGCGAAGTCGTCGGCGGTGAGCTTGCCCTGACGTGCCTTGTCGACGAGTCCGTCGTAGGCGTCGACGAACTGGCGGAAGGTCAGCGTCTCGGCCTTCTTGACGTTGGGCACCAGCAGGGTGCGGGATCCGTCCTTCTTCGGCACGTCGATGGCGAGCCCGAAGTTGATGTGGGCGGGGGAGATCATCACGGGCTTGCCGTCGCGGACGTCGTAGGAGACGTTCTGCGAGGGGAAGTTCTGCAGGGCGCGGATCACGGCGAAGCCGATGAGGTGGGTGAAGGAGACCTTCCCGCCACGGGTGCGCTTGAGGTGCGAGTTGATGACGATCCGGTTGTCGATGAGCGCCTTGGCAGGCAGTGCCCGGACCGAGGTGGCGGTCGGGACTTCGAGCGACTCATCCATGTTCTTGGCGATGAGCTTCGCGGGTCCGCGCAGGGGAGTGATCGTCTCCTCCGGTGCGGGCTTCGGTGCGGCTTCCTTCGCGGTGACCTTCGGCACGGACTTGGTCTCGGCCTTCAGCGTCTCGGACTCAGCCGAGGACGGGGAGACGCCGCGAGAGGTCTCGCGGGAGGTCGCCGGGGCTGCAGCTGAGGCAGGGGCCTTGGCATCCGACTTCTTCGCGGCCGGCTTCGCCTCCTGCTTGGCGGCGGGCTCGGCAGCGGACTGAGCGCCTCCGCCGTTCTTCTCGTACTTGTCGAAGAAGGGCCACCAGGACTGGTCGACCGAATTCTTATCTGACTTGTACTGCTCATACAATTCCTCGACCAGCCACTCATTCGACCCGAAGTCTTCAACGGTGCGGTTCGGAGTATTGACGGACACGGCGTTGATCGCCTACTTCCTGATTCAAGACTTGCTGCTTAACGACATCTCCAAGCCTAACGTGATGTGCCATCGAATGTGCAGTTAAGGGACAATAGTGTTATGCGTTTCATCTCAAATGACCCGAACACCGATCTCACCTACTCCGATGTCTTCCTCTTGCCGAACTCGTCGGCGCTGACTTCGCGCTTCGAAGTCGACCTCACGACGACCGATCCGACCCGGTCGACGACGCCGCTCGTCGCAGCGAATATGACCGCTGTGTCCGGTCGACGGATGGCGGAGACGATGGCGCGTCGCGGGGGACTGGCGGTGCTGCCCCAGGACATTCCGCTGACCGCCGCGCAGGAGACCATCGCCTGGGTGAAGAGCCGCGACCGGATCTTCGAGTCCGCGCTGCGCTTCTCACCCGAGGACACAGTGCTCAATGCCCTGCATGTGCTGGCCAAGCGTCCGCACGGCTTCGGCGTCGTCGTCGACGACGCGGGAAAGCTCGAAGGCATCATCAATGCCGCAGATCTGCGCGGAGTCGATCGCTTCACCTCGGTGGCGGAGCTGTTGGACTCCTCGCCGCATGTCATCCGCGCCTCCGAGGTCGACTGGGAGGACGCCTCGCAGCTGGAGTCCCTCTTCGAGTCGATGACGGAGTCGCGAGCCGAGTTCGCCGCTGTCGTCGACGATGAGAACACGGTGCTCGGCAGCCTGACTCCGAAGTCGCTGCTGCGCTCGTCCATCTACACGCCCAACGTCGACGACCAGGGTCGGCTGAAGATCGCCGTGGCCATCGGCGTCAATGGTGCGGCGGTCGAACGTGCCGCTGCGCTGGTCGAAGCCGGCGCGGACGTCCTCGTCGTCGACACCGCCCATGGCCACCAGGTGAAGATGCTCGACACACTGTCGGCGATCGCCGATGCCGAGCTCGGGGTGCCGATCGTGGCCGGAAACGTCGTCACCGCCGAGGGTGTCCGCGACCTCGTCGCCGCCGGCGCCGACATCGTCAAGGTCGGAGTCGGCCCGGGAGCCATGTGCACGACCAGGATGATGACCGCGGTCGGTCGTCCCCAGTTCTCCGCAGTGCTCGAATGCGCCGAGGCGGCTCGCGAGCTCGGTGCCCACGTGTGGGCCGACGGCGGAGTCCGCTACCCCCGCGATGTTGCTCTGGCCCTGGCGGCCGGAGCTTCTCAGGTGATGGTCGGATCCTGGTTCGCCGGGACCCACGAATCGCCCGGCGACCTGCTCGTCGACGGAGAGGGACGGAAGTACAAGGAGAGCTTCGGCATGGCTTCGGCTCGGGCTGTGGCCAACCGGACCAGAACGGAATCGGCCTTTGCGCGCGCTCGGAAGGGACTGTTCGAAGAGGGCATCTCTTCGTCAACCATGTACATCGACCCTGAATCTCCTGGGGTCGAAGACCTGCTCGACGGCATCACTTCGGGCGTCCGCAGCTCCTGCACCTACGCCGGAGCCGGTGATCTCGGGGAATTCGCGCGTTTGGCCGCGGTCGGCGTCCAGAGCGCCGCCGGCTACGAAGAGGGCCGACCGCTGTCGGGAAGTTGGTAAGATCTCCTCATGCACAGTGACAGTCCCGGCCGGCGGGAAGCCGGCGCCCCAGATGACGACCCTCACCCCGCGAGGGTCTCACACCTCACCTGCTCTGCTGGGCAGACAGCGAACGGCGGGGACAGTCACTGATGGAATGGATACTCCTCGCCCTCGCACTGCTGCTCATCCTCGGCACCGGCGTCTTCGTCGCAGCCGAATTCTCACTGCTGACGCTCGACCGCCACACAGCCGATAAGGCGGTCGAAGACGGCGTCGTCGGCGCGAAGACGCTGCGGCGCTCGATGACCCACCTGTCCACCCAGCTCTCGGCAGCGCAGGTGGGCATCACGATCACCACTCTGCTCACCGGCTACCTCATGGAACCGTCCCTGGGCAGACTGCTGGCGCCGCTGTTCGAGGCCTGGGGCGTCGGCCCCGGCCTCGCGGCCCCGCTGGCGCTGACCATCGCCCTCATCGTCTCCACCGTGGGATCGATGATCTTCGGAGAGCTCGTACCGAAGAATCTCGCTATCGCTGTGCCGTTGGCGACCGGTCGCATCGCCGCACCGATGCAGTACGTCTTCTCGATCGTGTTCAAACCGGTCATCGCCGTCCTCAACGGCACGGCGAACAAGATCCTCATGTCGATGGGCATCGAGCCGCAGGAAGAAGGTTCGGTGGGGCGTTCCCCGGAGGAGCTGACCTCACTCGTGCGGCACTCCGCCGAAGAGGGAGTGCTCGATGAGCAGACGGCAGGTCTGCTGGAGAGGACTCTGAGCTTCTCCGAGCGCACCGCAGAAGATGTGATGACTCCGCGCACGCGCATGTCCACAGTGGACAAGGACACCACGGCCAGGCAGATCATCGAACAGGCCCGGGACACCGGATTCTCCCGGTTCCCCGTGGCTGACGAGGACAAGGACCACATCGTCGGAGTCGTTCACGTCAAACAGGCCTTCGCCGTGCCTCCGAGCAACCGCGACGACGCCTACGCAGGAGGGCTGATGACCGAGGTCCGTGAGATCCCGGAGACGCAGCGCCTCGACCCGCTGCTCTTGGAACTGCGAGCCACCGGCCTGCAGATGGCTGTGGTCGTCGATGAGTTCGGCGGCACAGCCGGAGTGGTCACCCTCGAGGACGTCGTCGAGGAGCTCGTGGGCGAGGTAGCCGATGAGCACGATCGGATGCGCGTCGCGGCACGACCGGCTCGCGACGGCTCCTGGATCGTGCCCGGTCAGCTGCGGCCCGATGAGATCTCGTCGACGATCGGAGTCACCATCCCGGAGGACTCGGACTACGAGACTCTGGCCGGATTCGTCCTCAAGGAGCTCGGACGGATTCCCGAACCGGGTGACGAGGTCCGCATGGACGATGCCCGCATCGTGGTCGAACGGATGCACGGACGACGCATCGAACGCCTCCGGGTGGTGCTGCGCGCCGCCGACGCAGGAGCATTCGAAACCGGAGGTGAGACCCGATGAGCGCCGATTGGTTCGGACTGGTCTGGCTGGTCGTTCTCCTGCTGGGCAACTCCTTCTTCGTCGCCGCCGAGTTCGCGGTGGTCGCTGCCAAACGATCACAGATCGAACCACGAGCGGCCGAAGGCTCCGCGGCGGCCAAAACCGCCCTCTATGCGATGGAGCACGTGTCACTGATGCTGGCGATCTGCCAGCTCGGCATCACCGTGTGCTCTCTGCTTCTGGGCAATGTGGCCGAACCGGCCATCCACCACCTGCTCGCCGGTCCCCTCGAGGGCCTGGGCATTCCCGCCGGCCTGTCCTCGACGATCTCCTTCGTCCTGGCGCTCGGCGTCGTCACCTACCTGCACGTGGTCATCGGTGAGATGGTGCCGAAGAACCTGGCGCTGGCCGCCTCCGGCCAGGCCGTGATGCTGCTGGCGACACCGCTGGTGTTCCTGGCGCGGGTCTTCGGCTTCGTCATCCGCCCCCTCAACGGCCTGGCCAATGGGATCCTCCACCTGTTCAAGATCGAGGCCCGTGACGAGGTCAACGAGGCCTATACGATCGAGCAGGTCGAATCGATCGTGGCCGAGTCGAAGCGCGAGGGACTGCTCAGTGATGACACGGGGCTGCTCAAGGGCGCCATCGAGTTCAGCGACAAGACTGCGTCCGACATCATGGTCCCGATGTCCGAACTCATCACGATTTCGGACAAGGTGACCCCGAACGAGCTTGTGACCTTGGTCGGGAAGACAGGCTTCTCCCGATACTTCGTCGTCGGTGACGACGGGTATCCGCAGGACTACCTCCACATCAAGGATGTCCTCTACGCGGACACCGAAGAGGCCTTCGACGCTCCTGTGCAGAGCAAGCGCTTCCGACCCCTGTTCACGGTCACCGCCGATGACGAGGTCGAAGAGGCACTGGCGCAGATGCAGAAGGCGGGTATCCATGTCGCCCGCGTCATCGACTCGCAGGCGCAGGTCCTCGGCCTGCTGTTCCTCGAGGACGTGCTCGAGGAACTCGTCGGCGAAGTCCAGGATGCGATGCAGCGGGGACGATTCGACTTCCGCCGCTGAGCATTCTGCGCGGGTCGATCTGACCGGCTCATCCATTCGCCTCGACGGCGGTCTCCTGATTGGCGGGAGGCCGCCGTCGAGGCGTCGCGTCCACCTCCGTCGCCGTGCCGGTGCGTGGGGCCATGCGGTCGGCAGTGGGGCAATGCCTGCGCACGTGGGGCAGCGCCGTTCGGTGTGGAGACCCAAACGTGACCGACTGTGTAACGGTTCGTAACGAAACAGCGATTCAGGACACCTGGAGTAGGTCGCCTGTAGTGATCCATGACCAGACATCATCAGAGAATGACCTGGTCACACGCTGTGTATGAACTGAAGGTGACATTCTGTAACGATGTCGTTATAGTGTTGTGACATAAGCTTTCGGGCGCCCGGCAGAGGGCTTCCACCGCACAATCTTCACCAACAGTATGGAGCACTATGTCGAGTGAGCTCTCGACCGTCGAGGCGCCGCCGGTCCGCCGACGTGATCTGCGGAAGCAGAACGCCTCTTCGCAGGTTTCGACGATCAACTCTTCGCATCCCGTGACATCGCAGTCGCGGAACAGCGCATCCGCAGCCCTCTCACCTCGTCGCGCGGCGATGGCCGCCGAGGCCCGCGCCGCCGCGGGCTCACCGCGACGGGCAGCGATGTCCAAAGAGGCTTCGCGGCCGATGACGCCCGCGGGTCACACGTCGACACTGGCCGCGGCTCAGCTCGGCAGCCGCGGTTCCGACGGTTCTCTGCTGCGCTCGGTCCGCCGCCGTCAGGTCACCACCTTCTCCGCCCTGGCCACCGTCTCGGTCACCGGCACCGCCATCGCCGCCGTGATGGTCGCCGGCAACATGAGCGGCAACCAGGAAGTCAAGGTCGACGACACGGCCGCGCAGTCCCAGCCACGTGCGATCAACGCCGAATCGGTCTCCGCCGACATCAAGGTCGACGACGATGACAAGACCTCGATGACCATCGGCGCCCCGAGCGCCAAGCAGACCAAGGTCGACGCGGCATCTCGTGCGATCACGAAGACCGTTCTGCCCGGCTGTGACGAAGCAGCACCGAAGGGCGAGGCGAGCAACGGCGAACTGCCCGACGGATGGCTGTGCGAGATCGGCGTGGGCAACCACAAGCTGCGCTCCGATGCGGCCGTGTCGTTCGCGAAGATGAACGCTGCCTTCAAGAAGGACACCGGCAAAGACCTCGCAGTCACCGACTCCTACCGGTCACTGGAATCACAGGTCTCCGTCGCGGCACGCAAACCCGGCTTCGCAGCTCGTCCCGGAACCTCCAACCACGGTTGGGGCCTGGCGCTGGACCTGGGCGCGGGAACGCAGAACGGAACCGGTCGGCAGTACGAATGGCTCGTCGCCAACGCAGAGAAGTTCGGGTGGGAGAATCCGGACTGGGCCAAGCGCAATTCCTATGAGCTCTGGCACTGGGAATACGTGCCCGGCCGCAAGGCTATGAAGGGTGCCTGATCTGCTCTAACATCGCTGATCACAGCCCCACGACACCGCGGGCAGTCCTCGAAGGACTGCCCGCGGTGTCGTTTTGGGAGGTGGTGCCCAACGGTGATAGAGTTGCATGCGTTGCCCGCGTAGCTCAGTGGATAGAGCGTCTGCCTCCGGAGCAGAAGGTCGTAGGTTCGAATCCTGTCGCGGGCACCATGACGCCGCCCATCTCAACTTCTGAGGTGGGCGGTTCTGCATACGCGGTCCGAGTGGTCGGTGATGCAGCCAGGATCTAAGGTAGTCGGAGACGAGACCCGGACCGCGATGTGAGGCATACGATGTCGGAACCTGCTGAAGAGCCCGTCCAGACCGGCGCGGGGGACGATGAGATCGTCCTCCGAGCGCAGGGACTGCGCAAGAGCTTCGGTCGCGGTGATACGGCAGTCGACGCTCTCGACGACATCAGCGTCGACTTCGAATCGGGACGCTTCACCGCCATCATGGGACCCTCCGGATCCGGAAAATCGACGTTCATGCATGTGCTTGCCGGGCTCGACCGTGTCGATTCGGGTTCGATCATCATGCGGGGCCAGGACATCACCCGTCTCAACGACCGGCAGCTGACTCAGCTGCGGCGTGACCGCGTCGGCTTCATCTTCCAGGCCTTCAACCTCGTCCCGACGCTGAGCGCTGAACAGAACATCGAACTGCCGGTCTCGCTGGCCCGGAAGAAGATCGATCGTGAGTGGAAGGCCGAAGTCGTCGAACGCCTCGAACTCGGCGATCGTCTGCAGCATCGTCCGCACGAGCTCTCCGGCGGTCAGCAGCAGAGAGTCGCCGTGGCCCGGGCTCTGCTGACGCGGCCGGATGTCATCTTCGCCGATGAGCCCACGGGAAACCTCGACTCCCATGCCGGAGCGGAGGTCCTGTCCCTGCTCGGTCGGGCCACGACCCTGTACGGGCAGACGATCATCATGGTCACCCACGACCCCGTCGCGGCATCGCACGCCGGCCGGGTCGTTCTGCTCAAGGACGGGCGAGCCACGGGTGAAGTTCGTCAGCCGACCCGCGAGAGCGTGGTTACGGCGCTGAGTGAACTGAGCTCTCTGTGATCGCAGTCGCCCTTGCGCAGATTCGGATCCACTGGGCCCGATTCCTCGCAATCGGCCTCGGCATCGCATTGGCGGCGGGATTCATCGCAACCACTCTGATCATCAACTCCTCGCTGCAGGACAGCCTCGAACACGCCGTCGGCCGTTCCTTCGAGAAAGCCGACCTCACCGTCGTCCCGGACAGAGACGTCTTCGTCGGGGGAGACGAGGCCTCTCCGCTGCTGCGCCCCTTAGCCGAAGTCGACGGGGTGGCTACCGCGTCGTTGTCGGCCAGCACAGTGACCACGGGCCGAGGTGCCGGATTCTCCGAAAGCTCTTTTGCGCTGTCCCCGGTGCCTGCCGATGAACGGCTCGACACGTTCGATATGGTCTCCGGTCAGCGACCGGAAGCGACGACGGACCTCGTGCTCGACACTCGCACGGCCAGCGATCTCAACGTCGGAGTCGGCGATGAGATTCGCTTCACCGTCGATGCGGTCCCAGTGGAGAGCGGAAACGATGACATGCCGATCTACCGGGGTCCGAGTCAGAGCAGCGTCACCTTCTCCGTGGTGGGCATCGCCGAGATGGGGCAGGATCCGGCCCTGCCCGGCGCCACTCGAGCGCTGACGACTGCATCGGGCTATCAGGAGTATTTCGCCCAGCAGGGCGATGTCATCGCCATTCAGATCGCCCTCGAGAGCGGCGGGGACCCGGAGGCTGTGCGTACTCAGCTGCAGAGGGTCGTCGACGGTTCGGAACTGAGCGGCAGCCTCGAAGCGCTCTCCGTGGACGATGCCGTGAAAGCGAAGACCGATCGCCTCTCCGGCGGCAACGCCGTCGTGACCGGTCTCCTGCTCGTCTTCGCCGGAATCTCCGTCATCGTCGCCATCCTGGTCGTCTCCAACACCTTCTCCGTCATCGTCGCCGGACGCCGTCGGGAATTCGCACTGCTGCGCTGCCTCGGCGCCACCCGCGTGCAGATGTACGGTTCGGTCGTGGCCGAAGGACTCTTCGTCGGATTGCTCGGGTCGATCTTCGGTGTGCTCGCCGGGGTCGTCGGCAGTCGCGGACTGATGGCCGTGGCGGTGCGCTACTGGCCGCAGGAGTTCCCCTACGACACTCTCACCGTTCCCGTCTCCGCCCTGGTCAGCGGTGTCATCGTCGGTGCCCTGCTGACGATTGTGGCCACCATTCGACCGGCTCGCAGTGCCATCGCTGTGACACCGCTCGAAGCACTCCAGCCCTTCGACGCGTCCATCTCGCCGAGCACCCGCGCTCGTCCGCGCCACCTCGTGGGCTTCGGCTGCATCGGGCTGGGTGTGGTCCTCGTCATCGTCTCCGTCTATGCGGTGTCGACCTCGCAGCTCTGGATCCTCGGCGGAGCGCTGGGTGGGGGACTCGTGGTCACGGGGCTGGTCATCAGCGCGGCGAAGATCATCCCGCCCGTGGTCGCCTGGACGGGAGAGGTGCTCTTCAGCCCTTGGGGCGTTCCCGGCCAGCTGGCGACCCTGAACACATTGCGCAATCCCCGTCGCACCGCGGCCACAGCCACGGCGCTCATCATCGGTGTGACCTTGGTGGCGACGATCCTCGTGGGCGGCATGTCGACGAAGGCGACGCTCAGCCACGGACTCGACCAGCGTTATCCCGTTGACATCTCCGTGCCGCTGTCGGGCCTCGTCGACGATGACCAACTCGATGATGTGCGTGAGATTCCCGGCGTATCCACTGCGATCATCGCCCACCGCGCCGAGGCGGTCGAAGACTTCAAGGGCTCCCGCCCCGAGATCTTCGTCGTCGACCCGGACAGCGCCGAGACAGTACTCGGAGACGCAGTCGCCGATATCGTGTCCGGACGGGTCACGGTCCCCGAAGACTATCCTTCACCGACAGTGCGGGTGAAAGGGCTCAACGAGATGAGCGTGCCCGTGCACAGGGACGGCCTCTCCAGCCTCGCTTTCTTCACCACCCCCGACGTCGGCAACGATCTCGGCATCTCGGCAACGACGACGGCCGTGCTCGTCCGCCTCGACGAGGATGTCGACGTTGATGAGATCACCCGCATCCGTCAGTCCGTGGCCGAGACACTCGACGTCTCCAGCGACGAGGTCGGCGGCTCGGCCGTCGCCCGGGGTGCCTATTCCGAACTCATCGATGTCATGCTCGCCGGGGCCGTGGCTCTGCTCTTCGTCTCCGTGGTCATCGCGCTCATCGGCGTCTCGAACACGGTCAGCCTCTCCGTCATCGAGCGCCGTCGGGAGAACGCGCTGATGCGGGCGCTGGGGCTGAGCATCGCGCAGCTGCGGACTCTTCTGGCGCTCGAGGCGGTGCTCATCTCGTCGGTGGCCGCACTGCTGGGACTCGTGCTCGGCGGCGCCCTGGGCATCGTCGGCACACGGTTGGTCACCCACGACTACTCCACCGACCTCATCGTCGACTTCTCCGCCCCGTCCTTCCTCGGCATCCTCGGTGTGGCGGTCGTCGCCGGCATCCTCTCCGCTCTGGCACCGGCCAGGCGAGCGTCCCGACTCTCACCGGTCGAAGGTCTCAAACTCGACTTCTGATGGGCCCCGGCCACCGAACCGGAAATCGGTGTCTGATAGGAAAGAGCTCATGAACTCCGCGCGCATCCGCATTTTGATCGTCCTCGGAATCGTCTTCGCTGCCTTCAATCTGCGCCCGGGAGTCACCGGGCTCTCGCCTCTGCTCGATGCCATGGGCGAAGAGATCGAACTGAGCGCGGTGTTCCTGGCCGTCATCGGCATGCTGCCGCCGCTGCTCTACGGAATCAGCGGCTTCATCACCCCTCGGCTCTATGCCCGCTTCTCCGGACTCGGCCTGACCTCGGCTGCCATGGTGATGGTCATGATCGGACTGGGTGTCCGCGCGGTCATCGATTCGCCGTCGCTGTTCCTGGCGCTGAGCGTGCTGGCCCTGCTGGGAATGGGCATCGGCAACGTCGTCCTCCCGCCCCTGGTGAAATCGTATTTCCCCGACCGGGTGGCTCTCATGTCGACCGTGCACGTCGGGCTGCTCCAGTTCGGGACGTTCATTCCGCCGCTCGTGGCGGTTCCCCTCGCCTCCGGCGTCGGTTGGAGAGGCTCACTGCTCGTCTGGGCCGGATTCGCGGCTTTGGGCGCGATCGTGTGGATCGTCATTCGCATCCTCAAGCCCGCGCCCGCCGCCGAGGCGGCCGTCGCCGTCGTCGGGGGCAGTGAGCTCTCCCGCCTTCTGCGCAGTCCTCGGGCCTGGGCGCTGATGACGATGACGGGTCTGACGTCGTTCAACAACTTCATCCTCTTCACCTGGCTGCCGGGCCTGCTCACCCGCTCCGGGTTCGATGCTGCCTTCGGCGGGGCGATGTTGGCGCTGGTCACCGCCATCCCCCTCGTCCTCGGATTCGTCCTGCCGACCCTGGCTCAGAAGATGACCTCGGCCTATCCCATCGTCGTCGGCTTCTGCCTCAGCCTGGCCGTGGGGTACCTGGGTCTGTGGCTGCTGCCGACAGCGGCTCCCGTGCTGTGGACCGTGCTGCTGGGCATCGGCATCTCCACGTTCCCACTCGCTCTGACACTCATCACACTCCGCGCGCGAAACGCCGAGGCGGCGGCTTCCCTGTCCGGCTTCGTCCAGGGCGGCGGGTACCTCCTCGCGGCCACCGGCCCGCTGATCTTCGCCTTTCTCCTCCAGAGCTTCGAAACCATGTGGCCGGCATTCGTCGTGGTGCTCGCCTCGGTGGCCGTCAAATTCTTCGTCAGCCACGCCGCCTGCCGACCCGGCGCCATCTGAGGCCCAGCGGGCATCCGTCTCGTCATGAGAGCGAAGATGACATCGGATTCGTCCTCGCCGTCCGGGCCCGAGTACTCTGTTCGAGTGACCCCGGAAGACTTGCAGACTGCACTCGCGCGCGCCTTGGCGACGGCCGAGGCAGGCCTCGTCGCACCGGGGTTCGCCATGCAGATCGTCGTCCTGGCTCCGAACCGTTCCGAACTCGGTGACTGGACGACGCCCGTGGCGCTGCGCGCCGCCGCTGCACCCGAGCAGCGAACCCAGCTCGCCGCACATCTGTGCACCGAACTGCGTGCCCTCCCCGAGGTGGCGGACGCCGTCATCGCCGGGCCCGGCTTCGTCAACGTGACCCTCACACCCGCTGGCCGAGCACATGTGCTCAGCGACATCGTCACCGCAGCCGACGGGAACGAACCAGCCGGGGGAGCGGAACAGGACGGGTCGCCGCTGCGCACGCTGCTCGTCGCCGCGGACAGGGAATCGGCACGGGCTCTTGTCGCCGGCGAGCACGACCGTGACGTCGACCCGGTCACAGTGGACATCCTGCAGCGCGGCCATGCCGCCGCCTGCCGCGAGCAGCGGCGGGCGCACCGGGCGGGAATCCCGTCCGAGGTCGTCGATGCGGCGAGACTCGAGGATCCGAGCGAGACGCGAATGCTCAATGCCGTGGCGGGACTGCCGTCAGCGCTGGAACGCTCGCGCCGCCTCGGCGAGAACGATCCCTTCCTCTGCGCTCTCCTCGAACTCGGCGAAGCCGTCGAGGACTGGATCCGCCGCTGCCCGGTCACTCCGACGGTCGATGAGGACATCACCGTCACCCACAGCTCCCGGCTCTTCGCTCTGAGAGCCGTCACCATCGTCCTCGCCGCAGGACTACGACAATTGGGCGCTTCGGCCCCGGAGAGGATCTGATGCCCGCACATATCGCAGGGACCCTGCACGCGACACCGGCCCCGGTGTGGCTGCCCTATCCCGATGACGTCAATGCGCTGCTGCCGAGTCTGTGGTCGGACAACGTCACGAAGTCCGACGACGGAGTGCTCACGATCGCCGGTCATGCCGTGACGGACCTGGCCGAACGCTACGGAACCCCCACACTCGTCATGGACGTCGCCGACTTCCGCAGCCGCGCCGAGGCCTACCTGAGCACGTTCTCCAATGCCTTCTCCGTGCAGAAGGGACTGGCCGGAGCCGATGTGTTCTACGCCGGGAAGGCATTCCTGTGCACAGCTGTGGCCCGCTGGGTGCATGAGGCCGGGCTCGGCCTCGACACCTGCTCACTGGGCGAGATGATGATCGCCCGCGCCGCCGGTGTCCCCGGCGACCGCGTCGGGCTGCACGGTAACAACAAATCGGCGGCGGAGCTCGAATACGCCCTCGACTACGGCGTGGCCAGGATCTTCGTCGACAGCCTCGATGAGGTCGCACGTCTGGAATCCATCGCTGCGGCCAGAGGCACGGTCGCCCCGGTCATGCTGCGAGTCACGGTCGGCGTCGAAGCGCACACCCACGACTTCATCGCCACGGCCCACGAAGACCAGAAGTTCGGGCTCTCTCTCGCCGACGGCACCGCCGCCCGAGCCGCTCGTCTCGTCGCGGAATCCGAACATCTGCGTCTCGACGGTCTCCACTCCCACATCGGTTCGCAGATCTTCGACATCTCCGGTTTCCAGGTCGCCACCGCCCGCGTACTCGCCTTCCGGGCCGAGATCATGGGCGAACACGGCATCGACCTGCCCGATGTCGACCTCGGCGGCGGCTTCGGCATCCGCTACACCTCCCAGGACACCCCGATCCCGGTCGCGGAGATGGCCGCAGAGCTCGCCGCCGTCGTGGCCAAGGAATGCCGGGGTCTGGGTACGAGCGTTCCCCGGATCTCCATCGAACCCGGACGCGCCATCGTCTCCCCGGCGGTGTTCACTCTCTACGAGGTCGGCACCGTCAAACAGGTGAGCACGGACAGCGGCACTCGCACATATGTCGCTGTCAACGGGGGAATGAGCGACAACATCCGCACGGCACTCTACGACGCGGACTATTCGTGCACCCTGGCCAACCGGAACTCGAACGCCGAGCCTGCGATCGTGCGGGTCGTCGGCAAGCACTGCGAATCCGGCGACATCATCGTCCGCGACGAATACATGGGCGCAGACGTCACCGCAGGCGATCTCGTCGCGGTCCCCACCACCGGGGCGTACTGCCGCTCGCTGGCCAACAACTACAACCATCTGCCCCGGCCGGGCGTGCTGGCCGTCGAGGCCGATAGAGTTGAGTGGATCGTGACCCCCGAAGACCACACGCAGATGTTCGCCACGGACC
Source organism: Brevibacterium sp. H602 (assembly GCF_051172395.1). NCBI lineage: Bacteria > Bacillati > Actinomycetota > Actinomycetes > Micrococcales > Brevibacteriaceae > Brevibacterium > Brevibacterium sp. H602. The sequence goes on along the minus strand of NZ_JBPIZD010000001.1, from coordinate 227,554 downwards.
CGGGAATGGCCGGGGGAGTGGCGTCGAACTGATGAGTGCGAGAGACAAGAGCGGAAAAGGTGAGGAAATGCAGGCACTGAAGGTTGCCATGCTCGGATGCGGAGTCGTCGGCACGGAGGTCGCCGCCCGAATCCAGAATCGCGCGGAGGGCCTGGCCGAGCGCATCGGCGCTCCGCTGGAGCTGAGCGCCATCGTCGTCCGCGATGCTTCGAAGGCCCGTCCGGGAATCGACGAGAAGCTGCTGACGACCGACGCCGAGGCGGCCATCGCCGGAGCCGATATCGTCGTCGAGCTGATGGGCGGAATCGAACCCGCCCGCTCGCTCATCACCGCAGCGTTGCGCCAGGGTTCATCGGTCGTGACCGCGAACAAGGCTCTGCTGGCCGCCAGCTACGGCGAGCTCATGTCCTCTGCCGACGACGCTGGTGTGCGCCTCGAGCACGAAGCGGCGGTGGCAGGGGCGATCCCGATCATCCGACCTGTCGGCGATTCGCTGGCCGGGGACCGAATCGAACGCATCATGGGCATCGTCAACGGCACGACGAACTACATCCTCGACCAGATGGACTCCGAGGGCTGGGATTTCGACCAGGCCCTCACTGCCGCCCAAGGGCTCGGATACGCAGAGGCCGATCCGACCGCTGACATCGGCGGACACGATGCGGCGGCGAAGGCTGCGATCCTGTCCTCGCTGGCCTTCCATGCACCCGTGTCGATCGATGACGTCCACGTCGAAGGCATCGAAGGCGTCACCGCCGAGATGGTCGAGACCGCCCGAGACCAGGGCTTCGTCATCAAACTCCTCGCCGTGTGCGAACGTGTGGCCTCATCACCGGCAGGCGCCGGACTCTCGGCGCGCGTCTACCCGGCGCTTCTCGATCGCGGCCACGCACTGGCATCCGTCCGCGGTGCCTTCAACGCCGTGTTCATCGAGGCCGAAGCCGCCGGCGAGCTGATGTTCTACGGACAGGGAGCCGGCGGAGCACCGACCGCATCCGCCGTGCTGGGAGACCTCGTGTCCGTGGCCAGGCGCAAGGTGCTCGGCGGTCGCGGACAGTACGAACGTCCCTTCCACGAGGACTACCCGATCCTGCCGATCTCGGCGATCACGACCAGGTACCACATCACCCTCGACGTGGTCGACCGTCCCGGTGTGCTCGCCGCAGTCTCCGAAGTCTTCGCCGATGAAGGGGCATCCATCGAACTGATGCGACAGACGATCGGGGACATCGACGACAACGGCGTCCAGCACGCGAAGCTCGTGCTCGCCACCCACTCGAACACCGACTCGACTCTGCAGAAGACGGTCGATCGACTCGTCGATCTGCCTGTCGTCCACACCGTCAAATCCGTGATCCGCGTAGAAGGACAGTGACTATGAACTACCCCAGACACCAGTGGAAGGGCGTCGTCGAGGAATACCGGAGCCTCCTCGACATCTCCGCTGACACCCCCGCCGTCACACTCGGTGAGGGCGGGACCCCGCTGATCAGGGCGGAGAAGCTCAGCGCACGCACCGGTGCCCAGGTATGGGTGAAGTACGAGGGCCTCAATCCGACTGCGTCGTTCAAAGACCGCGGTATGACGATGGCGATCACCAAGGCTGTGGCCCATGGTGCCAAAGCCGTCATCTGCGCCTCGACGGGCAACACCTCGGCCTCTGCCGCCGCCTATGCCACGAAGGCCGGACTGACCTGCGCTGTGCTCGTGCCCACCGGCAAGATCGCGCCGGGGAAGATGAGCCAGGCCATCGCCCACGGAGCGACCCTGCTCGAAGTCGACGGAAACTTCGACGACTGCCTGACGCTGTGCCGCAAGCTCTCGGAGTCCTACCCGGTCCACCTCGTCAACTCGGTCAATCCCGATCGCATCGAAGGTCAGAAGACCGCGGCATTCGAGATCGTCGACGTCCTCGGCGACGCTCCCGACATCCATGTTCTGCCCGTCGGCAACGCCGGCAACATCACGGCGTACTGGAAGGGCTACAACGAATACCGCGAACACGGGATCTCCAAGCAGCTGCCTCAGATGTGGGGCTTCCAGGCCGCCGGTGCCGCACCGCTGGTGCTCGGCCACCCGGTCGACGAACCGGACACGGTGGCGACCGCCATCCGCATCGGCAACCCCGCCAGCTGGACGCAGGCCGAAGCGGCGCGTGACGACTCGGGCGGTCTCATCGATTCGGTCACCGACGACGAGATCCTCGCTGCGCACAAGATCCTGTCCAGCGAAGAGGGCATCTTCGTCGAGCCCGGGTCGGCCGCCTCGGTGGCGGGTCTGCTGAAGATGGCCGATGCGGGTCGGGTCCCTGCCGATGCGACGATCGCGGTCACCGTGACCGGTCACGGACTCAAGGACCCCAGCTGGGCACTGCACACCGCCGACGGATCCGATATCGAGACCAAGCGGGTCTCCGTCGACGCCGTCAGCGCCGCACGCGCGCTGGGACTCGAGGACAGCTGAGGGTGCGCGTCCGACTCGAGGTCCCGGCCACCTCGGCGAATCTGGGACCCGGCTACGACTCGTACGGGCTGGCCCTCGACATCGTCGACACCCTCACCCTCACCGTCCACGACGCGGCAGTCGATCCTCACCGCTGCGTCGAGGTCACGGGGGAGGGCGCCGAGGTGTTGCCCCGGGACGGCTCGCACCTGATCATGCGCATCATCGGTGAGGTGCTCGACTCGGAGTTTCCCGCCGACGCGGCGGAGCTGAGGCCGCGTCTGTCGCTGGAGTGCGACAACCGGATTCCGCATTCCCGCGGACTGGGCTCCTCGGCCGCAGCCGTCGTTGCCGGCATCGGCCTCGCAGCGGAACTCGGAGCCTGGTCGACCGGGGTCGGGCTGAGCCGGGACCGGATCCTCGAGATCGCCACCGCCGTCGAGGGGCATCCGGACAACGCCGCCCCCGCGATCTTCGGCGGACTCACCGTCTCTCTGTCGGCGCCCGTGAAGTCGTGGCAGGTGCCGGTGCGCACCGTCGAGGCGGTCACTGTGCTCGTGCCCTCGTTCCGCCTCGACACCGAGGTTGCCCGTGGACTCATTCCCGCCGGCATCGATCACGCGATCGCCGCCGACAATTCGGCTCGGGCGGGCCTGCTCGTCCACGGGATGAGCAATGACTCCCGGGTGCTCTTCGAAGCCACCCGCGACCAGCTCCATCAGGAGTTCCGCCGGGGTGCCTATCCGGAGTCGATGGCGCTGGTCGACGCACTGCGCGCCGAGGGTCTCCCAGCCGTCGTCTCCGGCGCCGGGCCGACGGTGCTCGTCCTCACCGAGGCGGTGCCCGACGCTCTCGTGCCGGACGGCTTCGTCGCTCAGCGCACCGCGATTGACCTCGGCGGTTACCGGGTGAGCCGAGAAATCTGAGGAAGCGATTCGCCAGATCGTCTCCGAACAAGTAGACTGTGGGTGTTCCGACAGGGCACGGCTTCCCGCTGTTCTTCACAGGTCCGTCGCCGATGTCATACATTCTGGAACATCTCCTGCTCATTCTTTAGCAGGTTTTCTTTCACAACGCACCGTCAATGGTGTTTCCGTCGCCGTGAGCAAACGGCACATGCCGCACGGCCGAAAGAGGGAGAAGGACCTTCGTGTCTGAAACCACCACTCAGGATTCCACCCCGCGCACAGGCAGCCTCACAGCGCTGCGGCTGCCTCAGCTCCAGGAAATGGCTGCCGGGCTGGGAATCAAGGGTTACCGTCGCCTTCGCAAGAGCGAACTGATCGACGCCATCAACAACCATTCGGGCGGATCCGCTGAGAAGAAGTCCGCCCCCACCGAGAAGAAACCCGCCGCGGATTCTGCTGCCAAGACCGAGAAGCCGGCGGAGAAACAGGACGAGAAGAAGCAGGAGTCGACGAACCGTCGCTCTTCGCGTCGCTCTGCCGCTTCCGCGTCCGAGGACGCTCCGGCGCTCATCATCGAACCGAACACCGAGTCCTCGTCGTCTTCGACGGCGAACGAGTCCGGTGCGGACCAGTCCGGGGGAGCAGCCTCCGAGGAGAACAGCGGCGATCAGGATCGTCAGCGCTCTCGCCGCAGCCGTTCTCGCTCCCGCGGCTCCGAGTCCCAGACCGAGGGCCGCGACGGCAGCGGTGAGGAATCGGCCGACCGCGGCGGCCAGTATCGCTCCGGCGACCAGGACCGCTCCGACCGTGACCACCGCGGAGGGCGCGACAACGACCGTCGCAGCCGGAACAATGACCGCTCCGACGACAACCGCGGCGGCAATGACCGCAACGGCGGCAACGGCCGGGGCAACAATGACCGGGACGGCGGCAGCGATCGCGGCCACCGCAACGACCGGGGCGGCAACAACGACCGCAATGATCGTCGCAACCGCAGCAACGACGATGACGATCGCGGCAACAACCGCCGCGGACGGGGCCGGGATCGGAAGCGCCGCGGCCGCGGCAACGACGAGCCGGACATCCGCAACGACGATGTGCTCATCCCCGTCGGCGGCATCCTCGACGTCCACGACAACTACGCCTTCCTCCGCACCTCCGGCTACCTGCCGGGGCCGAACGACGTCTACCTTTCGGCATCCATGGTGCGCAAGAACGGTCTGCGCAAGGGCGACGCCGTCGCCGGCGCGATCCGTCAGCCGCGTGAGAACGAACAGCGGAACAACAAGCGCGAGAAGTTCGATGCCCTCGTCCGCCTCGATTCCGTCAACGGACTCACCGTCGACGATGCCCGCAGCCGTGTCGAGTTCTCGAAGCTGACTCCGCTCTACCCCCAGGATCGTCTGCGCCTCGAGACCACCTCGAAGCTGCACTCGACCCGTCTCATCGATCTCATCACCCCCATCGGCAAGGGCCAGCGCGGACTCATCGTCGCGCCTCCGAAGGCCGGCAAGACGACGATCATGCAGCAGATCGCCAACGCGATCACGGAGAACAACCCCGAAGCGCACCTCATGGTCGTCCTCGTCGACGAACGTCCCGAGGAAGTCACGGACATGCAGCGTGCGGTCAAGGGCGAAGTCATCGCCTCGACCTTCGACCGTCCGGCCGACGACCACACCACGATCGCCGAACTCGCCATCGAACGCGCCAAGCGCCTCGTCGAGATGGGTTCCGATGTCGTCGTGCTGCTCGACAACATCACGCGCCTGGGACGTGCCTACAACATCGCCCAGCCGGCATCCGGTCGGATCCTCTCCGGCGGTGTCGACGCCAATGCGCTCTACCCGCCGAAAAAGTTCTTCGGTGCTGCACGCAACATCGAAGGCGGCGGCTCGCTGACCATCCTCGCCACGGCTCTCGTCGAGACCGGCTCCAAGATGGACGAAGTCATCTTCGAAGAGTTCAAGGGCACCGGCAACATGGAGCTGCGTCTGAGCCGTCAGCTTGCCGACAAGCGCATCTTCCCGGCCATCGACGTCAACTCCTCGAGCACTCGCCGCGAAGAGATGCTCATGACCAAGGAAGAGACGAAGGTCATGTGGCAGCTGCGCCGACTGCTCTCGGGCCTCGAGCAGCAGCAGGCTGTCGAACTGCTCATGTCGAAGCTCAAGGAGACCGGCTCGAACGTCGAGTTCCTCATGCAGGTGCAGAAGACGACCCCGCTGCCGAAGTCGTCGACCGACAACAGCTGAGATGGTCGACGACACCCTCACGGCCAGCGTCAGCGCACTGCTCGATGAGCACGCCCGGGTGCAGGAGGAACTCTCCGACCCCGCGGTCCACGCTGACGCCGGCCGGGCCAAGAAGCTGACCAGGCGGTACGCGGAACTCGACAAGGTCGCCGCGGCCGCCCGGCACTTCGCCCAACTCGAAGCCGACCACGCAGCCGCCGTGGAGCTGGCTGAGGACGACGCCGACTTCGCCGCGGAGGCCAAGCGTCTGTCCGCAGAGATGGAGACGGCCGAGGGTGAGCTCAAAGATCTCCTGGTACCCAGCGACCCGGATGACTCCCGAGACGCCATCATCGAGATCAAAGCCGGCGAAGGCGGAGACGAATCCGCGCTGTTCGCCGGTGACCTGCTGCGGATGTATCAGCGGTGGATCGACTCACGCGGCTGGTCGAGCCAGATCCTTGACGCCACGCATTCGGATCTCGGCGGATACAAGGACGTCACCATGGCCGTCAAGGCGAAGAACGACGGCGCCTACGGCTGGGTGAAGTTCGAAGGCGGAGTGCACCGTGTCCAAAGGGTGCCGGTCACCGAATCGCAGGGACGCATCCACACCTCCGCAGCCGGGGTGCTCGTCTTCCCCGAAGTCGATGAACCCGAAGAGATCCAGCTGGACGAACACGATCTGCGCATCGACGTCTACCGCTCGTCCGGACCCGGCGGCCAGTCCGTGAACACCACGGACTCCGCTGTGCGCATCACGCACCTGCCGACCGGAATCACAGCGAGCTGCCAGAACGAGAAGTCCCAGCTGCAGAACAAAGACGCAGCGATGCGCATGCTCCGTGCTCGGATCTTGGCCAAGCAGGCCGAAGAGGCCGCAGCGGAAGCCGCCGACATCCGTCGTTCGCAGGTGCGCACCGTCGATCGCTCGGAACGCATCCGCACCTACAATTTTCCGGAGAACCGGATCACCGATCACCGCACCGGATACAAGGCCTACAATCTCGATCAGGTGCTCGCCGGCGACCTCGATCCGGTCATCGGATCCTGCCGCGACGCCGACAAGGCCGCACGCCTCGACGCACTGGGGGACTGACCTGGACACTGTCAGGCCGACTCTCGTCTCCGACCTCCTTCGCGGGGCGACCACGCTCCTCACCGAAGCAGGCATAGCGAGTCCCGAAGCCGATGCGCTCGAACTGCTCGCCCACGCATGGTCGATCGACAGGGCATCGCTGAGCCGCCGCCGTCTCTTCGACGAACCCGTGCCGGAGTCGGTGAGCACTCGATTCGCCGAACTCTGTGACCAGCGGCGGCGGCGGAGACCGCTGCAGCATCTCACCGGCATCGCCCACTTCCGGCATCTGCAGCTGCAGGTGGGCCCCGGAGTCTTCGTGCCCCGACCGGAGACGGAGGTGCTCGCCGGAGCCGTTCTGAGCGAACTGTCCGAACTCGCCGAAACTGACTCGACTACGGAGAACGACAAGGCTCGGCGTCCCTTCGTCATCGACCTGTGCTCCGGTTCGGGAGCGATCTCCCTCTCCGTTGCCACCGAATTCGACTGCGTCGACGTCCTCGGCGTCGAACGCGAATCCGCGGCCCTGGAATGGTCACTGAAGAACCTCGAGCAGTGCCGCCTCGGCGAGTCGACGGTCGAGTTCATCTCCGGTGATGCGACGACGATCACGAAGGCTCGGCCGGATCTGTGCGGGCGTGCCGACATCGTGGTGACGAACCCGCCCTATGTTCCCGATTCCGCCGTGCCGCGAGACCCGGAGGTCGCCGAACACGATCCCGCGGCCGCGCTCTACGGCGGGGAATCGGGTTTGGAGATTCCGGGACTCATCATCAGTCAAGCCGAGCAGCTGCTGAGATCAGGCGGACTCTTCCTCATGGAACACAGTGAGGAACAGGGCGAAGGGGCACGGGAACTCCTGGAGGCCTCGGCCAGTCTGAGACATGCCGCCACATTCCAGGACTACACTGGACGCGACCGCTATACAGTGGCGCGCCGTGAGGCGTAGGGGATCTCGGAGACGAATTCCCGCCGCGTACTGCCCAGTACCGAAACCACAACCCGAACATTCGAAACGGAGAACTCGTGTCGAGACGATTCGACGTCAGCCAAGAAGAGATCCGTGAACTCGTCTTCGACGAGTGCGCGCGAGTCGTCGACACAGGCAACCTGCTCGTCATCCCCACCGATACGGTCTACGGGATCGCCGCCGATGCCTTCAGCGCATCGGCCGTTGCGGCTCTGCTCGCGGCCAAGGGCCGGGGACGGGACATGCCGCCTCCGGTTCTCGTCCCACGCGCGGAGACCATCTTCGGGCTCGTCGACGGGGTCGATGAGACCGTGCTGGCACTGACCGCGAAATTCTGGCCCGGACCGCTGACGATCATCGCGAACGCTCAGCCCTCCCTCGACTGGGACCTCGGCGATACCCACGGAACCGTGGCCGTGCGCATGCCCGACGACGAGTCGGCGCTGGCCCTGCTCGGCCGCACCGGGCCTCTGGCCGTGTCGAGTGCGAACATCTCCGGACAGCCCGCCGCCAGGACCGCCGACGAAGCGCAGGAGATGCTCGGCGACGATGTCGACATCTACGTCGACGGGGGAGTGCGGGAGTCGGGGCTGTCCTCGACGATCATCGACCTCAGCGGCGACGTGCCCCGCATCCTGCGCCGCGGTCCGATCACCGCCGAGGACCTGCGCGAAATCGTCCCCGAACTCATCGACCTGGACGGCTGAGTGCGCGCCTACCTCTTCATCCTCGTCGTCTCCGCCCTCGTGGCGTACCTGCTGACTCCAATGGTCAAGCGGGTGGCCGAACGAGGAAAGATCTTCTCACCGCTGCGTGACCGCGACGTCCATTCCATTCCGACGCCGAGGCTGGGCGGAGTCGCGATGTTCGGCGGGCTTCTGGCAGGCCTCATCTTCGCCTCCCAGATGCCCTTCCTCAATCGGATCTTCGTCGAATTGGGCCCGATCATCGGAATCGCCGGAGCCGCCGGCCTGCTGTGTCTGCTCGGAGTCATCGACGACATCTGGGACCTGCACTGGATGGCGAAGCTCGCCGGTCAGGCTCTCGCCGCAGGCTTCATGGCGATCAAGGGAGTGGCGCTGCTGTCGATTCCCTTCGGCGGAGTCATCATCGGCTCCCCGCGGATGTCGATCATCGTCACGGTCCTCGTCGTCCTCGTGACGATCAACGCGGTGAACTTCGTCGACGGACTCGACGGTCTCGCCGCGGGCGTCGTCGCCATCGGCGGCAGCGCCTTCTTCATCTACTCCTACTGGCTCGCTCGTGACGCTTCACCGGAGTCGTATGCGAACCTCGCCTCGCTCATCATCGCGATCCTCGTCGGCGCCTGCCTCGGTTTCCTCCCGCACAATTTCAATCCGGCGAGGATCTTCATGGGCGACTCCGGGTCGATGCTCATCGGCCTGCTGCTCGCCGCCTCGACGATCAGGGTCACCGGCCAGGTCGACCCGGCGCTGATCGGCCAAGAGCGAGCGTTCGCCACATTCATGCCGATCATCCTGCCTGTGGCCGTGATGTTCCTGCCGCTGCTCGACCTCGGACTGGCCGTGGTGCGCAGGCTGCGTGCCGGACAGTCTCCGTTCTCCGCCGATGCCAAACACCTCCACCACCGGATGCTGCGTCTGGGACATTCCCACGCGCGTGCGGTGCTCATCCTCTACACCTGGACGGCGCTCATCGCCTTCGGATCGGTGCTGCTCCTGTTCAAGGGCTGGCTGTTCTCGGCCTGCGTCATCGGCGGCCTCGCTGCCATCACCCTGATCTTCACCTTCTATCCCCTTCGCATGCGTCAGAAAGCCAGAGAGGAAATCTCGTGACCGATCCGATACCGCGCCGAGAGACCGAAGTCGAAGCAGCCTGGACCCGCGTCTGGAGGACCCTGCTCATCCGGGGCATCATCCTCGTCCTCGTCGTTGCGGCCCTCGGAATGGGCATCGGCTGGCTGGTGTCGGGGATGACGGGACTCGTCGGCGGGGCCGTCGGCGGGGGACTGGCTGCGGTCTTCATCATCATCACCCTCGTCGTCATGTACGTGGGGCGGAACATGGGACTGACCGCGATCGCCGGGTTCCTCGGCATCGGGTTCCTCTTCAAGGCCTTCATCTTCATGATCGTCATCTGGCGGATCAAGGATGCGACCTGGCTCGACGGCACGGTCGCCTTCTTCACGATCGTCGTCGCGGTCATCGGCTCCTCGCTCGTCGAGGCGATCACCGTGGTCAAGGGACGCGTTCCCTATGTCGATCCGGAGGCGAGATAGGCGAGAGGGGACCACTTGCCGCACCCATCTGAGGCACGTAGTGGGGTGAGGTACGAGACGAATGACGTGTCGTATAAAATCGTTGACAGAAATTGCACAGAGAAGCCTGATGAATTTGTCGGTCACTCTCTACAGTTGGTAGAGTAGTTCCGGTGCTTGGGCGGATCTTCGCCCTTTGTCGCTCCTGAACCTCAAGCCTCGCCATCAGTGCGGGGCCAAGGCCAGGCCATCAGGGCCCTTGACCATGGGAGAGTAGTAAAAACGTGGGAACACTCAACGCCGCGAACACAACAGTCAGTGCTGCAGAAGGCGGCTTCCACGCACCGTCGATGGCTGAGTTCTTTCCAGCCTCGTTCCTCTTTGAGGGCACACCGTTCGAAATGAACCGCGTGATGCTCATCCGCATCATCGCCACCGTCGCAGTCGTCGTTCTGCTGGCCGTCTGGGCCAAGCGCATGAAGCTCATTCCGTCCCGCTTCCAGTCGAGCATGGAGCTCGCCATGGAATTCGTGACCGTCGGCATCGCCGAGGACACGATGGGCAAGGAGAAGGCCAAGAAGTTCATGCCGCTCATCGTTGCGATCTTCTTCGGAATCCTCTTCTGGAACGTCACCAAGCTCATTCCGTTCCTCAACATGCCGGGCACCGGCGTCATCGGCATGCCGATCGTGCTGACCCTCGTGGTCTATGTGACCTACCACTGGGCCGGCATCGCAGAGAAGGGCCTCGGCCGCTACCTCAAGGATTCGCTCATCCTGCCCGGCGTCCCGCCGGCGATGCACATCCTGCTCATCCCGATCGAGTTCATCACGAAGTTCGTCACCCAGCCGTTCACTCTGGCGATCCGACTCTTCGCGAACATGATGGTCGGCCACCTCCTGCTCGTCCTCTGCTTCTCCGCCACGAGCTTCTTCCTCTTCGACGCCGCCAACGGATTCCAGTTCTTCGGCATCGTCACTTTCGCCGGCGGCATGTTCGTCTTCATCCTGGAGATGCTCATCGTCGTGCTGCAGGCCTACATCTTCGCTCTTCTGTCCTGTGTGTACATCAATGCCGCGATCTCGGACGAACACTGAGATCGCACCCCTAGATCCGTAACTCACGAGTTGCACGGTCGGGCCAACCACCCGACTTCATTATGAAAGGAAAAGCATCCTATGGATATGCTCGCCGAAGTCTCAGGTAGCGTTTCGACGATCGGTTACGGCCTCGCCGCAATCGGCCCCGGTGTCGGTGTCGGCATCGTCATCGGCAAGACCATCGAAGGAACCGCTCGTCAGCCCGAAATGGCCGGCGCCCTGCGCGGAAACATGTTCCTCGGTATCGCTCTGATCGAGGCCCTGGCCCTCATCGGTATCGCCACCCCGTTCTTCCTGCCCTGATCTCGAAGAGGACTGAAAGATGACTCCGGTAAACATCGTCGCCTCCGCGGAGAACCCGCTTCTCCCGGCGCTGTACGACATCGTCTGGAGTGCCGTCTGTCTGCTGATCGTCTTCCTGGTTGTCTGGAAGTACGTCCTTCCCGCCTTCAACAAGACCCTTGACGAGCGTGCTGAGCGCATTCAGGGTGGAATTGAGAAGGCCGAGAAGGTGCAGGCCGAAGCCGATCAGGCTCTGGCCGAGTATCAGAAGCAGCTCGCCGACGGTCGTGCCGAAGCTGCACGACTGCGCGCCGAGGCTCAGGAAGAAGGCGCCCAGATCATCGCCGACATGAAGGCCCAGGCTCATTCCGAGGCTGATCGCATCATCGCTCAGGCACAGACTCAGATCGACGCAGAACGTCAGTCCGCCATGGTGCAGCTGCGTTCCGAGGTCGGCACTCTTGCCACGGACCTGGCATCGCGGATCGTCGGTGAGTCACTCACCGATGACCAGCGTTCGGCCAATGTGGTTGATCGCTTCATCTCCGATCTCGAGTCCAACTCGTCCGCGCAGCCGGTCAAGGGGGCGTGATGCTCCAGTCGAGCAGATTGTCCCTGCAGGCCGTCCTCGAGACCGCGAATTCCGAGATCTCCGGGGGAGACCCCCGACAGATCGGTGAGGAGACTCTGGCACTCGTCGGCGTCCTCGCCGAGAATGTCGGACTGCGCAAGGCTCTGGCAGACTCCTCCGAGTCGGCCGAGAGGAAGCAGCAGCTGCTGCGGACTCTGTTCTCGACTCGGATCACGGATGCGGTTCTGCGTATCAGCGACAAGGCCGTCGGCCATCGTTGGGCGCGGACCCAGGACCTCGTCACCAGTCTCGAAGTCGCCGGTGTGACAGCGATCGCCGCTGCTGCACAAGCGGACGGGAAGCTGGGGCAGGTCGAAGAGGAGATCTTCCGCTTCGCGCGTCTGCTTGAATCCAACCACGAGCTGTCCCGCGCGCTCGATTCGCAGGCCACCGATGAGAGCAAGCGCGCTCTCGTCTCCGACCTGCTCACCGGCAAGGCACAGCCAGACACCATCAAGCTGGTCGAACAGGCAGCTCTGCACCCGCGCGGACTCCGCGTGGCGAAGGCGCTCGACCAGTACAGCGATATCCTCGCCGCCCGCCAGCAGCGGTCGGTTGCGGACGTCACCGTCGCCCGACCTCTGAGCGAGTCGCAGACCGAAAGGCTGCAGGCGGCATTGTCGGCCAGCTATGGTCGCGAACTCGTCCTCAATGTCCAGGTCGACCCCGATGTTCTCGGGGGAGTCCGGGTGCAGGTCGGCGACGAGATGATGAACTCGACCGTGGCCGATCGACTGGCCGATGTGCAGCGCAAGCTCGCAGGTTGACACTAGTGGCCGGCTTCTCCGGCATCGGCGGCCCACCGGTCGTCGGACGCAAGATTTGAGTAAAGGAAGCAGGGAAACCAGATGGCGGAACTGACAATTCGCCCGGAAGAGATCCGGGACGCTCTCGGGAAGTTCGTTGATTCGTACAACCCGGAGAGCTCGGAAAAGACCGAGGTCGGCAAGGTCGTCACCGCTGGTGACGGTATCGCTCACGTTTCGGGCCTGCCCGGCACCATGGCCAACGAACTCCTGCGGTTCGAAGACGGCACACTGGGCCTGGCACAGAACCTCGACGAACGAGAGATCGGCGTCGTCATCCTCGGTGAGTTCTCCGGAATCGCCGAAGAGCAGAACGTGTACCGCACCGGCGAGGTCCTCTCGATTCCGGTCGGCGACGGCTACCTCGGCCGTGTCGTCGATCCGCTGGGCCGTCCCGTCGACGGACTCGGCGACATCGAGACCGTCGGCCGCCGTGAGCTCGAGCTCCAGGCCGCCGGCGTCATGGACCGCCAGGAAGTGCGTGAGCCGCTCCAGACCGGCTACAAGAGCATCGACGCGATGATCCCCGTCGGCCGTGGTCAGCGTCAGCTGGTCATCGGTGACCGCAAGACCGGTAAGACCGCTCTGGCGATCGACACGATCATCAACCAGAAGGCCAACTGGGAGACCGGAGACCCGAAGAAGCAGGTCCGCTGCATCTACGTGGCCGTCGGCCAGAAGGGCTCGACCATCGCCGGCGTCCGCCGTTCGCTGGAAGAGGCCGGTGCGCTCGAGTACACGACCATCGTGTCCTCTCCCGCGTCTGACCCGGCAGGCTTCAAGTACCTGGCTCCCTACTCCGGTTCCGCTATCGGTCAGCACTGGATGTACGACGGCAAGCACGTCCTCATCGTGTTCGACGACCTGTCGAAGCAGGCTGAGGCCTACCGTGCCGTGTCCCTGCTGCTGCGTCGTCCGCCGGGCCGTGAAGCCTACCCCGGCGACGTCTTCTACCTGCACTCGCGTCTGCTGGAACGCTGCGCGAAGCTCTCCGATGAGCTCGGCGGCGGTTCGATGACCGGTCTGCCGATCATCGAGACGAAGGCCAACGACGTCGGTGCGTTCATTCCGACCAACGTCATCTCGATCACCGACGGTCAGATCTTCCTGCAGTCCGATCTGTTCAACGCCGGCCAGCGTCCCGCTGTCGACGTCGGTGTGTCCGTGTCTCGAGTCGGTGGTGCCGCTCAGACGAAGGCTCTCAAGGGAGTCTCGGGCACGCTGAAGATCTCGCTGGCTCAGTACCGTTCGCTCGAGGCGTTCGCGATGTTCGCATCCGACCTCGACGATGCGACCAAGCGCGATCTGGCCCGCGGTGCGCGACTGACCGAGCTGCTCAAGCAGGGTCAGTACGCCCCGATGCCGTTCGAGAAGCAGACCGTGTCGATCTTCGCCGGAACCAACGGCTACCTCGACGAGGTCCCTGTCGACGACGTGCTCCGCTTCGAGTCCGAACTGCACGATCACATCGAGCGCAAGACCGGTATCTTCACGACCATCCGTGAGACGCTGAAGCTCGACGACGACACGACCGAAGAGCTGAAGAGCGTCCTGGCCGAGTTCACCAAGAACTTCGCCAGCTCGGACCAGAGCGGTTCGAAGGCCGGCAGCGAAGACACCGCAGCCGCGACCTCCGACGAGGTCGAGCAGGAGCAGATCGTTCGGCAGAAGCGTTGAACCTGTTCCGTAACGGCGAAAGGAAGAACTGATGGGAGCCCAGCAGAGGGTCTTCAAACAGAAGATCCGCTCGACTCAGTCCTTGAGGAAGATCTTCAAGGCGATGGAGCTCATCGCTGCTTCGCGGATCCAGAAGGCCATTGCCCGCTCGCAGGCCGCAAGCCCGTACGCGAACGCCCTGACCCGGGCCGTGTCGGCAGTGGCCAGCGAGTCGAACGTGGACCACGTTCTCACCACGGAGTCGGACAACGTCAAGCATGCTGCCGTCCTCGTGATCGGGCCCGACCGCGGATTCGCCGGTGCCTATTCGGCGAACCTGCTGCGCGAAGCCGAGGAACTCATTCGGCTGCTGCGCAACGAGGGCAAGAGCGTCGACCTGTTCACGATCGGCAGCAAGGCCAAGAACTACTACACCTTCCGCGATCGCAAGATCGAGAAGTCCTGGACAGGCATCTCCGAGAACCCGCTGGCCGAACACGCACGTGAGATCGGCGAGGCGCTGTTGGAGAACTTCGACCCGGAGTCGGCTGACTCAGGGATCGACGAGATCTACATCGTCTTCACCCGTTTCGTCTCCAGCGTCACGCATGACCCGGAATACCGGCGACTGCTTCCGCTGGAGGTCGTCGACGCCGAAGAGGCAGCGACCGGCGGACAGGCTGGGGAATCGTCCGATGCACCCGCGTTCCCGCTCTATGAGTTCGAACCGAGTGCGGAGGCTGTGCTCGACGCACTGTTGCCGCGATACATCGATTCGCGCATTCTGTCGGCGCTGCTCAGCGCAGCAGCATCCGAGCAGGCCTCGCGACAGGCGGCGATGAAGACAGCCACGGACAACGCGGATGATCTCATCAAGACCTACACCCGGTTGGCCAACACGGCTCGCCAGGCGGAAATCACCCAGGAACTCACCGAGATCGTCGGTGGGGCGGATGCCCTCGCGGCATCGGCAGCCGGCGACTGACCGGCGAGAGCAGAGAGAAAGAGACCATGACTGCCACAGCAACGGAAACCTCTCCGGCACAGGGCACTGCCCTCGGCCGGATTTCCCGAGTCATCGGCCCGGTTGTCGACATCGAGTTCCCGCTCGACTCCGTGCCCGAGATCTACAACGCACTGACCGCGTCGGTGGAACTGTCCGAAGGAACCCGGAAGCTGACCTTCGAGGTCGCACTTCACCTGGGCAACGGACTGGTCCGCGCAGTGTCGCTGCAGCCGACCGACGGACTCGTCCGCGGACAGGAAGTCGTCGACACCGGCGCACCGATCTCCGTTCCCGTCGGAGACGTGACCAAGCACCACGTGTGGAACACCACCGGTGACTGCCTCAACCTCGCCGACGGTGAGGAGCTGGAGATCTCCGAGCGGTGGCCCATCCACCGTCCGGCCCCGGCCTTCGACGAGCTCGAGTCCAAGACCGAGATCCTCGAAGTCGGCATCAAGAGCATCGACCTCCTGACCCCATATGTCCAGGGTGGAAAGATCGGTCTGTTCGGCGGCGCCGGCGTCGGCAAGACCGTGCTCATCCAGGAGATGATCTTCCGTATCGCGCACAACCACTCGGGCACTTCGGTGTTCGCCGGTGTGGGCGAGCGTACCCGTGAGGGCAACGACCTCATCATGGAAATGGATGAGGCAGGAGTCTTCAAGGACACCGCGCTGGTGTTCGGCCAGATGGACGAGCCGCCAGGCACCCGTCTGCGCGTGGCGCTGTCGGCGCTGACCATGGCGGAGTACTTCCGCGATGTGCAGAACCAGGACGTGCTGCTGTTCATCGACAACATCTTCCGCTTCACCCAGGCCGGCTCCGAGGTCTCGACCCTGCTGGGTCGCATGCCCTCGGCCGTGGGCTACCAGCCCAACCTGGCTGACGAGATGGGTCTGCTGCAGGAGCGCATCACCTCGACGCGTGGTCACTCGATCACGTCGATGCAGGCGATCTACGTTCCCGCCGATGACTACACCGACCCGGCTCCTGCGACGACATTCGCCCACCTCGACGCGACCACGGAGCTCAGCCGTGACATCGCTTCGCGCGGTCTGTACCCGGCGATCGACCCGCTCGCATCGTCCTCGCGCATCCTCGATCCGCTGATCGTCGGTGACGAGCACTACCGCGTGGCCAACGAGGTCAAGGCGATTCTGCAGAAGAACAAGGAACTGCAGGACATCATCGCCATCCTCGGTGTCGATGAACTCGGTGAAGAGGACAAGCTCGTCGTTCACCGTGCGCGTCGTATCGAGCAGTTCCTCTCGCAGAACACCTACACCGCTGAGAAGTTCACTCAGGTTCCCGGTTCGACCGTGCCGCTGGCCGACACGATCGAAGGCTTCTCGAAGATCTGCTCGGGCGAAGTCGACCACATCCCGGAGCAGGCATTCTTCAACGTCGGCGGCCTTGACGACGTTATGCGCAACTACGAAGAGATGCAGAAGTAAGCCATGGCGACGCTCGAAGTGAATGTCGTGGCTGCTGATCGCGAGGTATGGGTCGGTGAGGCCAAGCGCGTCATCGCCCGTACCCTCGACGGCGAGATCGGCATCCTGCCGGGCCACGAGCCCGTGCTGGGTGTCGTCGCCGACGGCGAAGCACGAATTCTCACCCCGGGAGAGGACACCATCAGGGTCAAAGCCGATGGTGGATTCCTCTCCGTGGAGAACAACCGTGTGATCATTGCCGCTGATCAGGCCGAACTTCTCTGATCCGCAGGTTACACTGGCAACCGTGAACCCTTCTGTCCTGCTGATCGTTCTGCTCTCGTTGGTAGGACTTGCGCTTGCTCTGATCGTGGTCGTCACGATCCGACGCAGGTCGATCTCGAAGCTCTCGGGTGCCTTTGACTGTTCCATCAACGTGGGCGAGGAGTATTCTTCTCGCCCACGTTGGCGTTTGGGCGTGGCCGTGTTCTCGGTCACTTCCCTGGACTGGTATCCGGTCTTCGCACTGACGCGGCGCGCCGCGTTCCGATTGCCGCGCGCGGATCTCGACATCCTCGTCCGGCGCAAGCCCACCTCCGGTGAGCAGTATTCGGTTCTGCCCGAAGCGGTCGTCGTCGACTGTTCGTACGGCAAGGCGGACGGTCGTCCACGTTCCGTGTCTCTGGCAATGGACACCGAATCCCTGTCCACGATGGCTTCGTGGCTCGAATCATCACCTCCTGGCTTCAATCCGACGATGGGACGTTTCACTTAATGGATGTCTTCCGCTTGACCGGGCCCGCACAGTTGGCGGGAACCATCGACGTCAGAGGCGCCAAGAACAGCGTCCTCAAACTCATGGCGGCGAGTCTCCTCGCCGTGGGACGCACGACCATCACCAACGTCCCGGCCATCCTCGACGTGCGGATCATGGTCGAACTGCTCGTCCGCCTCGGCTGCGAGGTCGACTATGACGCCGAAGACGGCGTCGTGAGCATCGACGTCCCCGCCGAAGTCGGCATCCAAGCCGACTACGAGCTCGTCCGCGCAATGCGGGCTTCGATCTCCGTCCTCGGCCCGCTGACCGCACGGATGCGAGCCGCACATGTGGCTCTTCCCGGCGGTGACGCCATCGGGTCCCGGGGACTCGACATGCATCAGGCCGGTCTCGAGGCCCTGGGCGCTGTCGTCCACCTCGACCACGGCTATTTCGTCGCCGAGGCGCCGACGGGTCTGCGCGGTACCGAGATCGTCCTCGAATTCCCTTCCGTCGGGGCCACCGAAAATCTCGTCATGGCGGCGACTCTCGCCCACGGCACGACGACCATCGCCAACGCTGCGCGCGAACCCGAGATCGTCGACATCTGTACGATGCTCGTCGAGATGGGGGCGCAGATCGAGGGGATCGGCACCTCTGACCTCACCATCACCGGTGTCGAATCGCTGCAGCCGGTCACCCACCGCACGGTCGGAGACCGCATCGTCGCCGGAACCTTCGCCTTCGGCGCCGCATTGAGCGCGGGCGATGTGACCGTGCGCGGAGTCGGGCTCGACATCATGCCCAATATCGGGATGAAGCTTCGGGATTCGGGTGCCACGGTGGAAGACCTCGGTGAGATCATCCTCGGTGATGGAACGCAGGGTAAGGGGTTCCGCGTCATCGGCGCTCCGCGTCCTCATGCCATCCGCGTGGCCACCATGCCGTTCCCGGGGTTCCCGACCGATCTGCAGCCGTTCGTCATCGCATTGAACTCGGTGTCCGACGGAATCGGTCTGCTGTCTGAGAATCTGTTCGAAGCGCGCTGGCGCTTCGTGCAGGAGATCGCCCGCCTCGGTGCGAAGGTCCGCATCGACGGCAATCATGCACTCGTCACCGGCAGCGAGAGTCTTTCCGGAGCCGAGGTCGAAGCCTCCGACATCCGTGCGGGAGCCGGCTTGGTCATGGCTGCTCTCCGGGCCGGGGGAGTGACCGAGGTATCGGGAATCGATCACATCGAACGAGGCTACGAGAATTTCGTCGACAATCTTCGCGCCCTCGGTGTCGACATCGAACGCGTCGAGAAGCGCGACGTCCTCACCTTCGACTAGTTCTCTTTCGACAGACTCTGCGGACCCTGGCTGTCAGGACTTGCCCCGTTCGTGCAAGTCCGCACTCGGTTTTCGGTAGTCTCCGCGCTCGTTCAAGCCGGCCCCCGTCTGTCCGAGGTTCGCTCTCTCGTTCAAGTCCGCCCTCCTCTGTCGATAGGTAGACGGCGCGGAAAACGCGCTTCGCCTTGAACGGCGACTGAGACCGACCGCCGTTCGTGGGGCTGCGCGGTGGTTCCGCGGACCTGCAGAGCGGCCGATCCTGGGTACGATGCGGTCTGAGCGGACGAGTCGGGAGTTATCCACAGCTCGACTTCTCATCCTGGTACTCCCGCGTCTCGTCACCCATGCTTGAAGGCATGTATGGATGTCTGTCGACTGCCGCACTGCTCGCGGCCGGGTGGGACTGTCATCGGATCAAAGCCGCCGAAGGATGCTGTCTGCGACGATTGGAACGAGGGCGATATGTTGTCACCGCAGAATGCTCTGATCCGACGCACAGTTTCGTCAATGCGATAGCGGCGGCTCCCACAACCACATTGCCGACAGAGTCGAGCGGGATGGCGTCTTCGCCGAATCGGTGAGTCCGCGCAGTGGAGTTCGTCTGGCGAAGATGCTCGTGCGGCGACGCGGTTCAGATGGTGCAGGGCACGAGTTCGTCGATGGGATCGCGGTGACGACGGTCCTGCAGACGCTGGTCGACATTGCTCGGGATTGTCCACTCGCGTTCTCTGTCGCGGTGCTCGACGCAGCGGTGCGCAGCTCGGTCGTGACCATCGACGAGATGCGTTCCTTCAGCGAAGCGCATCCTGTTCGCACAGGCGCACGGAGGATCGTCAAGGTATTGGAGAATGTCGATGCACGCCGCGAGAGCGTCGCTGAGTCGGTCTGCGCGGTGCGGTTCGTCGAACACTCGATTCCGGGATTCGAGCCGCAGGTCGACATTCGCGATAGAGACGGCAAGCACTTGGGCCGTACCGATTTCGCCAATAGGCGGGCCAAGGTCATCGCAGAGTTCGATGGTGCAGGAAAGTACCACCTCGACGGAGCGGATCCGCAAGTGACTTTCGAACGTGAACGGCGCTGTGGGGCCGCGCGGAGTGGCTATGGACGCTGCACGATCGGAGCGACACGGCTCGGCTTGATCGGCGAGGTGGGAAGGGACGGCCGGCTTTCCCGCAGGTTGACCGTGGGCTTATCCGCCGGCCGACCGTGGGTGATCAGAAGAGGCGGGTCTCGGGGTCGTCCATTCCGCGGAGGGCATCGTAGTCGAGAACGACGCAGCGGATGCCCCGGTCCTCAGCGAGAGTGCGTGCCTGCGGTTTGATCTCCTGAGCAGCGAAGACTCCGTTGACTGGGCTCAGCAGTGGATCGCGATTCATCAGCTCGAGATAGCGGGTGAGCTGTTCGACACCGTCGATATCGCCGCGGCGCTTGATCTCCACCGCCACAGACTTCTGTCCGTCGTCACGAGCCAAGATGTCCACCGGACCGATCGCGGTCATGTACTCGCGGCGCACCAGACTGTAGCCCTCGCCGAGGGTCTCGATATGTTCGGCGAGCAGTTCCTGCAGATGCGCTTCGACCCCGTCCTTGACCAGCCCGGGATCGACCCCGAACTCATAGGAGTCGTCAGCGAGGACCTCGGCGATGGAGATGACGAGACGGTCACCGGTCTTCGTCTGGGAAACCTCCCACAGCGCCGTCAGGCCGGCCTCGGCCTGCTCGGCGTCGGGCTCGATATGCCGAACCGTACACGGGGGAGTCATCCAGTTCAGCGGCTTATAGGAACCGCCGTCGGAATGGATGAGCACCGAGCCGTCGGACTTGAGCATGATGAGGCGGGTGGCCATCGGAAGGTGGGCGGTCAGACGACCGGCATAATCAACGGAGCATTGGGCAATGACTAGACGCACGCGCTTCAGCCTACGTGAGACAATGACTCAATGCCACGATCTTCATCCTCGCGTCGCAAGAACAAATGGCAGCAGTCTCCCCGCGATCTGTCCGACTCTGTGGCAGGCATGAGGACAAGCCGTTCACTGCCGGACGGAACCTGGTCCGTGCAGACCGTGAAGGGGAACGACTCCGGAAAGGTCTATGTGTGCCCTGGCTGCGGCCGCGATGTCAGTGCCGCCTCGAGCCATGTCGTTGCGTGGCGTCAGGATGCTCGCCACGGAATCGAGATCGGGGTCGAAAGCAGGCGGCACTGGCACCAGCACTGCTTCGACCGCTTCCGGTGAGGTCAGATGATCTCCGGGCTGTCGTCAACAGGGCTGGAGTCGACTGAGACCTCAGTCAGCCAACGTGCCTCACAATGACGATGGGACCCGCATCAGCGGGTCCCATCGTCATCATCGATTCGGTCGGTCTCAGATCAATCGGTCCGGACCCGGTCGGTCTCGACTGAATCGATCTCAGCGCAGCGAGTTGCGCGAGCGCGAGGTCTTCGAGTTGTTGTCCTTCGAGCCGGAGACCTGAGCGTTGATCGAGATCGTGTCCTCATCGGTGGCGCCGTTGGGCAGATCTTCGCCTGCCGTGTCCGTCTCATCAGCGGCAGAGTCAGCGTTCGACTCCGCAGCGTTCTTCGAAGCAGGAGTCGACTTCGAGCTTTCGGCCGACTCGTCGGAAGCCTTCGCAGGGCCGCTGCCCTCGGCTCCGGCACCATCGTTCTTCGCAGGACCGGTCGACTTCGAACCCCCGCCCGAGGCGGATCCGGACTTCGAGGTTTCGGCGTCGTGCGATGCTGCGTCATCGGTCGACTTCGCGGAGTCGTCGGTCTTGGGCGCATCCGACGAGTCATCGTCGGCCAGCAGGTCTTCGAGCTCCTGACCGTCGGCGATCTGCTCGGTGGCGTGAGACGCCGATTCGGCCTTCGCCGGATCCACTGAGTCGCCGCCCATGACCCCGGGCATAGCGAACAGCGAACGGAGCTGGTCGAGCTGAGCAGTGATCGTCTTGCGCTGCTTCGTGAGCAGATCGACCTGCGACTGTGCGGAGGCGACATTGCGTTTGGCCTCTGCCGCGGATTCCTCAATGGTCGCCTCGGCGGTGGCGCGAGCTTCCGCAATGAGCGTCTGTGCGCGGGACTTTCCGTCGGCGATGATCTCGTCGGCCTTCTTCACTGCGTCGGTGCGAGTCTGCTCCGCACGCTCGGCAGCTTCCTTGGCCTCGGTGTCGGCCTTCGCTGCGCGTGCCTGAGCCTCTTCGACGAGCTTCTTGTTCTCGACCTGAGCCTCTTCGTAGCGCTTCTTGCGTTCGGTCTCGGCTTCCTTGCGCTTGTTCGCGAGCTCGACGTCGAAGTCGTTTCCGGCCTTCTTCGATGCCTCGTCGCGAGCCTTCGCGGACTTGAGCAGCTCATCGGCCTGTGCCTGAGCAGCCGCCACCGTCTCCTCCGCCTCGGTCTTGGCCTCGGCACGCAGATCCGCAGCTTCCTTCTCAGCGGTCGCCCGCAGTTCGGAGAGCTCGAGATCGAGGCTCTCGCGAGCCTCCTTCGCGGAAGCGGCATTCGCTTCCTTGGCCTGGTTGGTCTCGCGTTCGGTGGTTGCGCTGAGCTCGGCTGCGCGCTTCTCAGCGGCCTTGATCGTCTCTTCGGCGCGCAGTTCGGCCGAGGAGATGATCGCATCGGCTTCCGAGCGAGCATTGGACAGTGTGTCGTTGCTCTCGGTGTGCATCCGAGCGCGAGCGGATGCCGCTTCGGCGCGAGCCTTGTTCCGGATCGTCTCAGCATCGGAATTGGCCTGAGCAAGGGTCTCGCGGGCCTGCGACTCGGCGATCTTGAGCAGATGGTCGATGCGGCTTCCGGGAGGCCCTGCCGCCTCTGCGTTGTCGTTGGCTGCCTTCTTCAGCTGTGCTTTGGCTTCGGAGAGCTCACCGGCGATCTGCAGCTTCGCCCGATCTGCATTGATGACCTGACTGCGCGCATCGGCCAGGGCCTTGCGAACCGACTCGACCTCGGTGCGCAGCTGCTGCAGTCGCGAATCGACTTCACTCTTCTCGTAGCCGCGCATCGCTGTGCGGAATTCTTCGGTGGGCGTCACTGAAGCGAACTCCTGTCATCTTGGAAAGGGGGTGTTCTTAGGCTGTCCTCGTCCTACTCTAACGGAGACTCCATGAGTGTTGGGTGCGAATGCGAGAGTGCGGACAGAGCCTTCGGGAACGTCCGTGCGGACCCCGTGATGCAGGCCACATGGGCCTCGACTAGGCTGGTGGATGTCGAAATGCATACGTGTTGCGGACACGCGTCCGCAGCGCGGATATACGAGGAGGAAATATGGCTGATGCAGTGATCGTCGCCGGAGCGCGCACACCGTTCGGGCGACTGCAGGGAGAGCTGTCGAAACTCAGTGCCGTCGAGCTCGGCGCCGAAGCCATCGCCGGGGCACTCGATCGTGCCGGCATTCAGGGCTCCGACGTCGACTACGTGATCATGGGCCAGGTTCTGCAGGCCGGCAACAGTCAGGGCCCCGGTCGACAGGCGGCAGTCAAAGCCGGCATTCCGATGTCCGTTCCGGCTGTGTCGGTCAACAAGCTGTGCCTGTCGGGAATCAACACGATCACCCAAGCGGCTCAGCTGATCCGAGCCGGCGAGTACGACGTCGTCGTGGCGGGCGGGCAGGAATCGATGAGCCAGGCCCCGCACATGCTGATGAAATCGCGTTCGGGGTACAAGTACGGTGATGTCGTCGCCAAGGACCATATGGACTACGACGGACTCTGGGACGCATTCACCGATCAGGCCATGGGCGGACTGACCGAAGAGGCCAATGCCGGTGACCGCGAGTTCTCGCGCGCTGAGCAGGATGAGTTCTCCGCTCGTTCGCACCAGCGCGCGGCGGCGGCACAGAAGGCCGGTGCCTTCGAGAACGAGATCGTGCCAGTGACCATCAGCTCGCGTAAGGGCGCTGTCACCATCTCCGCAGACGAGGGTGTGCGTCCTGACACGACGGCCGAGTCCCTGTCCAAGCTGCGGCCGTCCTTCCAGAAGGACGGAACGATCACCGCGGGCAACGCTTCACAGATCTCCGACGGAGCCTGCGCTGTCGTCGTCATGTCGCGTGAGAAGGCCGAAGAGCTCGGCGCTCCGATCCTCGCCGAGATCCGTTCGCATGCCTGGACCGCCGGTCCGGACTCGACTCTCCAGCACCAGCCCTCACAGGCGATCAAGGTCGCTGCCGAACGCGAAGGCGTCGCAGCCGATTCCTTCGACCTCTATGAGATCAACGAAGCCTTCGCCGCCGTCGGCCTGGCCAGCGCCAAGGACCTCGGCATCGACGAGGACAAGGTCAACGTCAACGGCGGCGCCGTCGCACTGGGCCACCCGATCGGTGCCTCGGGAGCCCGGGTCGTCCTCACCCTTGCCCTCGAACTCCAGCGCCGAGGCGGCGGCACGGGTATCGCCGCACTCTGCGGAGGCGGCGGGCAGGGTGACTCGCTCATCGTGACAGTGCCCGCTCAGGCCTGAGCCGAGTCGTTCGACCGCAATCCAGACAGATGAACCGGTGGGGAGCCGATCGGCTCCCCACCGGACCGGACAGAAGGGACCACCATCATGCTCGCAGCTTTCTCAGTCGCTCCCAGTGGGGGAGAAGGGGCCGACGCCTCGGTCCACGATGCCGTGGCAGCGGCTGTCGAGATCGTTCGCAATTCCGGTCTGCCGCACCGGACGGACTCGATGTTCACGACCATCGAAGGCGAATGGGACGAGGTCTTCGCGGTCATCAAAGAGGCCACCGAGGCTGTCGGCCAGTTCGGCACTCGGGTATCACTGGTGGTCAAGGCCGATATCCGTCCCGGCTACACCGGCGAGATCGACGGCAAACTCGAACGCCTGGAGAAGGCGATCGACGCTCGAAGCGAAGCCTGAGACGAATTCTTCTGAAATTCTCAGTGACGTGAGTCTCATCTGGCGTTAGTCTTTCTCCATCGGATGCATCGATCGAAGGAGATGGACAATGAATGGTGCAAAGCTCTTCTCTGTTGCCACGGCACTCACGCTTGTCGCGTTGCTGGGCTTCATGCTCGCAGGATTCTTCCCGATCATCGTCGACTTCGCATTCGGGATCGAGGCCGTGGCAGTCATTCTTGCGATGACGGGAGTGGTGGCCGTGTCATTCGTGACGGTGAGGAAGTCGATGGAGAACGCAGCCCGTCACTACTGAGATGTTCCTGCCGAGCTTTCACGGCAGCGTCGGCCCCGGTTCGAGGCGACGGACGAGACAGTCCGCACCGAACCGGGGCCGCTTTCTGTTCTCATCCGGGCATCGGTTACGATATTTGAGCCTCCGTAGCTCAGTCGGATAGAGCAACCGCCTTCTAAGCGGTAGGTCGCGGGTTCGAGCCCCGCCGGGGGCGCTTCTCACGCCCGCATCCGTTGAACGGGCGGATCCGTCTGATCCCTGCAGTCGCTGAGCAATTCCGCGCCGATACGGCGTGGCAGTTGGTGCCGAGCTGGGAAAACATAGAGAGTGGAGGCGTGATGACTGAGAGCAAGAGCGCCGTGACGCCGCCGGTCGGCCAAGCGTTGAACGATATCGTCAAACGCGTTTCGGAGACGCGCTTCACCCTGCGCAGCGAAGACTTCGCCGACGCTCGCGCAGCACACTCGGCACTGACTGCGGAACTCAACGACTACGTGCTGCCGCGGATCAACCGTTCGCGGACTCCGTTCCTCATCGCAGTGGGAGGATCGACAGGTGCCGGCAAATCGACACTGGTCAACTCCCTCGTAGGGCGCAGTGTCAGTCCTGCCGGCGTGCGTCGACCGACGACCGGCAACCCGGTCGTCATCTTCAACCCCGCCGATGCCAAGTTCTTCGAATCAGAGCATTACCTGCCTGACCTGCCGCGCAGCTCCGACGCTCAGTCGGCAATGCCCGGAGTCGTGCTCATCGCTGATGAGAACATCGAAGCGGGCACGGCCATCCTCGACTGTCCGGATATCGACTCCATCTCGGAGACGAACCGCGCGCTCTCGCGCAGGGTGCTGCTCAGCGCCGACCTGTGGCTCTTCGTGACGACGGCGAACCGGTATGCCGATGCCGCACCATGGGCCCTGTTGAAGACGGCGGCTGCGCGAAGCACTTCAGTGGCCATCGTTCTCGATCGAGTTCCACCTGAAGCCAACCGCGAAGTCAGGCATCACCTGTCGAGTCTGCTCGCTGATGCAGGACTGGCGAACTCACCGATCTTCTCCGTCGCCGAGCTCGAGCTGGAAGACGGTCTGCTGCCTCATGCGGCGATCTATCCGATTCGCTCCTGGACCACTCAGGTCGGCACGGAGGGCACCTCAGTCGAACGTATCCGCAATCGCACTCTGACGGGTGCGATCGTTGCCCTGCCCGCACAGGTCAGAGAGCTCGCCGACTTCGCCGAAACTCAGGAACAGGCCCACATCGCCCTGGTCGGCTCAGTCGAGAAGAGCTTCCGATCGGCTCAATCCGGACTTGCCGAAGTCTTCTCCGACGGACGGGTCCTGCACGGAGAGGTCAATGCCCGCTGGCAGGACTTCGTGGGCACAGGCCAACTCTTCCGCGGACTGGAGCCGACGATGGCTCGAATGCGCGATCGCATCTCCGCAGCGGTGACCGGCAAACACGACGCGGCCACTCCACTGCATGTCGCCATCCTGCGCAGCGCGGCCGTGTCCCTGCGCGAACAGGCCATCGACGTGGTCGATGAAGTCAATGCCGAGTGGCGAAACACCGCTGCAGGTGCGGCCCTCATCGAAGATCAGCCTGAACTGCGCACGGTGGGCGCGGGGCTCGAGGACTCAGTGAAATCGGCGGTGAGCACGTGGTCGGACGAAGTCAACGCGCTCGTGCGCGATATCGGTCAGGGCAAGAAGTCCAAGGCCCGAATCCTGTCCTTCGGCGTTGCAGGCGTCTGCGCCGTTGTCGAATACGCGGCCTTCTGGGATCCGCGGAGCGCCGGCGAAGGCGGACAGAGCACCCGACAAGGGGCAGGAGTCGCACCCAATCTCGCGGAGACGATCTTCGGAGCCGACGAGGCGGCCGGGCTCATCGCATCGATCCGACAGCGCTTCCTCGACGCGGCTGTGGGCATCGTGGCGGGCTGCCGTACTCCTTTCGACAACGCACTGAGACTATCCGCGGTACCGGCGCGGCAAGCGGGCGCCCTGCGCGCCTCCGGTGAACGACTTGAGGTGGCATTGTGAACAGTTCCGCACAGACCGAGATCCGGCGCCTCGCCGAAGGCATCTCACACGCCCTGTCGCTGAGTGATGACAAGCTCGGCGGAGAGGTTCGCACCGATGCTCAGAATCTGCTCGACCGCGCGGAAGACCGCCTGGGCCTGGGTGAGGACTTTACCGTCGTGGCGTTCGCCGGGTCGACAGGCTCCGGCAAATCCTCACTGTTCAACGCAGTGGCCGGTCTCGAGATCGCCCGAGTCGGTGTGCGCAGGCCGACGACTTCACGACCGACAGCATGCGTCTGGGGCGAGGGCGGCAACGATGTCCTCGACTGGCTGCATGTTCCCGAACGCAGCCGGACCTGGCGCGAGTCCGCGCTCGACGGCGACGATCAGAGACGCCTGCACGGTCTGATCCTGCTCGACCTGCCCGACCACGACTCCACGGCAGTCGAACACCGTGTCGAGTCGGATCGTCTGGTGGGACTCGTCGACGTCGTGTTCTGGGTCGTCGACCCACAGAAGTACGCCGACTTCTCGCTGCACTCCGAGTACCTGACCAAACTCGCCGAGAACAGCGCGAACATGGTCGTCGTCCTCAACCAGATCGACAAACTCAGTCCGGAAGAGCAGAAGGCCGCAACCGACCATCTGCGCCAGCTGCTCAACGAGGATGGGCTGAGCGAAACGAATGTGCGCATCTCCTCGGCCGTGACCCGTGAGGGCATCCCGGAGATCCGCAGCATCCTCGCCGACACCGTCGACTCGAACGATGCAGCGGCCGAGCGGCTGCTGGCCGATATGCAGGCGATGGCCAATCGGATTCGGAAGGAACTCGGAGAACCGGTCTCCTCGCCCGACGAGTTGGCCGGTGCATCCCGACTGGTCGAGACGATGTCCGAAGCCGCCGGTGTCGAAGCCGTGGCACAGACCGTGCACGATGATTACATCCGCCGTTCCTATCGAAAGACTGGCTACCCCATCCTCGCGTGGGCTCAGCGCAATGCGCCCGATCCGCTGGGTGCCAAGCACGGTCAGGACCGGGACGAGCTCGTCCGCGCTTCGGTGCCGGCGACGACGAAGGCACAGAGCTCCCACGTCCGGCTCATGGCCCACGAACTCATCGCAGAATCCGTGTCGACCATGCCGCAGGCATGGCAGAACGAGGCCGCGGAAGCAGAGAAGAAGAGCACCGACGAGCTGTCGGCGAATCTCGACTCGGCCGTCACGGCTGTGGATATCACTCGCCAGAGCCCGGGTTGGTGGTCGCTGGCACACACCTTGCAGATCATCTTCTTCGTCGCTTCGTTCGTCGGTCTCCTCGGCATCATCGTCTCCGCCCTCGTCGCCGTCATCGGTTCGGGTGCCCTGCCGACCTGGTGTTGGATCGTCAGCTTCGGGCTGTTCCTGATCGGCTGCATCGGTTCATTCGTGACTTCTCTGATGGCAAAGTCTGCGCGGGCCAAAGGCGCGAAGGAAGCGGCTTCCGAGGTCGACGGCAAGCTGCGGGACGCGGTCGGCCGCGTCGCCCAGAGCTCGTATCTCAACTCGGTGAAGAGCGTCATCGGAGAGCACCGACGGGCTTACGAGATGCTCGGCTGAGACGCAGACGCGCGTCTCCGACTCGAACACACTCCGTGGGCGACTCGCACAATGAAGCCCTGTGGACGGAGAACCTCTGTCCACAGGGCATTTCATGTTTTTGGACACTGGAGCGAAGGACCGGGCTGACTGGAGATCCATGCGGACGCAGACGACCGTATGGTTCCATCACACCGATTTGGAGACTCCGATGTCCGCAATCCCGATCACCGTCACCGGCACCATCGCCACCGAGCCGAGCGCACGTACGCTGCCGTCCGGGCGAGCCTGCGCCTCGTTCAGGCTGGCCGTCAACCATTGGAGAGTCGACAAGAACACCGGTGAGTTCGTCACCGACGGCACCTCGTGGTTCGGCGTCGACTGCTACGGCGACCTGGCGAGCAATTCCGCGATGTCGCTCAACACGGGCGCCGCGGTGATCGTGTCGGGCAGCTTGAGGAATCGAGAATGGGCCACCGAGGAGCGCAGCGGAATCTCGCCGACGGTGGTCGCGGAGCATATCGGCCCCGACTTGAGGTACGGAACCGCTCATTACAAGCGCGCTAAAGCAGCCGACCGCTCACAGTCGACGGCCGGAGAGTCGAACTCTGAGTCATCCGGATCGAACGATTCGGGTTGGAGCGCCTTGGGCCCAGCCGAAACGCCGCCGGAGTCCGAATCCGACGGTGACAC
The DNA here is from genome assembly GCF_051172395.1 of Brevibacterium sp. H602. NCBI lineage: Bacteria > Bacillati > Actinomycetota > Actinomycetes > Micrococcales > Brevibacteriaceae > Brevibacterium > Brevibacterium sp. H602. The sequence continues at coordinate 198,259 of NZ_JBPIZD010000001.1, read as the reverse complement.
CGATCATGGCGACATCGTCGATACCTCGAGCGGCGACGATGCCGATATCGACACCGGTGCCGAAGATGATCCGATCGCCCAGCAGACCGCAAAAGTCGCGGCGCCCTTCTGATCGCGTGAATTACTTGGCATCCTGTCGAATCGATGCGCCTCGTGGCCCAAGTCATCCGCTAGAGTGAGACTGTCAATCGTCCCCTCTCGTCGAGGTTGCAGATGCGTCTTGTTCCTGTGCTGAGTGCTGCGGCACTGACTCTGGCATTGTCGGGCTGCTCGCTTCTCGGCTTCGGTGCCGATGATTCGCAGCCGCAGCCGAAGCAGACCCAGGCTAAGCCCGTTGCCGAAGTCGACAAGGTGCTCAAGGCACTCAAACCGCTGACCGGTGACAAGGAATCGGTGCCGTCGACGAAGAAGTTCTTCTCCACGATGCTCGACGCCGGATATGAGCCCGAACAGCTCGAGGCGACGATCGACGAATCGCCACTCGGCAATGAAGTTCCTTCGAAGATGTTCGGAGTCAAGACCGACAAGGGGTGCGTCGTCGGCGAGATCCGGAAGGGCAAAGCCACCGCCGACCTCGTCCAGCCCACGGAATCGACGGGCTCCTGCCTGTTCGGCGAAGTCGAACGGCCGAAAGGTGTCAAAGCGCCGAAGGGCGAGAAGCGCGACGAAGACGGCGACTCGAACGGTGCCGGCCACCTGCCCGGCGAGGACATCAACGGCAAGGACGGTGAAACCGAGAGCCCCGCGCCGAGTGAAGACGAATCCTCGACGGCAAGCACCGGGGGAGCGGAAGGGACTGCGGGCTCCGAAGGCACCGACAGTCCCCAAGGAACCGACGGTTCGCAGGGCACCGACGGTTCCTCCGGTGAGAGCGGGTCCGAGGAGACCTCGAACGAGGGTGACACTTCGGGTGAAGCCCCGTCTCTCGGCGGAGGCTGAGCGCTCGTCAACGCAGGTCTGGCCGCCTCGGCGGAAGTTCGGACATCCCCGACGGATGCCGAGCGTCAAGTGGCGCTGGGGTGCGCCGAACCGATAGCCTGAGTGCACTATGGCCGAATTCATCTACACCATGCACAAGGCGCGCAAAGCGCACGGTGACAAAGTCATCCTCGACGATGTATCGATGTCGTTCTACCCCGGAGCGAAGATCGGTATGGTCGGCCCCAACGGCGCCGGCAAATCAACGATTCTGAAGATCATGGCGGGAATCGAGCAGCCCTCCAACGGTGAAGCTCGACTCAGCCCCGGGTACTCGGTGGGCATCCTCATGCAGGAGCCGCCCCTGAACGAAGAGAAGACCGTCCTCGGCAACGTCGAAGAAGGCGTCGGCGAGATCAAGGCGAAGGTCGATCGTTTCAATGCCATCTCCGAGGAGATGGCCGACCCCGACGCGGACTTCGACGCCCTCATGGAAGAGATGGGCAAGCTGCAGGAGGCCATCGACGCCGCTGACGCTTGGGATCTCGACTCGCAGCTCGAACAGGCGATGGACGCTCTGCGGTGCCCGCCGCCGGACGCGGACGTCTCTGTGCTCTCCGGCGGTGAACGTCGCCGTGTGGCACTGTGCAAGCTTCTGCTCGAGAAGCCCGATCTGCTGCTCCTCGACGAGCCGACGAACCACCTCGATGCGGAATCGGTGCTGTGGCTCGAGCAGCACCTGAAGACCTACCCGGGCGCTGTCATCGCGATCACCCACGATAGGTACTTCCTCGACCACGTGGCCGAATGGATCGCCGAAGTCGACCGTGGGCACCTCTACCCGTATGAGGGCAACTACTCGACTTACCTCGAGAAGAAGCAGGAGCGCCTTCAGGTCCAGGGTAAGAAGGATGCGAAACTCGCCAAGCGGCTGAAAGACGAACTCGAATGGGTGCGTTCGAACCCGAAGGCGAAGCAGACGAAGTCGAAGGCCCGTCTGGCCCGCTACGAAGAGATGGCGGCCGAGGCGGAGAAGACGCAGAAGCTCGACTTCGAAGAGATTCAGATTCCGGCCGGCCCCCGCCTCGGTGATGTCGTCATCGAAGCGGACAAAATCGAAAAGGGCTTCGATGGGCGCAAACTCATCGACGGTCTGAGCTTCTCCCTGCCGCGCAACGGCATCGTCGGCGTCATCGGACCCAACGGCGTCGGAAAGTCGACGCTGTTCAAGACGATCGTCGGTATGGAAGAGCTCGACGGAGGAGATCTCAAGGTCGGAGAGACCGTGAAGATCTCCTATGTCGACCAGTCCCGCGGCGGAATCGATCCGGACAAGAACCTGTGGGAGGTCGTCTCCGACGGACTCGACTTCATCCAGGTCGGCAAGGTGGAGATGCCCTCCCGTGCCTATGTCTCCGCGTTCGGATTCAAAGGCCCGGACCAGCAGAAGAAGGCCGGAGTCCTCTCCGGCGGTGAGCGCAACCGCCTCAACCTCGCTCTTACCCTCAAACAGGGCGGAAACCTGCTCCTGCTCGATGAGCCGACGAACGACCTCGATGTCGAAACCCTCGGCTCGCTGGAGAACGCTCTGCTCGAGTTCCCCGGCTGCGCCGTGGTCGTCTCGCACGATCGCTGGTTCCTCGACCGCGTGGCCACGCACATCCTCGCGTGGGAGGGCACAGAGGAGAACCCGGCTAACTGGTACTGGTTCGAAGGCAACTTCGAAGCCTATGAGAAGAACAAGGTCGAGCGTCTCGGCGAAGATGCGGCCCGCCCGCACCGAGTCACCCACCGTCGTCTCACCCGCGACTGATCTCAGTCCGGTCTGAGCCGAACCGGTTCCGACTCTTCTTTCGCACACAGTGATGCCCCGGTCATAGAGACCGGGGCATCACTGCGTCCGTGCGGAACAGGTGGACGATGAATGCGCCCGCACAGAATCAGTGGCAGTCGTGCGCTGCGTCCGCTGGCGGACGGTCCAAGCGGGCCAGCGTGCAGCCGCGACCGAGTGAGGAGAAGAGTCAGTCCTCTGAGCGGCGGGTGAGTCCGCCGAGGTTCGCGATCCCTCTGAACAGCAGACGGACGAGGATCGTGCCGATGACTCCACACACAACGGCCAACAGCCCGCAGACCGCCACATGCAGATCCGTGCGCCCCATGAACGCCACGAGGCTGAGCAGCCCGATGACGAGGAAAAGCGCCACATTGACCAGTCGGCTGAGGATGGTGCCGATGATGTCCATCATCGTCGGGTCCTTACTCGTCACTGAACCTCCTTGACCCGGACCATGCCTTCCTGGGCCACAGTGGCCAGCAGGGTCCCGTCCTGAGCGAAGATACGGCCGTAGCCGAGACCGCGCCCACCCTGTGCAGCCGGAGACTCCTGCACGTAGAGCATCCAGTCGTCGACGCGCACCCGGTGGTGCCACCACATCGCATGGTCGAGGCTGGCCACCCGCAGCCCCGGGGTTCGCCACGTCAGTTCGTGATGACGAAGGACAGGTTCGAGCAGGTTGAAGTCACTGGCATAGGCCAGAGCCGCGGCATTGAGCACCGGATCGTCGCCGAACGTCGAACTGGCTCGGAACCAGGAATGCTGTTCGGTGATCGAGGGATCCGAGACGCCCGAGGTGTGCAGAGACGGCTCGACAGGACGGACTTCGAAGGGACGCTTCCTCAGCCAGTCGCTGACGACCGGAGAATCCTCGTGGCCGATATAGTCAAGCAGTTCCGGGCAGTCCTCGGGAGCCGGCAGCCCGGTCGGCATCTGCTCGGCATGGCTGAGACCGGGCTGCACGTCCTGGAACGAAGCGCTCAATGACAGGATCGGCGCGCCCTTCTGATATGCGTGGACGCGGCGGGCAGAGAACGAGCGGCCATCGCGCAGCCGCTCGACGCCGAATTCGATGGGCTCGCTGACATCGCCGGCGCGCAGGAAATATCCGTGGAGTGAATGGATCAGGCGGTCACTGGGAAGTGTGGCAGCGGCTGCGACGACACACTGTGCGAGCACCTGCCCGCCGAAGACCCGACCGTCGGGTTTGTACTGACTGTGCCCGATGAAGAAGTCCGTTTCGCTGGACGCCGCAGTGAACTCGAGTCGGCGCAGATCGAGGATCTCGTGCAGCCGAGCTACGTTCGCCTCCGCTTCGGAGGATGCTTCGTCGGTCATGGGCTTCTCCCTCGGATGACTGGGCTGATCGTGCGTACGAGTCACGATCCTATCGCGTGCGGCACCGTCGTGATGAAGGTGGCATGATGGGAGGCATGCACTCTGGCGCCACCAACCCCCTTCTCGACGAATTCACCCGCGTACTGTTGGAACTGAGATGGGGTGATATGGACGCCTACGGCCACGTGAACAACGTCACCCAGCTCAAACTGCTGGAAGAGGCTCGCGTCCGTGCCCTCGGCTCTCCCACCCACAGTTCCGATGCACCGACCACGCCGGGAGAACATGGGGTGTCCGAGACGGTCAGCGGGGTCGAGATACCGACGATCTTCGCCGACGCCTCTGCCACCACCGAGCTGTTGGTTGCCTCCCACGCCATCGAATACCGTGCCCCGATTCCCTATCGGACCGGACCCATCGCGGTCGATCTCGTCATCAGCGAAGTCAGACCCGCCTCGGTGACGGTGGGCTATGTCATCTGCGAACCGGACGGTTCGCGCACCTACACGGTCGCCGAGACCGTCATCGTCTTCATCGACATCGCCAGCGGCCGGCCACGGCGCCTCAGCGAAGCCGAGACCGTCGCGATGGAATCGGTGCTCGGCACGCCCGTTCCGCTGCGGAGGGCCCGACGATGACGGATCTGCATATCAACGACCCACTGTCGATGCGGGATCTCTCCGCGTTCACTTCTCTGGCGCACAGGGCAGATGCTGACGGAGCGATGCGACTGCAGGTCGCCTCCGACGTCCTGGCCGCCACCGTGGCACCGTTGTTCCCGCACGGGCTCGGCGACTCGACACCGCTGGTGCTGGCCATGCGGATGCTGCGCCTGGACGACCACGAACAAGACGGATTCGACGAGGCGGTGCCGCTGTCGAATCTGCTCGACCGCTTCGCCCGAGACGAGAACGGAACCACTCTGCCGGTACCGCCGAATTCGGTGCTCGTGTCGTGGACCGGGATCGCGCCTCCACGCGGAGGCTGGTCCGAATACGACACGATCAGCGTCGGACGGCTCCACGAGACTGCGGAGTCAGGGATCGCGGAGATCAGCACCGGTGCGCCCGAGGGTTCCGGGGGACACGCGGTCAAGGCTCTGCGTTCCCGCGTGTGGTCACGTCCGATGACGGGCGAGCAGGGAACCGGGATGCCAGGAGGATTGGCCTTCGCCGCCGCTGCGCTGCGCTTCATTCCACCAGCGGGTCGCGATGACGACCGTCAGCTGCGCATCATGGAATCCGGAAACTGGCTGCGTCTCGTCGCCCCAGGCGGTCACCTGCTCACGCGTGCCCGCGGACTGTGATCAGCGGTCTGTGGTCACCGGAGAGTGATCACCGGATGTTCGGGTTCGTATTCACCATCGCGGTCGCTGCCCGCTGGAAGTAGTCCCAGAACATCTCGTCGTACAGCGGCGGTAGGCTCACATCGTCGAGAGCCGCGCGCATGCAGCGCAGCCAGCGGTCCCGGGCATCGAAATCGATCGGATAGTCGAAATGCCGCATCCGCAGTCGCGGGTGACCCCGCTGCTCCTGGTAGGTCGACGGACCCCCGAAATACTGCTCGAGGAACATCTGCAGACGGTGCTTCGCCCCCTCCAGCTCATGGCCCTCGGGGTACATCGCAATGAGCTGAGGATCCGCATCGACATGCTGGTAGAACACGTCGACGAGGCGGGTGAACGTGTCATGTCCGCCGACGGCTTCGAAGATGGAACCGTCAGTTGTCTGCGACATCGCTCGATCCTTCACTGGGGGAGTCCTCCTGCACGGTGCTGCGGATCTCCTGGTCACTGGGCAGAGCCGAGGGATTCTCGGAATCCTCGGGGACTGCCGGAGCCATCGCCTTCTCCTGAGCGGGCAGAGTGCGCAGAACCGTCTCCTGAACCATACCGATCTGTCCGCCGCGCTTGGCCAGCTGGGTCATCAGTTCGGCACGGAAGGCTCGCTCGACCATCCACTGCAGGTTCGGTTTGGTCTTGACCATGGTGCGAATGACCCGGTGGGAGCCCGACAGCGACTGGACGCCGGCGATCTCGGGATCCTCGAGCATCGCATTGGACAGCTCGGGATCCTTCCGCAGGGTGCGCGTGATGTCCGCGGTCATCTCACGGTACTCGTCCATCGAGGTCCGGTAGTCGAGCGGGATGTCGAGCACGGCGCGCGCCCAACCCTGGGACAGGTTGCCCACGCGCAGGATCTCACCGTTGCGCACATGCCACAGGGTGCCGGTGAGGTCACGGATCTGGGTGCGGCGCAGGCCGACGTCCTCGACTTCGCCGACGGCTTCGCCGAGGTCGACGGTGTCACCGATTCCATACTGGTCTTCGATGACGATGAAGAATCCCGACAGGTAGTCGCGGACGAGCTCCTGAGCACCGAACGCGATGGCAACTCCGGCGATACCGGCAGAAGCGAGGATCGGGGCGATGTTGAAGCTCAGCGCATCGAGGATCATGAGGACCGCGATGACACTGACGAGGATCGTCGTCACCGACGACAGCATGCGGCCCACGGTCTTCGCCCGCTGGGCTCGGCGCTGCTTGATCGTCTGCTCATCGATCCCGGTCCGCTGAGCCTCAAGCGCAGTGGCGGAGAATTTCGTTCGGCCGGCGCTTTCGGCCTTCTCGCTGCCGACTGTGCCCTTGGCTACTGCGGTGGTGAACCGACGGATGAAGAGTCGGATGATGAGGTTGACGACGATGGCGCCGATGATGATCACGGTGATCTTCAGCGGAGCACCGAGGAGGAACGTTGCCCAATCGAAGTCACTTGCGTTCTGAACAGTGGAATCTATTGCTTCGGTTGTCATGATCATTCGAGACTAACTGTGGAGGTTCAATGATCCCTTGGAAGCGCTGGACACACGCTGAACCTGCAGCGCCCGCTTCGCATCGGCGAGGTTCTCCCGCATCAGCCGCACCAGGCCCTTCGGCGCTGAGGGGTGATCGTCGAGCCACTGCGACGTGGCGTCGACTGTGGCAGAACTCACCGGTGGGTACAGCCGCAGAGTCATCGTCTGCGCCATCTCCAGGGTGCGCGTCTCCCACCAGCCTGCCACCCGTGCGAAGTATTCGTCGGCGAAGGACCGCAGCGGCGCCTCGGCGGCGATGGTATCTCCGGAGTTCGTCTGCAGCCCGGTACCGAAGCCGAGAGCGAGCGCCCCGAGCTCCGAGTTCGGCAGATTCGCATCGTCGACCATACGTGTGAAAGTCTGCGATTTCGACGCCGAGTTGGGGCGGCTGGCCCGTGCTGTCGCGGCGTGGCGGACGCCGGTGGCGCTGGGGTCCCGGCGGCTCATGTCCTCGACTGTCGAATCGTCGACGACGTCGTTCGCGCACAGGCTGATGATGATCTCCCATGTGAGATCGGTGTCCAGGGCGATCCCATAGACGCGTTCGGTCTCCGGTCGCAGCCAGGACTTCAGCCGATCAAGCTGAACGGGGGTGGTCGCGTGACGGATGAATCCGCGCACGAACTGGAAGGCCTGGTCCGATCCTTCCTCGGTCGTCTCGAGGACCTCGATGAAACGGTCAGCCACCTCGGCGTGCATCCTCTCGCGCTCCTGCGGCGGCAGGTAGGAGCCGACTGCCGTATCGAGCTGGCGCATCTGCGTGAGCAGTCCGGAGGAATGGGTGATGGCGCCCAGGTGGGTGAGCACAGTGCTGATGTAATCGTGGACGGGCCGTTCGCCGTCACGGACCTCATCCCACAGCGTTGCCAGCACGAGGAGCTGGGTGAGCGAATCGTCGAAGTCACCCAGTCTGTTCGCCGCAGTGTCCATGCTGCGGGCGTCGAAGCGGACCTTCGCATAGCTGAGATCGGCGTCGTTGACGACGATGACATCGGGCAGCGCCAGGCCTCGAGCCTCGTCCACCTCTGCGGATTCTCCGTCGACGTCGAGAGGGAAGGAATGAGTGCGTTGCAGACGTCCCTGCCCATTGTCCGAATAGAAGCCGACGGCCAACCGGTGCGGACGCAGCGACGGAGTCGGCTGACCCGGAATCGACCAGGGCTGCTGAGTCACGCGCAGGCTCGAGATCGTCTGCTCGTCCGTTCCCGATGCCTCGGCCGTGCCATCACCGGGCTCAGCGGTGACGACGGCTTCGAGAAGGTTGACCCCGGATTCCTCCAGCCACAGCTTCGACCAGCTCTCCAGATCCCTGCCCGAGGTGGCCTCGAGCTCCGTGAGCAGATCGGAGAGCTCGGTGTTCGACCACGCGTGCTTGTCGAAGTAGCTCTTGAGGCCGGAGAAGAACTCCTTGCGACCGACCCAGGCCACGAGCTGTTTGAGCACGGAAGCGCCCTTGGCGTAGGTGATTCCGTCGAAGTTGACTTCGACGTCGGCAAGATCGTCGATCGGGGCGACGATCGGGTGTGTGCTCGGGAGCTGATCCTGTCGGTAGGCCCACGACTTCTCGATCGTGGCGAAGGTCGTCCACGCATCGGCGAATTCGGTGGCCTCGGCCGTCGCCAGCGTCGACATGAACTCGGCGAAGGACTCGTTGAGCCACAGATCGTTCCACCAGCGCATGGTGACGAGATCGCCGAACCACATATGGGCGAGCTCGTGGAGGATCGTGACGGTCCGTCGTTCGACAAGAGCCTCGGTCGGACGCGACCGGAACACATAGTTCTCGAGGATCGTCACGGCGCCGGCATTCTCCATCGCTCCGGCATTGAACTCGGGCACGAAGAGCTGATCGTACTTCTCGAACGGGTAGGAGACACCGAATTCGCGTTCGAAGAACTCGAAACCGGCCTTCGTGATCCGGAACAGCTTCGTCGCATCGAGGTGTTCGAGCAGGGATGCGCGGCAGTACAGGCCCAGCGGAACTATCGAACCGTCGGAGGAAGTCAGCTGCGAATGCACGGACTCATACGGGCCGGCGATGATCGCGGTGATATACGACGAGATCGGTGTGGTGGGGGCGAACTGCCACACCGCCATGCCCTCCTGCGGTTCCTCTCCGAGCTCGGCGAAAGTCTCCTTCGGATCGCTCGGAGTCGGAGTGGGGGAGTTCGAGACGACGGTCCACTTCTCCGGCGCGACGACGGTGAATGAGTACGGAGACTTGATATCGGGCTGCTCGAACACGGGGAAGACCCGGCGTGCGTCAGGGACTTCGAACTGAGAGTAGAGGTAGATCTCATCATCGATCGGGTCGACGAATCGGTGCAGACCTTCTCCGGTGTTCATATAGGTGAAATGGGCATCGACGATGAGTTCGTTCTCAGCGGCGAGGCCGGGAAGGGTGATGCGGGCCGGTGCGACCACCTCGGCGAGGTCGAGGTCCGTGCCGTTGAGGCGGACGCGCTCGACACTGGCGGTGATCGCGTCGATGAAGGTCGTCGAATCCGCTGCCGCAGTGAACCGGATACGTGAACGGACGCGGAAACTCTCACCAACTCCTGTGAGGATCAGAGTGTGCTCGTAGCTCGAGACGTCCACGACGGCTGAACGTTCGCGTGCTTCGTCGCGGGTGAGGTTGTGTTGCGGCACAGTGAGGTGACCTTCGCTTCGGGAACCGGGTGTACGCAGTCATTCTTTCATGAACACGCTCCGCTGCGGCGGTGTCGGTGCGACGGATCGCGATTCGGCCACCGTCACCGAGGCTGGCGGGTCTTGATAGATTGTGCACTGACACGATGGGTGCCCGGCACGGTACCCGCAAGCGTTTGACGGAGGAGAGACAGTGAGCAAGGAAACACTCGATCTGTGGTTCGACACGGCCTGCCCGTGGGCATGGATGACCTCACGCTGGGGACTCGAAGTCGCGAAGGTCCGCGACGTCGAGGTGAAGTTCCACCCGATGAGCCTGAACTTCCTCAATCGTGACAAAGACATTCCCGAGGACTACCGGGCACTGATGAACCGGGCCCTGGCCCCGATGCGCATCGTCACCGCCGCGATCGCCGAGCACGGTGAGGAGATCGCCGAACCTCTCTACACCGCGATCGGTACACGGATCCACCCGGGCGGAGAGAAGGACTTCGAGAAGGCAGTGTCCGAGGCTCTGGCCGAACTTCAGCTGCCCGCCGACCTCATGAAGTACGGCGAGACCGATGACTACGACTCACAGCTCCAGGCCTCCCACGACGAGGCCCTGAGCTTGGTCGGCGACGATGTCGGCACACCGATCTGCCGCGTCGCCGGGACCGCGTTCTTCGGTCCTGTCGTCACCCCCGCTCCGAAGGGAGAGGATGCCGGACGCCTCTTCGACGGAGTCCTCGCGGTCGCCTCGACGCCGGGATTCTTCGAGCTCAAGCGCACCCGCGACCAGGGCCCGATCTTCGACTGAGCTGTTCGCGCCGAACCAACGGCCGCGACTGAACAGTCCGTTCACGCAGCGGGCTCAACCGCTGCAGATTCCACCGAAAGGCAGACACATGAAGGTTCACCTCGGCACCGACCACGCCGGATTCGAATTCAAAGAGGTCCTCAAGTCCCATCTCGAGTCGGCCGGACACGATGTCGTCGACCACGGCGCACTTGAGTACGACGCGCTCGATGACTACCCGGCCTTCTGCATCGCCGCGGCACAGGCCGTCGTCGATGACCAAGCCGCAGGCGTCGACGCGTTCGGCGTTGTCATCGGCGGATCGGGCAACGGCGAACAGATGGCCGCGAACCTGGTCAAGGGAGCGCGTACCGCACTGGCCTGGAACCCGGAGATCTCGAAGCTGGCCCGTCAGCACAACAACGCTCAGATTGTTGCGGTCGGTGCCCGTCAGCATCCCGAAGCCGACGCGATCGCGATCGTCGATGCGTTCTTGGCCGAACCGTTCTCCGGCGATGAGCGTCACGAACGTCGCATCGACATCATGGCGAAATACGAGGAGCAGGGCCCGCAGGCTCTGTGACCGGACGAAGGGACTGAGTCTATGAAGATCGACGGTGCTGTGCTACGAGAGATGAAGCGGTCCAGGCCCTTCGCCCAGTCACAGCCGATCTCGGTTGAGACGCTCGAACTCGATGAGCCGGGTCCCGGGGAGGTCCGGATCCAGATGACGGCCGCCGGGGTCTGTCACTCGGACCTGTCCGTCGTCGACGGAAACCGTCCTCGCCCGCTGCCGATGCTGCTCGGGCACGAAGGCGCGGGAGTCGTCGAGAAGCTCGGCGACGGCGTCGATGATCTCGAGGTCGGCCAGCAGGTCGTCACAGTGTTCCTGCCCCGGTGCGGGGAATGCGCGAACTGCCGCACCGACGGCAAGCTGCCGTGCACCCCCGGCAGCGCCACGAATGGAGCCGGGACCCTGCCGTTCGACGGCCGCAAGGTGCGTCTCCATGACGACACCGGTGCGGAAGTGCTCCACCACCTCGGTGCGTCCGTATTCGCCACTCACGCAGTGGTCAATCGGGCATCCGTGGTTCCCGTCGATGACGATGTTCCCGCCTCCATCGCTGCGGTGCTCGGATGCGCCGTGCTCACCGGCGGGGGCGCGGTGCTCAACGCGGGACGGCCGGGACCGGATCACGAGGTGATGATCGTCGGCCTCGGCGGAGTCGGAATGGCTGCGCTCATTACGGCCTTGTCGATCGAGACCGCCGGAGTCATCGGCGTCGACGCGAACCCTGACAAGCTGGTGCGGGCGAAGGAACTCGGTGCCGTCGAGGTCTACACCCCCGAACAGTTGGGGGAGCGGAAGGCTCCGATCGTCATCGAATGCGTCGGGCATGCTCGGGCCTTCGAGACCGCGTTCACGGCCACAGCCGTCGGCGGGACGACTGTGACGGTGGGGCTGCCCGCCCCGGACGCGCAGTCTCACATCACCCCGGTGACCCTGACAGCCGAGGCTCGGACCGTGATCGGCTCCTATCTGGGGTCAGCAGTGCCGAGTCGGGATATCCCCGTCTATGCCCAGCTGTGGAGAGAAGGCAAGCTGCCCGTCGAGGAGCTCATCTCCGACACGATCAAGCTGAACGAGCTCAACGAGGCCTTCGACGCGCTCTCCGACGGGACGGTCGTCAGGCAGGTCATCGACTTCGAGGCGTGAGCTGCGGCTCTGCTGTCGGCCTGTCGAAATTCGACATGAAGAAGCCGCCCGGACCGATCGATCCGGGCGGCTGAAGTCTGTCGGGATGACAGGATTTGAACCTGCGACCCTCTGTTCCCAAAACAGATGCGCTACCAAGCTGCGCCACATCCCGCGACGGCTCCTATCTAACCACAGGCGGGTCGCGACGCGCACCTTGCGAATCCCGCAAACCCGTCAATGCGACGCACCTCACAGTGAGATCGCACGAGTGACGCAGGTCACTGAATGTCGATTTGGCGCTCGAAGAAGTTCTCGACTATAGTCGAACTCGCAACACGGGGATGTAGCTCAATGGTAGAGCCTCAGTCTTCCAAACTGATGGTGCGGGTTCGATTCCCGTCATCCCCTCCACGAACCGGTCTGACCCGATGGTCAGGTCGGTTTCTTCGTTCCCGGACGGGTAAGATCCTCAGATGACCACAGTCGATCAGCCGCCGCAGAGTACGCCCTTGCGCGATGAGCGGAACGCAGCGTCGGCCATCGCGCGACCCAGCCGGCGAGCGATGCTCGCCGGAGCGGTCGTCGGGATCGGTGCGATCGGCCTCGGTTCGGCGATCACCGCAGCACTCGCCGAGGCGGCCCGACCGGATCCCGTCCGCTCGGTCACTGCCGCCTACACCGGATCAGGTCGGCGCGAAGCCCTCGATGCCGTCGCCGCGCGACGCCTGCCCGCACAGTCACGCGTCATGCCGGATCTGGCCGATCCGGGCCCGGCCCGGAGGCAGCGGGAATTCCTCGCCAGCTGCGAATCGTGGCTGGGATTTCTGCCTGCCCACCGCCGCGACCTCGCTGTCTCCGCCCTGCTCGACCTGTGGGTCCTCAGCGACGAACTGCCCGCCCCGGTCGCGGGATGGACCGATGCCTGGCGCTATGTCTGGCCGCGGGACACGGCTTTCTCTGCAGTGGCTCTGGCACGGGTCGGGTTGTCGGAACTGTCATGGAGCCATCTGCGCTATCTGCAGTCCGTGCAAGCGGTCGACGGGTCGTTCGCCGCCCGCGTCGACCCGTCGACCGGTCTGGCTCCGGACGATCGCGAGTCACAGTTCGATTCCCTCGGTCTCGTCCTCTGGGCGGTCTCCGAAGTGCATGCCGTCTCCGCGACGACGACCGCGCCGTCCGACCTCGGGGAGCTCGATGACCTGCTGCGACGGACCAGTCGGCGCCTGTTCGACCTCACCGACCGCGGTCGCAGCCTGCCTCCGGTCGGTCCGGACTACTGGGAAGTCGGAGAATCACAGGTCACCCTCGGCTTGGCCGGACCGACTCTGGTCGGGATGAACTCACTCACTGCGCTGACCAAGGCGGATGGGGATCTGTGGAGCCGCCTCGGCGAGGATGCGGCAGCCGTTCTGCTCGCCGCGGATGACTTTCGTGCGACCTTCACTCGAACCTTCGGTGCCAATGGGATGCAGCGGTATCCCACCTCGGGCGGATCGGATTCGGCCATCGCCTACCTGCCCGCCGCCGGGCTCGTGCCGAAGCGGTCAGAAGGGATCTACGCGCTCGAACCTGAGCTTCTCGCCGGAGTATGGGACCGCCTCGAACAGCCAGCCGGAGGGATCAAGCCCGGACACGGCTGGATCATCGACCGCTCCAGCTGGACGCCGTCGACGTCGCTCATGGCGCTCGGCTTCGCGCGCCTCGGGCTGAGCGACCGAGCCGAATCGATCCTCGACTGGCTGGCAGACCATCGCACCAGTGCAGGATCGCTGCCGGAGAAGATCAGCGCGGACGGTGATCCGATCTCCGTGGCGCCGTTGTCGTGGACGGCAGCCAACGTCATCATCACTCTCGACGAACTCTACGGACACCGAGGTGGAGCGAGCTCGTGAAATCACCCCGGTTTCGCGTATCGGGCGGGGTTTCGCGTAACATAGGTGATTGCGTCTTGCGGACGTGCGCGAACTATTCGTGGACTTTCGCTCCCTCTAAGGTCACGAGATGACCGATCAGGCTGTGAGATGGCCGTTTGCGGTCACGAACCCGGATGATCAGGTCGGAGATGACCGAAAATGCATGACTGTCGAATTTGAAAGGTCACACTGTGAAGAGCTCCGTCGAGCAACTCGACCCCACCCGGGTCAAGATCAGCGTGGAAGTCCCATACGCCGAACTCAAACCGAGCGTCGACGAGGCATACAAGACCATCGGGGCTCAAGTCACCGTCCCCGGGTTCCGTAAGGGCAAGGTCCCCGCGCGCATCATCGATCAGCGCATCGGCCGTCCTGCTGTGATCCAGGAAGCCATCAACAACGGACTTGACGACTTCTACCGCAACGCGGTCGAAGAACATGACCTCAAGCCGATGGGCCAGCCCGAGGTCGAGATCTCCGAGGTTCCCGGTCTCGACGGAACCGAAGACGGCGAACTCGGCTTCACCGTCGAGGTCGACGTGCGCCCCGAGGTCGAACTGCCTGCCTACGACACGATCAACATCGAGGTCGACCCCATCGAGGTCACCGACGCCGATGTCGACGCCGAGCTCGAGCAGCTGCGCACCCGCTTCGGAACACTCGTCGCCGTTGACCGCCCCGCGACCAAGGACGACTTCGTCACCCTCGATCTCGTCGCCACCATCGGCGACGAAGAGATCGACACCGCTTCCGACATCTCCTACCAGGTCGGTGCCGGAACGATGCTCGAAGGCATGGACGAAGCTCTCGACGGCCTCTCCGCCGGAGAGACCACGACCTTCGAGACCACCTTCGCAGGCGGCGAGCACGCCGGCGAACAGGGCACCGTGAAGATCACCCTGGGTGCTGTGAAGGAACGTGAACTGCCCGAGGCCGACGACGACTTCGCTCAGCTGGCCAGCGAGTTCGACACGATCGACGAACTGCGGGAGGACCTCCGCGTCCAGGCCGGCAAGGCCAAGGAGACCGAACAGGGCGTCCAGGCACGCGACAAGGTCCTCGAGCACCTCATGGAGACCCTCGACGTCCCGGTTCCGGCCAAGATCGTCACCGACGAGGTCGAGCGTCACCTCGAGTCCGAGAACCGTTCGGACGACGACGAGCACCGCAAGGAGGTCACCGAGGAGACCGAGCGCAACCTGCGCACGCAGTTCATCCTCGATGCCGTCTCCGAAGCCGAGAACGTCGAGGTCAGCCAGCCCGAACTCATCGAGTACCTGATCTCCGCTTCGCAGCAGTACGGAATGAACCCCAACGAGTTCGCCCAGATGCTCGACAGCTCCGGCCAGGTCAATGCGCTGGTCGGCGAGGTCTCGCGCCGCAAGGCCCTGGCCGCCGTCCTCGCCGGTGCCACGGTCAAGGACACCGCCGGAAACGTCGTCGACATGGAGGCCTTCACCTCCGCCGGTGACGACGCCGAGGAAGCCGGTGCCGAGGATGCCGACGCGACCGCGCAGAGCGCGGAAGCCGCGGACGAAGCACCTGCAGAGGTCGCCGAAGAGAACTGAGGACGAGCCGCCTCGGCGGTGGAATCCTGATGAGACGGTGGGTACGGATTGTGATCCGTACCCACCGTCTTCGCATCTGCGCAGGTCCCGATCACGCTGAGGGCGAACACAGGCCTCGCCGCGGACTAAAACCCGGGGGAGAGCGGTTAGAGTCCATAACAAGCCATCCACAGAACACAGGAGTGAAACGTGAGCGCATACGACATGACAGCTCCCGTCGGCCTCGACGCCGGTGGGGGAATGGGTCTGGACGACCATATCTTCAATCGTCTTCTCAAAGAGCGCATCATCTGGCTCGGTTCGGAAGTGCGTGACGACAACGCCAACGCCATCTGCGCGCAGATGATGCTGCTGGCCGCCGAAGATCCCGAAGCGGACATCTCGCTCTACATCAACTCGCCCGGCGGTTCCGTCACCGCCGGAATGGCCATCTACGACACGATGCAGTACATCAAGCCCGATGTCTCCACCGTGGCCATGGGCATGGCCGCCTCGATGGGACAGTTCCTGCTCTCCTCGGGCACCCCGGGCAAGCGCTACGCCACCCCGCACGCCCGCATCCTCATGCACCAGCCGCTGGGCGGCATCGGGGGTACGGCCACCGACATCAAGATCCAGGCCGAACTGATCCTGCACATGAAGAAGCAGATGGCCGAACTGACTGCTCAGCAGACCGGGAAGTCGCTCGAGCAGATCCTCCAGGACAACGACCGCGACCACTGGTTCACCGCCGAAGAGGCGCTCGAATACGGATTCATCGACAAGATGGTCACCCGCGCGTCCGACGTCGAGAACAACTGAGCAGGAGTGAGGGAAGAATGAATTCAATGAACTTTATGCCGGGTTCGACGGCGTCGAACATGCCGCAGTCGCGTTATGTCATGCCGCAGTTCGAAGAGCGCACACCCTATGGCTTCAAGCGCCAGGACCCCTACACCAAGCTCTTCGATGACCGTGTCGTGTTCCTCGGCGCGCAGGTCGATGACACGTCCGCCGACGACGTCATGGCTCAGCTGCTCGTCCTCGAATCGCAGGATCCTGACCGTGATATCACTCTCTACATCAACTCGCCGGGTGGGTCGTTCACGGCGATGACGGCCATCTACGACACGATGCAGTACATCAAGCCGGAGATCCAGACCGTCTGCCTCGGTCAGGCCGCCTCCGCAGCCGCCGTGCTGCTGGCCGCCGGCACTCCCGGCAAGCGTCTCGCCCTGCCGAACGCGCGAGTGCTCATCCACCAGCCCGCGATGCAGGGGCAGGGACAGGGGCAGGCCTCTGACCTCGAGATCCAGGCCGCTGAGGTGCTGCGGATGCGCGAATGGCTCGAAGGAACTCTGGCCAAGCACTCGAACAAGGAGGCCGCTCAGGTCTCGAACGACATCGAACGCGACCTCTTCCTCACGGCCGAGCAGGCCAAGGACTACGGTCTCGTCGACCAGGTGCTCTCTTCGCGCAAGAACGCGAGCTGATCACCTGTCGGAGGACAGGGGAGACACTGAGAACGGGTTGGTGCGATTGCGATCGGACGGACCCGTTCTCAGTTCCTTCCGCCGACACACCGAGTCGTGGCTGGGGGCTCGTGTCAGCCACATATGGGAAGCTATTGAGGTACAGGAAACACGAGCGGTAGAGTTGGGGCCAAGCGTCCTGGCGAAAGGTTGTGACAGTGGCTCGCAGTGCGGACGGAGCAGACCTGCTCAAATGCAACTTCTGTGGGAAGTCTCAGAAGCAGGTTCGGAAACTCATCGCCGGACCTGGTGTTTACATCTGCGATGAATGCATCGGATTGTGCAATGAGATCATCGAAGAGGAGCTCAGCGAATCCAGTCCGGAGCAGGCCGAACTCGAGCTGCCCAAACCTCGTGAGATCTTCGACTTCCTCCAGGAGTACGTCGTCGGTCAGGAACCGGCGAAGAAGGCACTGTCGGTAGCCGTCTACAACCACTACAAGCGGATCCGATCGCTGCAGTCCGGTGACGAGAAGACCCTCGGCTCCAGCGACTCCGAGGTTGAGATCGCGAAGTCGAACATTCTGCTCGTCGGTCCCACCGGCTCGGGAAAGACCTACCTCGCCCAGTCGCTGGCGAAGCGTCTCAATGTCCCGTTCGCGGTCGCCGATGCCACCGCGCTGACCGAAGCCGGCTACGTCGGCGAAGACGTCGAGAACATCCTTCTCAAACTCATTCAGGCCGCAGACTTCGATATCCAGCGCGCCGAGCACGGAATCATCTATATCGACGAGATCGATAAGATCGCTCGCAAGTCGGAGAACCCGTCGATCACCCGCGACGTGTCCGGTGAGGGCGTGCAGCAGGCACTGCTGAAGATCCTCGAAGGCACTCAGGCGTCGGTGCCGCCGCAGGGCGGGCGCAAACACCCGCACCAGGACTTCCTGCAGATCGACACGACCAATGTGCTCTTCATCGTCGCCGGCGCTTTCGCCGGCATGGAGGAGATCGTCGCCGGCCGCAAGGGCAAGCACGGCATCGGCTTCGGCGCACTGCTGCAGTCGAAGAACGACGAAGAAGACCTCTACGCGGACATCCTTCCCGAAGATCTGCTCAAGTTCGGCCTCATCCCGGAGTTCATCGGCCGGCTGCCGGTGCTGGCCACCGTGTCCAACCTCGACCGGGCCGCGCTGATGTCGATCCTCACCGAGCCGAAGAACGCCTTGGTCAAGCAGTACCAGCGGATGTTCGAGTTCGACAATGTCTCCCTGACATTCGAGACTGAGGCACTTGAGGCCATCGCCGATCTCGCTCTGCTGCGCGGCACGGGCGCTCGAGGCCTGCGCTCGATCATGGAAGAGGTCCTGCAGCCGGTCATGTTCGATGTGCCTTCACGCGAAGACATCGCCGAGGTGGTCGTGACCAAGGACGTCGTCGAATCGAATGTCGCCCCGACCCTCGTGCCGAAGTCACGGAACAGGACGAATAAGAAGTCTGCCTGAGTCTCTTTTCGCATGAGACTCCTGGCCGACACACGACCACTGCGCTACGCGTCGTTCCGACGACTGTGGGTGGCCAATATCGTCACCGTCATCGGTGCGCAGATGACTGTTGTGGCGATCCCCGCACAGATCTTCCATATCACCGGGTCGTCCGGGTATGTCGGGCTCGCCGGTGCGTTCGGGCTGGTTCCGCTCATCGTCTTCGGATTGTGGGGCGGGTCGTTGGCCGACGTCATCGATCGACGCAGACTGCTCGTGATCTCGACGGTCGGTCTGATCGTCACGAGCGCGATACTTGCCCTCATCGCGGTGCTCAGCATCGACAATGTCTGGCTGCTGCTGTCGGTGTTTTCGATGCAGCAGGCATTCTTCGGCCTGAACCAGCCGGCGCGGGGAGCTCTGCTGCCGTCGATCATCCCGCTCGGCCTGCTGCCCGCGGCGAACTCGCTGAACATGACCGTGATGACACTGGGCGCCGTCGTCGGCCCTGTCGTCGGCGGAGCGCTGATCCCGCTGTTCGGATACCAGCTGCTCTACGGCATCGACGCCGTGCTCCTGTTCGCTACGCTCTACGCAGTGATCCGACTGCCGTCGCTGCCGCCGCAGAAACAGCCCGATACTCGGTCGGGATTCAAAGGCATCGTCGACGGGTTCCGGTATCTGCGGACGAACACCGTCGTCATGGTCTCTCTGCTGGTGGACATCATTGCGATGGTCTTCGGAATGCCGCGGGCACTGTTCCCGCAGATCGCCGCTGAGACCTTCGACGGTCCGCCCGAGGGCGGCATTGTCTTCTCGCTGCTCTTCGCTGCGCTGGCCGGCGGAAGCGCATTGGCTGGGATCTTCTCCGGATGGGTCTCGCGCGTGGAGCGCCAGGGACTGGCCGTCATCGTCGCCATCGTCGTCTGGGGTGCGGCGATGACGGTGTTCGGGGTGTCGCTCGAACTGGCGGCAGGGTTCTGGCTGACTGCGCTCGTCGTCGCATTGGCTGCGATGGCGGTCGGCGGAGGAGCCGATATCGTTTCCGGAGCTTTTCGGCAGACGATGCTCCAGGAGGCCGCAACCGATGCGATGCGCGGTCGGATGCAGGGAGTGTTCATCGTGGTCGTCGCCGGCGGACCTCGTATCGCAGACGTCCTCCACGGCTCCGTCGCGGCCGTTACAGACACCACGGTCGCCTCGGCGGGCGGCGGCGTCGCCGTCATCGTTCTCGTGCTTGCCTGTGCGGTGGCCTTTCCGACCTTCCGGAAGTACCGGGTCGAACGCGGCGGGCACGAGCACACTGTCGCCACTGCCTGATCCATCGAGCAGACCTGACGTTCGACCGTGCTCGTCCTACAAGTCGTCGCAGAATCAGCGCGAGTCGTCGCCCTGGAGGGCCTGCTCCATCCCGGCCAGTATTCCCGGCCACCCCGATCCCATGCCCTTGAATGCCTGACGGCCCAGCGGAGAGTCGACGTCGAGTCCCGAATGAGCCAAGAAGAGTCGGGTCCCTGTGCCTTCGGGCATGAGCGTCCACGTCAGCGTCGAATCCAGCGTGCCCTCGGAGAACGTATAGGCGAGGAGGCGCTGCGCATCGACCCGGGTGACCGTGCACGGCTGCTTCCCGAACCCGCCCATGTCGAGAGTGAAGGAATGTCCGACGACAGGGGCGATGTCACCGGCGGCCCACCACCGCGCCATGACGTCAGGCTCGGTGAGCGCCCGCCAGACGGTGGCAGGGGAGTGGGAGAGGAACTGGTCGACTTCGATCGTGCGTTCGTCTGTCATGAGCTGCGTCCTAGTCTGTGACGGGGTTGTCTGCGGATTCCGATTCCTCGAGTTCGTCCAGTGCCCGGGACAGATCGCCGAGGCGGTCGCGCCAGTAGCGTTCGAAAGGGTGGAGCCATTCTGCGAGTTCGGCGAACGGAGCGGCCTCAAGGTGATAGATGCGCTTCTGCCCCTGTGGCTCCTCGCGGACCAAACCGGTGTGTCGGAGCACTCGCAGGTGCTCGGAGACCGCTGGACGACTGAGTTCGAACAGGGCGGTCAGCTCGGACACCGAACGTGGTTTGGTGCGGACCGCCTCGAGGATCGAGCGCCGGGTGTCGTTGGCTACGGCCGAGAAGACATCGGAATTCACACGATCGAGCGTATGTCGGGTTTCTCCGACATGTCAAGATAATCCGACATATCTGCGCTTTCGGGAATTGTCGCGCAGCTTGCGCCGCGGCTCATACCCTGCACAGCAGGCGGCATGACGTCCCGGTGTATTCGCATTCCTCACCGGTGCCCTTACACCACCGCGCTTGTGTCATAGCGCCCCGGTACTGGCGTATCCCTCACCCGTCCTGCCGAAACACCGTTGTGCACCAAGGGGTTTTACGACGACGGGTGAGAGGCGCCCCATGCGGCGCCATAGGGAGATGGGCGGGAGAGACGGCGACACCCCCGACTCGCCGCAGAAGCAGCAGGTCGGGGGTGCGTCAGTGTGGTGAGACGGTGGACGGCCGCCAGGTGCGTCAGCTGGTAGTGGCTGAGTAGACGGCGTTCTCTGCTGGCTGGACGACGACGAAGCCGGGGCCGTGGAATGCCAGCTGCACGGACTCGCCGGAGCCGCGACCGAAGAATGTGCCGACGCTGACGTCGGTCTTGATCTGCGGGGCCAGCGCCGAGGACCAGCAGACGGCTGCCTGCGGGTCGACGAAGGTCGGCTGCTGCGAGCAGTCGAGGACCATGGGCTCACCCTTGCAGCAGATGGCGGCAGTGCCCTGTCCGGCAAGTTCGAGGTTGAACAGTCCCGAACCGCTGACCATCGCACCGACACCGCCCTTGATGCGTTTGATCTCCCAGCTGAGCGCGTCGTCGAAGGCGAGCAGGTTTGCGGTGTTGACGGTCAGTGCGTCCTGCGGACCTTCGAGCGCCATCATGAAGATGTTCGAGGCTTCCCTGGCGAAGAACACTTCTCCGTGTCCCTCGACGCGCATGACGTTCCCGCCCTCGCCGGTGGCTGCCTTCTTCATGAACTGGCCGACCGACTTCGACCCTTGGTGGGTGAAGTGGACATCTCCCTGATAGGCGACCATTGCGCCTTTGGTGGCGATCATCGGCGCGTTCGGCGTGACCACCGAACGCAGCATCTTGTTCGACTGGAGCGTCCACCGCTCTTGGTTCTGGACCTCGGCGTTGCGCTTGGAAAAGAGTTCGCTTCTCACGGTTCTGGGGACCTTTCGTTCAGGGAGGACTTCAATGGTTCTTCAGTGGTCGATAACCATAGTACGGGTGAGAGTGCGCAGAACCAGGTCATTTCGTGTATCCGTTCCGGAACATGCGCAGAGCCCCACGGCATCCGCTGCTCCGACTCTGCGGAGGAACGAATGCCGCGGGGCTCTGCGGGACCAGTACGGGTCTCGGGCAGCCGGCGGTGCCGGAGGGTGCGTCGGCTGACCGTCAGGTCCGGCCGGTGTTCGGCTCAGTCCTGGTCGACGAAGTCGATCGAGGCAATGGTGATCTCATCGCCGGCTTCCTCGGTGCTCAGGGATTTGATACGGCCCGCGGCCCTGAGGTCGCCTTCTGCCGCCGTGATCGCGGAGACGACGGTGGCCGGCGCCTGAATGGTCACCGAAGCGACCTCGGTCTTCTGCGATACCTTGGCCTCGGTCTTCGTGCGGCGGATCTCGGTCAGTGCGGCTGCCACCGAGGCCAGCAGCTCGGGGTCGACGGACGATTCCGGATGGCTCAGCGCCTCATCTGCCGGCCATGCGGCGCGGTGGACCGATCCTTCACGCCACCAGGACCAGACCTCTTCGGTGACGAAGGGAGTGAACGGAGCGAACAGACGCAGCAGGACATCCAGAGCAGTGGCCAAGGTGACGTGCGCCGACAGCTGATCGTCAGATCCCGATGAGCCGTAGGAACGGTCCTTGACGAGCTCGACATAGTCATCGGTGAACTCCCAGAAGAAGCTCTCGGTCACACGCAGTGCATGAGCATAGTCGTAAGCGGCCATGTGCTTTCCGGCCTGCTCGACGACCTCGGCAAGCTTCGCCAGCAGGGCGCGATCGAGATCGTGGGTGACGGCACCGAGCTGACCGATGAGGCCGGCATGCACTCCCTGTGCCAGAGCGAACTTCGAAGCATTGAGCAGCTTCATCGCCAGCCGGCGGCCGATCTGCATCTGCGTGACGTCATAGGCGGTGTCCGCACCGAGTTTCGCGCTGGCCGCCCAGTAGCGGACCGCGTCGGGACCGAATCCCGGCTTCGCCTCGCCGAGGATGTCCGACGGAACCACGACATTGCCCTTTGACTTCGACATCTTCTTCCGGTCCGGGTCGAGGATCCACCCCGACAGGCCGGCATGCTTCCACGGTGCCGCATCGTTGAGCGAGTTCGCTCGGACCACGGTGGAGAACAGCCAGGTGCGGATGATGTCGTGTCCCTGCGGACGCAGGTCGAAGGGGAAGACCTTGTCGAAGAACTCCTCGTCGCGCGACCAGCCGCCGAGCAGCTGCGGCGTCAGCGACGACGTCGCCCAGGTGTCGAGGACATCCGGGTCTGCGGTGAACCCGCCGGGCACATCACGCTGGTCATCGGTGAAGCCGGCAGGAGCCTCGGCGATGGGGTCGCACGGAAGCGACTCGGGCACGATCGGGTCATCGTAATCGGGCTGGCCATCAGCGTCGAGGCGGTACCACAGCGGAATCGGGACACCGAAGAACCGCTGCCTGGAGACCAGCCAGTCGCCGTTGAGGTTCTCCACCCAGTTCTCGTAGCGGGAGCGCATGTACGCCGGGTGCCATTCGATCTCGCGACCGCGGGCGATGAGCGCATCCCGCAGCTCGGCCGACCGTCCGCCGTTGCGGATGTACCACTGACGGCTGGTGACGACCTCGAGCGGCTTGTCGCCCTTTTCGTAGAACGGGACCGGATGCGTGATCGGCTCGATCTCACCGATGAGGTCACCGGAGTCGATGAGCATCTGCGCAATGTCCTTGCGCGCAGAGAACGTCGTCTTCCCTGCCAGTGCCTCATAGTTGGCCACAGCATCGGACTTCGGTGAGTTCGCGATCCACTCGGGCACTTCGAGGTTGAGGCGGCCGCCGCGGTTGATCACCGCACGGGTCGGCAGATCGAGTTCACGCCACCACGTGACGTCGGTGAGGTCGCCGAAGGTGCAGACCATGGCGATGCCTGTGCCCTTATCGGACTTCGCAAGCTCATGGGCGCGGATCTCGACGCTGACGCCGAAGAGCGGCGAAACGACGTTCGTGCCGAACAGGGAGGCGTAGCGTTCGTCATCGGGATGGGCGACGAGTGCCACGACCGAAGGAATGAGCTCCGGACGCGAGGTGAGGATGATGATCGGTTCCGCCGAGGTGTCGGCCAGGCCATCAGCGCCCTCGGGGAAGAACTTCACCTTGTGGTACGCGCCTTCGCGCTCACGATCCTCGAGTTCGGCCTGAGCCACAGCAGTGCCGAAGGTGACGTCCCACATGGTCGGCGCGTCCTGCGAATAGGCATGCCCGTTCTTCAGATCGGTGAGGAAGGCCCTCTGGCTCACCGCACGCGAATCGTCATCGATCGTGCGGTAGGTGTACTTCCAATCCACGGACAGTCCGGTGGAGCGGAAGAGGTCCTCGAACACCTTCTCGTCCTCGGCGGAGAGCTTCTCGCACAGTTCGATGAAGTTCTGGCGAGAGACCTTGACGAAGTCGCGCGAATTCTTCGGTGCCTTCTCCGGCGGCTGGAAGTCCGGGTCGTAGGGCTGGCCGGGATCGCAGGTGACTCCGTAGTAGTTCTGCACGCGACGTTCGGTCGGCAGGCCGTTGTCGTCCCAGCCGAGGGGATAGAACACGTTCTTGCCGGTCATCCGCTGATAGCGGGCGATGATATCGGTCTGGGTATAGGAGAACACGTGTCCGACATGCAGCGACCCCGAGGCGGTCGGCGGGGGAGTGTCGATCGAGTAGACCTGCTCGCGATCGGTGTCGACGTCGAAGGCGTAGACGTTCTGCTCGCTCCACGCGGCGTCCCATTTGTCCCGCAGCCCCTCGAGGGCCGGCTTGTCAGGAAGGTTCACTGACTCGTGCGTCGAGTCCGAAAAGGCAGGTGTGTTCATAGTTGCTGATTTTCTCACCCGGTTCGCGATCGGCCAAACCGGTTCGCGCCCGTGGCCGCGCGAAGCCCCACCCGAGCTTGAGGGCAGCACTCCCGCCTCGGCTGCCCCAGCTCGACAGCGTGGGACGGCTCACACTCTGAAGGCGCAGTGAGTCGCCTGCGTCGCGGGCAATGACATCATGGACACATGGCGCCCTTGGACCGAATTCCGACAGAGAATCCGCCGCCCACGTCGACCGCGTGGATGAATCCGGCACGTGCGATTGCGATCATCGCCGTCGTGGCCATCCATTCCCTGGGCACCGTCGTCGAAGAGAACTTCGCGAGTATGGGGCCCGACTGGTGGCTGGCCAATGCCATCGACTCCGCCTGCCGGTGGTCGGTGCCCGTATTCATCATGATCTCCGGGGCCTTGGCCCTCGACCCCGACCGGGGCAGCAAACCGCGGAGGTTCCTGTCCAAACGTGTCTGGCGAATCGGCATCCCCCTCGTGTTCTGGACGGTCGTGTACGTTCTGTTTCGTCGCTACTACCTGCAGCCCGACGACGAAACCTGGAATCCGGGCATTGCGATCCTCACCGGATCGCCATTCGTCCAGCTCTACTTCCTCTACGTCCTTGCCGGCCTGACGCTGCTCACACCGTTCTTCCGCCTGCTGAGCGTCCACGGCTCCCGCCGTCTGCAGTGGGGGACCGGTCTCATCTTCCTCGGCATCGGCATGGTCGACCAGTGGGTGTCGATGGTCTTCGACGTCGGCGAAGCCAATATCGCCACCCGGTTCCTGCCGATGGCCGGGTTCTATATCCTCGGCTGGGTGCTGCGCGATATCGTGCCCTCGGTCAGAGGTGCAGTCCTGGCGTGGGTCAGCCTCATCATCGCGGTCGTCGGAACCGCGGTCTGGGCCGGTCTGGGGCCCGGTGAGAAGCCGTGGATGTTCCCTTACGAATACCTCGCACCGGGGGTCGTCCTCGCCTCCATGGCCGCTTACCTCCTCCTGCATTTCCATCTGCGCGAAGGCTTCGGACTGCTGCACCGGTTCTACCCGTATTCCTTCGGTGTGTTCCTCCTCCATCCGCTGCTGCTCTACCCTGTCCGAAATGCCATGGGGTTGCCTGATACCGTGCCCGGCGTCCTGCTCCACGCCGTCATCATGCCGATCGCCTATGCGATCGTCTGTGCCGCAGTCACCTGGGTGGCAGTGAAGATCCCCGGCTTCCGTGCCGTCTTCGGCGAAGGCGGGCCCCGCAACCCGTACACCCGACCAAGCGTGAAGAAACTCCGACCGGGCGCGAAGGGGTCCCCACCTGTCGCGTCGACGACCCCGGAAGAAGCAGCGTCGTCAGATCCGGCCGTGAGCCGACCGATCGAGACCGATCTCGGTTCAGAAGACACCGCACGCGGCCGCGAGCCGACTCCGTAGACTGAGATCCGAACAGCAATCCCCGCTTCGGGAATCCAGACACGAACCCGCCGACAGACCCGACAGAGGAGAACACAGATGGAAAAGCTCAGAGCAGTAGTCACAGGCGCCAGTTCCGGAATCGGTGCGGCCACGGTCCGACAGATGCGCGAGCAGGGCTGGGACGTCGTCGCCGTGGCCCGCCGAGAGGACAAGCTCAAAGCCCTCGCCGAGGAGACCGGAGCCGACTACATCGTCGCCGACCTCACCGATGACGCCGCCGTGGCGTCCATGGCCGAACAGGTGCTCGCCGGGGGAGCCGTCCATTCCCTCGTGGCCAATGCCGGCGCCGCATTCGGAACCGACACAGTCGCCGAGGCATCGGTCGACGGATGGCGGGACATGTTCGACATCAACGTCCTCGGAGTCCTGCGCGTCGTCAAAGCACTGCTGCCGGCCCTCATCGATTCCAGCCGCGGAGATATCGTCGTCATGTCCTCGACCGCCGGCCATCAGGCCTACGAAGGCGGCGGAGGCTACGTCGCAGCGAAGCACGGCACCCACTCGATGGCAGCGACCCTGCGCCTCGAACTCGCCGGCGAACCCGTGCGCGTCATTGAGATCGCACCGGGAATGGTCGCCACCGACGAGTTCACCTTCAAACGCGTCGGCGGTGATGAGGCGAAGGCCGCGAAGGTGTACGAAGGCGTCGAGAACCCGCTGACCGCGGACGACGTCGCCGACGCCGTCGTCTACACGCTCACCCGTCCCCACCACTTCAACGTCGATCTCATGGTCATCCGACCGATCGCCCAGGCCGCTCAGCACAAGGTCGCCCGCAACCGGGGACTGTGAGCACCCACGGCTCCAGCCCGCGGCCGCCTCGGCGAGGGAGATCCCCCGCGCCGCCGAGTGGTCTCGGGCGGAGTCGACGGTATACGATTGTCTTGCGTCGATCCGGCTATCACCGGGGAGCATCCGGAAGAACGGAGCCAGCGTTCCAAACGCCGCGTTCTCAGTAGACCCGGACGGGTGGACCCGTCATCGTCTGAGTGAATGAGCGATCCGCTGACCGTCCTGAACCGGTCGGACTGCGGATAAGCGAGGTGGTACCGCGGCAGACTGTCGTCCTCGTGACAGTGACCGCAGTGACCCAGAAGGACGCTCATGACTCAGCCTCTCTATCCCAAGGTTTCGACCTCGACCTTCGGACTCTCGTCGTCCCCGAACTTCCCTGCCATCGAAGACGCAGTGCTGCGCTACTGGCAGGAGGATGACACCTTCAAGGCGTCGATCGCCCAGCGCGACGCCGGCGAGAACGGCGAGAACGAATTCGTCTTCTACGACGGACCTCCCTTCGCCAACGGCCTGCCCCACTACGGTCACCTGCTCACCGGCTACGTCAAGGACGTCGTCCCGCGGTTCCAGACGATGCGCGGCAAGAAGGTCGACCGCCGCTTCGGCTGGGACACCCACGGCCTGCCGGCCGAGCTCGAAGCCGAACGTCAACTGGGCATCACCGACAAGTCCGAGATCGGCCGCATGGGACTGGCCGCATTCAACGACGCCTGCCGCTCTTCGGTCCTCCGCTACACCCAGGAATGGGAAGAATATGTGACCCGTCAGGGCCGGTGGGTCGACTTCGACAATGACTACAAGACGCTCAACGTCGAATACATGGAGAGCGTCATCTGGGCGTTCAAGCAGCTCTGGGACAAAGGCCTCGTCTACGAGGGCTACCGCGTGCTCCCTTACTGCTGGAAGGACGAGACGCCGCTGTCGAACCATGAGCTGCGCATGGACGACGACGTGTACAAGATGCGTCAGGATCCGGCAGTGACCCTCGGTTACAAACTCAAGGACTCCGACGAGTGGGTCCTCATCTGGACGACGACCCCGTGGACGGTTCCGTCGAACCAGGCCGTGGCCGTCAACCCGGAGATCCCGCTCGTCGCAGTGGTCCCCGGTGAAGACGGTGCCGAAGAACTTCAGGGCAAGACCCTCATCCTCGCCGAAGCACGTCTGGGTGCCTATGCTCGTGAACTCGGTGCCGAACCGCAGGTTCTGCGCACCTTCCCCGGCAGCGAACTCGTCGGCGCCTCCTACGAACCTCCGTTCCCGTACTTCGAGGGCCGTCAGGAGGAGTTCGGCGAGAACATGCACACGATCCTCGCAGCGGACTTCGTCACCGTCGAAGACGGCACCGGAATCGTCCACCAGTCGCCAGCCTTCGGTGAAGAGGACAAGGAACTCACCGACTCCTACGGCATCACCGCGGCCCGTCCCGTCGACGACGCCGGTCGCTTCGATACGACCGTTCCCGACTACGCCGGCCAGCAGGTCTTCGACGCCAACAAGGCGATCATCAAGGACCTGCGCAACCACACTGGTCCGATGGAGTCGCGGGGTGCTCTGCTGGTCCGCCACGAATCCTACGAGCACTCCTACCCGCACTGCTGGCGCTGCCGGAACCCGCTGATCTACCGTGCGGTGTCCTCCTGGTTCGTCCGCGTCACCGAGTTCAAGGACCGCATGGTCGAACTCAACGAGCAGATCAACTGGGTGCCGGACAACGTCAAGCACGGACAGTTCGGCAAATGGCTCGAAAACGCCCGCGACTGGTCGATCTCGCGCAACCGCTTCTGGGGTTCGCCGATCCCCGTGTGGATCTCCTCCGACCCGGCCTACCCGCGCACCGACGTCTACGGTTCCCTGGCCGAGATCGAAGCCGACTTCGGACGTCTGCCGCGCAACGACTCCGGAGACGTCGACCTCCACCGCCCGTGGGTCGATGACCTCACCCGCCCGAACCCGGACGATCCGACCGGGAAGTCGGTGATGCAGCGCATCCCGGAGATCTTCGACGTCTGGTTCGACTCCGGTTCGATGAGCTACGCCCAGGTGCACTACCCGTTCGAGAACTCCGAATGGTTCGACAACCACTTCCCGGCCGACTTCATCGTCGAATACGTGGGACAGACCCGCGGCTGGTTCTACCTGCTGCACGTTCTGGCCACGGCGATCTTCGACCGTCCCGCCTTCACGAACTGCATCTCCCACGGCATCGTGCTCGGTTCCGACGGGCAGAAGATGTCGAAGTCCCTGCGCAACTACCCCGATGTCAACGAGGTCTTCAACCGCGACGGCTCGGATGCCATGCGCTGGTTCCTCATGGCTTCGTCCATCCTGCGCGGCGGCAACCTCGTCGTCACCGAACAGGGCATCCGCGACGGTGTCCGCCAGGTCGTGCTCCCGCTGTGGAACACATGGCAGTTCTTCGCCACCTACTCCAACGCGGCCGACGGTCCGGCAGGGGAGAAGACCGGCTACCAGGCACAGTCGCGCTACGACTCGTCCCAGGTCCTCGACAGGTACCTCCTGGCCAAGACGCACGACCTCATCACCGAGTTCGCCGAGGCGATGGAGGGCCTCGACATCTGGGCGGCTTGCGAACTCGTGCGCAGCTACCTCGACATGCTCACGAACTGGTATGTGCGTCGTTCGCGTCGCCGGTTCTGGGACGGCGGCACCGACACGCATGAGTCCTTCGACGTGTTCTATACCTGCCTGGAGGCATTCTGCCGTGTGGCCGCGCCCCTGCTGCCGTTCACGGTCGAAGAGATCTATCGCGGACTGACCGGGCAGCGGTCGGTGCACCTGGCCGACTACCCGGATGCCGAGGCATTCCCTGCCGACGCCGACCTCGTCGCGGCGATGGACCTCACCCGCGATATCTGCTCTACAGCCTCCTCGGTGCGCAAGGCCAACCAGCTGCGGGTGCGCCTGCCGCTGTCGCAGCTGACCGTCGCCACCGACACGGACCTGAGCTCCGACTTCACCGAGATCATCGCCGATGAGCTCAATGTGCGTACCGTCGAGGTCCTCGACGTCGCCGAGGCGGAGGCCGCCGGATTCTCCCTGTCACAGAATCTCGTCGTCAACGCCCGTGCCGCCGGACCCCGTCTGGGCAAACAGGTCCAGCAGGTCATCAAGGCCTCGAAGTCAGGCGACTGGTCCGTCACCGACGGCACCGTCGTCAGCGGCGGAATCGAGCTCGTCGACGGCGAGTACACCCTCGAATCCGTGGCCGAATCCGGCACCGAGGGCATGGAGCTCGCGGCTCTCGACTCCGGCTTCCTCGCCCTCGACACCCGGGTCACACCCGAGCTCGAGGCCGAAGGCATGGCACGTGATGCCGTGCGCGCCATCCAAGGCATCCGCAAGCAGCTCGATCTCGACATCTCCGACCGGATCGCCGTCACCCTCGAAGCCGGCACCGAGGTGGTCGCCGCGCTCGAGCCTCACGTCGACCTCATCGCCGGTGAGACCCTGACGACCACTCTGAACTTCGGCCCGGTCGACGCCGGTGCCGAGGTCTTCAGCCCCGAAGAGCTCCCCGGCGGCACCCGTCTGGCGGTGAAGCGGGCATGAGCGAGGACAACACCCCACCCGAGGATCCGGTGGCAGCAGCTGAGGAGCTGCTGGCCGCTGTCGAAGATCCGCAGACCGCAGAACAGGACGCGGATTCGGAACCTCTGCCCGAACCGGTCGTCGATGACGCCACTCGGGTCGAGCTCGCCCGGGTCTATGCCCTGCTGCTGGCCCGGGCGGGGGAGACGCAGGTCGAGCTGCGCCTCGATGCGACTCGGCGGGCGTGTGAGATCCTCGGCGATATCCACACTGCGGCCCCGACAATCACGATCACGGGCACGAACGGGAAGACCTCGACGGCACGGATGATCGATTCGCTCATCTCCGCTCATGAGCTCCGGGTCGGCCGGTTCACCAGTCCCCACCTGCATTCGGTGACCGAACGGATCTCCGTGGACGGCGCACCCGTGTCCGCTCACACCTTCGTCCGCATCTATGACGAGATCGCCCCGTACCTGGACATCGTCGATGCCCAGCTCGAAGCCGAAGGGCGCGCGAAGCTCACCTACTTCGAAGCGCTGACCGTGCTGGCCTTCGCCGTGTTCGCCGATGCTCCGGTCGATGTCGTCGTCACCGAGGTCGGCATGGGCGGACAATGGGATTCGACGAACGTGGCCGATGCCCACGTGTGCGTGTTCACGAAGATCGGTCTCGATCATCAGGCGTTCCTCGGAGACACCATCGAGGAGATCGCCGCGACCAAGGCTGGAATCCTCGATCGCAGCGTTGAGGACAGCCCGGCTCCCGAACCTGTTGCCGTGTCTGCCGTCCAGGACGAGGCCGCACAGTCGGTCCTTGACGAGGAAGCTGCCCGCCGTGGGGTTCCGCTGGCCGCTGAGGAGCGGGACTTCCGTCTCCTCGACCGGCAGCGTGCCGTCGACGGTCAGCTCATCACGGTCCAGGGCCGCAGAGACGTCTACTCCGACCTGTTCCTGCCGCTGCACGGAATTCACCAGGCCCACAATGCCGCGGTCGCGATCGTGGCAGCCGAGGCCTTCCTCGGAGCCGAAGACAAGCCACTCAACCAGGAGACGGTGGCCGAGGGGCTGGCCAGGGTGACCTCACCGGGCCGTGCGGAGCTCCTGCGCACGGGACCCAGCGTCGTCGTCGACGGCGCCCATAACCCGGATGCCGCACATGTGCTGGCCGACACCCTCGCCGAGGCGTTCGACTTCGACTATGTCGTCATCGTGCTGGCGATGCTGGCGGACAAGGACAGTGACGGTGTCATCGAAGAGCTCCATCGCAGCGCAGATGTGTTCGTCGTCAGCGAGAATCTCAACTCCCGTGCGCTGCCGGTCGACGACCTCGCCGAGGCGGCGCGGGAGTGGGTCGACGAGGATTCCGTCATCGTCGCCTCCGATCTCAATGCGGCCCTGATGAAGGCCGTCGACCTTGCCAACAGCGTCGATGCGAAGAGTCCGGGGATCGTCGTCACCGGCTCCATCTACACAGTGGCCGAAGCGCGCCTGCTCCTCGGACGAGGTGAGGAAGGATGAAATCGAAGTACCCCGTGCTCTGCGGATCGATCCTCACCTGCGAGCTCGTCGTCGTCTACTTCGCCGTGCTCACGACATTCGGCTTGTCGGTGAAGTCGGCGCAGACTCTGACCCTGGCACAGCTGCTCATCGGCGCCTCGGTCATCGCCGTGCTGGCCATCATCGCCGTCATCCTGCTGCCGCGGCGGATCGGTGCGAAACGCCCCGGTGTGATCATCGGGTGGGTCGTGCAGGGGCTGCTGCTGGCCTCCGGCTTCGTGCTTACCTCGATGTTCTTCGTCGCGGCGCTGTTCATCGCCCTGTGGGCCGTGGCCGTGTACTGGTCGGCTCGCATCGATCGTGAGGTCGCCGCGCGCAGCTGAACTGTGAGAACACCGAGGCGGGAGCGCCACGGTGCCCGGGTAGACTGTGGACCGACGTCCACACGACATTGGAAGGACCGGAATGGAACGTACGCTCATCCTCATCAAGCCCGACGGAGTCGCTCGCGGACTCGTCGGACAGATCGTGGCCCGAATCGAAGCCAAGGGCTATGCGATCGACGCCTTGGATCTCCGTTCGGCCACAGCCGCCGAACTGGCAGCCCATTACGCCGAGCACGAAGGCAAGCCCTTCTACCAGCCGCTGGTCGACTTCATGTCCGAAGGGCCGATCGTCTCGATCATCGCCTCCGGACAGGGCGTCATCCCCGGCTTCCGGTCCCTGGCCGGCGCCACCGACCCGACGGCCGCTGCTCCCGGTACGATCCGCGGCGATTTGGGTCGCGACTGGGGTGAGAAGGTGCAGAAGAACCTCGTCCACGGATCCGATTCCACAGAATCGGCCGAACGCGAGATCGGAATCTGGTACCCGGCTGAAGGCTGATGACAGTCAGAAGACCGAACGCGGCCGACGACTGAGCCGCACCGGTCGAAACAGTGAGGGCGCCCCACCGAACGGTGGGGCGCCCTCACTGGATTCGGTTCACGGTCAGAGCAGATTGGAGAAGAACGCCCAGAACTGCACGACGATGCAGGCGAAGATGATGAGCATCCACAGCACCGACAAGGCGATGTTCTCCTTCGCCAGGACCCGCAGCACGGCATTGTCGGCGGCGCGCCGACCGAAGGCGCCGGTAAGCAGATTGCGGGCGGTGACAGCCATGAACATCGGAATCGTCACGGTCCACACGATGATGCACCACGGGCAGCCGACTCCGATCTTGTAGATCGAGACGTAGAACAGGAACATCACCAACGCCACGCCGCAGCCCAGTCCGATGTTCAGTCCCACCATCACCCAGCGGGGCAGCCGGGTGCCTGACAGGATGAGCACACCGAGCAGCAGCGGGATGATGAAGGCCGCCACGCCCATGAGCTGATTGGGGAAGCCCAACAGCTCGGCTTCGGCATGTTCCATGACCGAACCGCACGAGAAGAACGGGTTGAGGTCGCAGGAGAGCACGACGTCCGGATTCGCCAGTTTCTCGTACTTCTCCGCCGACAGGGAGAACGAGGCGAGGAAGCCGATGGCAGAGGCGATGATGAGGAAGATCCCGAACGGCACCGATCTGAGCACCCATGATGAGGTGGTGTCGGCGGACTCGAGGTCATCGGATTGAGTCAGTGTGGTGTTCACTCCTCAAGAATGCCTGGCCATGTCCCGTGCGGCAAACCCCGTACCCATCGAAACCTCAGTGCAGAGGCACTTCTGTGACATAATGGTCGGACGGATACCTGTTCCCACACCGAACAGGAGAAGTGCCTCCACCGAGTCGAGGGTATGACCTCGCAGGTCGACAACAAGATGAGGCAGCACGGAAGGCCTACGCGCTGAGCGCGAGCCGGATGTGCCATCCACAGGTTTCGGTCCATTGCGGACCATGCAAGGATCCGAAGATCCGTACGGTGTGGACGGCGTCTTCGGACTGGGAGATACGATGAACGATACGTCGAACGACGGCACAGAGTCGACAGATCCGACCGAAGGCATTCTCGCGGACCTCGCGAATCTGCAGCAGTCGGCGGGTGCCAAAAACGCCGAACACGAGGATGTCCACGACAGTGTGCGTGCGCGCCTCGATGACATCGCCGAGGCGGCCGAATCACTGCGTATCGGCGATGCTGATGACGACGAGGACGAGGACGAGTACGACGCAGAACCGACCCCTCGCCGAGGCGGGCAGAAGTCCGCACGAGATGCCGTGGCCAATCGGGGACTGATCTTCGAGGAGTTCGTCCGCGGAGACTCGGACGACGATGATCACGACGAGGACGCAGACGACGCCGATGGCGATGATGAGTCCGATTCCGCGTCGCAGGCGTCGCCGGGCTTCGATCCGCGCAATCCCTTCGCGGCACCTGCCGCTCCGGTTGCCGCACCCGAACCCCGGACCACTCCGGCTGGGCCCTATGACGGCGGCCTGATCTTCCAGGTGCCGAAGGCCGAACACGCCGAGGTCGTCACGATCGAAGACGATGACTCCGACGACGACTGGGATGATTCCCAGGCCTCCGATGACGAGACGTCGTCCTCGCAGGAGAGCCGTCAGAACGAGCATGGTGAGGACGATTCCTCCAACGGTCCACGTCGGCGTCGAGGCGGCCGCGGGCGCCGATCGCGGGGTCGCGATGACTCCCACGACGATTCCTCGGACGCCGACGATTCGAAGGACTCCGAGGACGACTCCTCGGACTCTGCAGGCAACGAGGACGCGAAGTCGTCGAAGCGGGGATCTCGGTCGAACAACCGCGGTTCGAAGCGCTCCGATTCGGACGCCGAGGACTCACATTCGAAGTCGGATCACAAAGACTCCGATCACAAAGCCTCCGACCACAACGACTCCGACGATTCGGATTCGGACGATGGTGATGACGATTCCGACGGCGGTTCGCGCCGTCGGCGCCGTCGTCGGTCTCGCACCCGCAGCACCGACCGCGACGAAGTCACCTCGCTCAAGGGTTCGACCCGCCTCGAGGCCAAGCGCCAGCGTCGTAAGGAGGGCCGCGAAGCCGGACGTCGCCGCCCCATCATCACCGAAGCCGAATTCCTCGCCCGACGTGAGTCCGTCGACCGGACCATGCTGGTCCGGGAGAGCGGCGACCAGACTCAGCTCGTCGTCGTCGAAGACGGGATCGCTGTCGAGCACTACCTCAAGGAGAACCGTCAGCAGTCCTCGCTCATCGGCAACGTCTACCTGGGCAAGGTCCAGAACGTGCTGCCGAGCATGGAGGCGGCATTCATCGATATCGGCAAGGGCCGCAACGCCGTGCTCTACGCCGGTGAAGTCAATTGGGACGCCCTCGGCATGGACGGCAAGGCGCGCCGCATCGAAACCGCGCTGAGCCCCGGCGATGCCGTGCTCGTGCAGGTGACGAAGGATCCGATCGGGCACAAGGGCGCCCGTCTGACCAGCCAGATCTCTCTGCCCGGCCGGTTCCTC
The DNA here is from genome assembly GCF_051172395.1 of Brevibacterium sp. H602. NCBI lineage: Bacteria > Bacillati > Actinomycetota > Actinomycetes > Micrococcales > Brevibacteriaceae > Brevibacterium > Brevibacterium sp. H602. The sequence continues at coordinate 162,910 of NZ_JBPIZD010000001.1, read as the reverse complement.
GTCTACGTACCGGGCAATTCGATGACCGGAATCTCGCGGAAGCTGCCCGACAACGAACGCGCACGCCTGAAGAAGCTGCTCAAACAGCTCGTCGGCGATTCGAACGGCGTCATCGTGCGTACCGCTGCCGAAGGCGCCACCGACTCCGACCTGTCACGTGACGTCGAACGTCTCGCCAAACGGTGGGAGACGATCGAGAAGAAGTCGAAGTCGACGAAGGTGCTGGCCCCGCAGCTGCTCTACAGCGAGCCGGACATGATCGTGCGCATCATCCGTGATGTCTTCAACGAGGACTTCAGCTCGCTCGTCATCGACGGCGACGGCGCATGGAACACCATCCACGAGTACGTCGAATCCGTGGCCCCGGACCTGCTCGATCGCGTCCACAGCTACAACGAGGACGAGGACATCTTCGGCCACTACAGGATCGAAGAGCAGATCCAGAAGGCGCTGCAGCGCACCGTGAATCTGCCCTCGGGAGGTTCACTCGTCATCGACCGCACCGAAGCGATGACGGTCGTCGACGTCAATACCGGCAAGTTCACCGGCTCCGGAGGCAACCTCGAGGAGACGGTGACCCGCAACAACCTCGAAGCCGCCGAGGAAGTCATTCGGCAGATCCGCCTGCGCGACATCGGCGGAATCATCGTCGTCGACTTCATCGACATGGTGCTCGAGTCCAACCGCGACCTCGTGGTGCGCCGCCTCGTCGAGTGCCTCGGTCGCGACCGGACGAAGCATCAGGTCGCCGAGGTGACATCGCTGGGACTCGTGCAGATGACGCGCAAGCGCATCGGCACCGGACTCGCCGAATCCCTGGTCAGCGCCGGCGAGGACCTCACCGGTCGGGGACTGCTGCTGCCGGGTTCGGAAGAAGACGGATCGAAGGCCCATCGCGGCGGCCGCTCTTCGAACCACGACAACCGTCGTGACCGCAAGCGGCGGGGCGACTCAGGCTCGAAGTCCAAGCACAATGAGTCCGAATCGACTGATGAGACAGTGTCCTCGGATGCTTCTCGGTCGGCTGTCGCCGCGATTGCGAAAGCCACCCTGAAGAAGGATGATGCCGATTCGACCGAATCGACATCCGACGCTCAGACTCAGTCCGATGACTCGTCGAACGACGGTGAGAACGCCAAGTCCCGCCCGCGTTCGCGCAACGGACGCCGCCGCTCTCGCTCGAACCGCAGCGATGACTCGCAGACCGAGACGCGCGACGAGAAGTTGAGTGACAACGAGAAATCAAACGGCAACGCGAAGACGAGCAGCAACGAGCAGGAGTCGGCAGAGACGAAGTCCGCGGCCGAGCAGAAGCCGGTCGCCGAAGAACCGAAGGATCTGCCGCTGATGATCGGCGCCGACAGCGAGACGAAGGTCGCCGCCGCCGAACCGGTCAAGAGCACTCCGGCGAAGAAGCGCGAACCGGCGAAGAAGGCCCCTGCCCCCAAGCAGGAGCAGCTGCCCACCTCGTTTGTCATCATCGGTGAGGACTGAGCGCCTGTCCTGAGTTGAGGCAGAAGACAGCGCCCCGCCGACGGATGACGTCGACGGGGCGCAGTCGCGTGCGGTGAACTCCGGGTCCTGGCGGTCAGCCTGCCGACTGCTGGTTGCGGGTGGTGCTGATCGTCGGCTGTGCGGCCTGGTCACCGCAGAGGACGATCATCAGGTTCGATACGAGGTCGCTGCGTTCGGTCTGCCCGAGCCTGACGATCTGCCGTCCTTCGATCTCCTCGATCGCCGTCTCGACCATGCCCACAGCTCCTTCGACGATGAGCTGACGGGCGGCGACGACGGCCGTGGCCTGTTGGCGCTGGAGCATGGCACGGGCGATCTCCGGAGCGTAAGCCAGTTGCGTGATGCGCGATTCGATGACCGTGACGCCTGCGGCCATGACGCGGGCGGCGACCTCATCGGAGAGCCGTGAGGTGATCTCGTCTGCGTTGTCGCGCAGCGACATGCGGCGCGGATCCGAGGAATCGTAGGCGTAGGAGTTCGCGATGTGCCGAACGGCGGTCTCTGCCTGGATCGCGACGAACTCCTCGAAGTCATCGACCTCGAACATCGCCTGTGCGGTGTCGCGGACCTGCCAGACGACCACAGCGCCGATCTCGATCGGATTGCCGTCGAGGTCATTGACCTTCAGCGTCGAGGTCTCATGGTTGCGGATGCGCGTCGAGATCTGATCCTTCGTGTAGAAGGGATTGACGAATCGCAGACCCGACTGCCTGACCGTTCCGACGTACTTGCCGTAGAGCTGGAGGACGACGGCATGTCCGGGCGCCACCGAGGTGCAGCCCTTGAACAGGAACATCGAAGCGATGAAGCTGAGGACGGCGACGATGAAGAGGACGACACCGACGACGACTTGGGCGAAGGTCATGACGAACCCGATGATGCCCAGGAGCACGGCGAGGAGCAGCAGGACGATGGCGCCGACGATGGCGAAGTAGCCCGAAACCCCGCCTGCCGGCTTCTCTCGGACACGTTCGCCATCGGGGGAGACGATGCGCGTGGGGACAGAATTCCCCTGCCCCGAGGCAGATGGGCCGCGGTGGGAATCCGGTGTCTGCACGGGCGACCGTCTGGTCCCAGGGGGAGAAGTCTGTGGCGAGACGGGCCCGGACCCGGCGGCCGGACCCGGACCCGGATCGGCGGGCTGTCCGTCCGAGCGGGGTCTCTGCGGTGCCGGTGGCAGCGGTGCGCCTTCACGGTGGTGCGGTGGCGCACCGGTGTTCGCCTGAGCACCGGCCGGCGGACCGTACGGCGCCGTCGTTCCCGAGCCGCCGACCGCCCCGGACTGAGCGCCCTGCGAACCATAGTGGCCGTTGGGATTCGTCACGGCTTCGGCTCCGGGATAGGCAGCGGGCTGACTGTGTCCGGCCTGGATATGAGTGCTCGGATCTCCGCTGGGGACGGGGCCGCGATCAGTGGTCGGGTTCGACGCTCGAGTGGGTCGCTGATCTGGCTGCTGGGGGTTCTGAGTCATGCTCCCAGTCTAGGCCAGGTAATGAGACGGGAATCTCAAACAGTCGTGGAACGGCCAGTTTCGTAACGGTTCGATAACTGAAACCGTCCCACAACTTGGAACGCTTGAATGTGACGCAAGTCTCAGTAGGTTGTCACACTATGAACAATCTTCATATCTCAGCAGCGCCGGCCTCGCCGGTCGACGGTGCCATCAATTCCTGGTTCGATCCGATCGCGACATGGTTCGGCAGTATCATCTTCTTTCCGATCACCATCGGAGAGATCTCTTTTCCATTCGTCGTTCTGTGGCTGATATTCGCCGCAGCGGTCTTCACGGTCTACTTCGGCTTCATCCAAGCTCGAGGAGCGAAGCTGTCGCTCGAGATCATCCGCGGAAAATTCTCCTCGAAGTCCGATCCGGGTGAGGTCAGCCACTTCCAGGCACTGGCTTCTGCGCTGTCGGGCACCGTCGGTCTCGGCAATATCGCCGGTGTCGGAGTGGCCATCGCCCTCGGCGGACCTGGAGCAACCTTCTGGATGATCGTGGCCGGACTTCTGGGTATGTGCACGAAGTTCGTCGAATGCACCCTCGGAGTGAAGTACCGCGAGATCGACGAGAACGGTGTGGTTCACGGTGGTCCGTTCAAGTACCTCCCTGTGGCCTTCCGCCGCTTCTCCAAGCCGGTGGCCACGGTGCTCACCGGACTGTTCGCCATCGCCATCCTCATCTTCGGCGTCGTCGGCGGCGGAATGTTCCAGGCCAACCAGACTTTCGCCCAGGTCCGCACGGCCACCGGCGGCGATGACGGATTCCTGGCCGGCCCCTTCGCCTCGCTCGTCTTCGGAATCATCTTCGCCGCTCTCGTCGCCCTGGTCATCCTCGGCGGCATCCGCTCCATCGCCAAGGTCACCGACAAACTCGTACCCGGAATGGCCATCTTCTATGTCATCTCGTGCCTCCTCGTGCTCGGACTCAACTACGCGAACATCCCGAACGCCATCGGCGAGATCTTTGCCGGCGCGTTCAACCCGCAGGGTGTGGCCGGCGGCATCGTCGGAGTCATGATCATCGGCTTCCAGCGTTCGGCCTTCTCGAATGAGGCAGGAATCGGATCAGCTGCGATCGCTCACTCGGCGGTCAAGACGCGTCGCCCCATCTCCGAGGGATTCGTTGCACTCCTCGAACCATTCATCGACACTGTCATCGTCTGCACGATGACGGCACTGACGATCATCGTCGCCAACCAGGCGTCGTACCGGGAGGATCTGGGTGCCGGTGAGATCGGTGGAGTGGCACTGACTTCGGATGCCTTCTCCACGGTCGCCTCGTGGTACCCGATCCTGCTGGCCATCGCCGTCGCACTGTTCGCCTTCTCAACCCTCATCACGTGGGCGTACTACGGTGAGCAGGCATGGAGCTACCTGTTCGGCAACGCGAAGGCCAGTGTCACGGTTTTCCGCACGCTGGTCTGCCTCTTCGTCGTCGTCGGCTGTGTGGCGACCTTCTCCAAGGTCGTCGAGTTCGCGGATGCGGCCCTGTTCATGTGTGCCTTCATCAACATCCTCGGCCTCTACCTGCTCATGCCGGTGGTCAAGAAGGAGATGAAGAAGTATCTCGCCGATCGCAAGGCCGGGACTCTGAACGACCCGGACACCACCGACGCTGTCCCGGTCGACCAGCCCGCCTGAGTCTCGACCGCCTCGAGACAAGAGCGACGCCCCGATCAAGGATGCCTGTGCCCCGTGCCATTCGGACGCGGGGCACAGGCATGTCCAGGCATCGATAGACTGGGAGCGTGGATGAGAACAGAGACGACAGAACACGCGCAGTCGCCCGGCTGCAGGAGCTGCGAGGCAGCATCGACAACATCGATGCCTCCCTCGTTCACCTCCTCGCCGAACGCTTCAAACTCACCGAGCGAGTCGGCGAACTCAAAGCCGACCATGGTCTGCCCCCGGCCGACGAGTCTCGGGAAGCCAGGCAGGTCGCCCGGCTGCGAGAACTCGCCGAGGAGTCCCATCTCGACCCGGAGTTCGCCGAGAAGTTCCTCGCGTTCATCGTCGCCGAGGTCATCCGCCGGCACGAGCGCATCGCGGAGTCACGCGAAAGCTGAGTCAAAGCGTCGGCGGCAGTCGCCCGCCACAGGGGGGTGGACGAGAGATGGCTCACATCGGGCAGGTCTTCCACTCGAGCAAGGGCGACGGGTTTGCCGTTGCTGTGCACTCTCGACTAGAATTGATCGTCGGTGCGCGTGACGCACCACGGCTGGTGATTCCTCTCAATGGGATGTCTGCGGGACGCGTTCTGCGGCAGCCAAGGGACAACCGCCGTTCGTTTGTTTTCAACAGAAAGAGGGTTCGACCATGGTCTATGCCATCGTCCGCGCCGGAGGCCACCAGGAAAAGGTGAGCGTCGGCGATATCATCACAGTCAACCGAATGAAGGCGAAGGCTGGAGACAGCGTCGAACTCGATGCCGTACTTCTTGTCGACGGTGAGACGGTCACGACCGATCCCGACGCTCTGGCGAAGGTCTCGGTCAGCGCTGAGGTCGCCGGTGAACTCCGCGGTCCCAAGATTGTGATCCAGAAGTACAAGAACAAGACCGGGTACAAGAAGCGTCAGGGCCACCGCCAGGACCTCACCCGTCTGAAGATCACGAACATCAAGTAAGAGGAGACTTCTCACATGGCAAGCAAAAAGGGAGTCAGCTCGACCCGCAACGGTCGCGACTCGAACCCACAGTACCTCGGCGTGAAGCGCTTCGGCGGCCAGGCCGTCAAACCCGGCGAGATCATCGTCCGCCAGCGCGGAACCAAGTTCCACCCCGGAGCGAATGTCGGCCGTGGAGGAGACGATACCCTCTTCGCACTGACCGCAGGTGCCGTGGAATTCGGAACCCGCAACGGTCGCAAGATCGTCAACATCGTCGGAGCCTGATCCTTCCCGGATCCGTTCCGTCGTCAATATGATCTCTCCCTGAAAAGGGAGCATGAAGGGTGAGTCGAACGACTCACCCTTCATCTGATATAAGGACATTATGGCCACCGAGTTCGTAGACCGTGTCACCGTTCACCTCGCCGCAGGCGCGGGTGGGAACGGGTGTGCCTCGATCAGGCGCGAGAAATTCAAACCGCTCGGCGGGCCCGACGGCGCCGACGGCGGCAACGGCGGCAACATCATCTTCCGCGTCGACCGTCAGACCACCACCCTGCTTCCCCTGCACCACCGTCCGCACGTGCGTGCCGACGACGGCGGGATCGGCAAGGGCGATCTGCGCCATGGTGCCGACGGCAGAGACCTCATCGTCGACGTCCCCGAGGGCACCGTGGTGAAGAACACCAACGGCGACGTCATCGCCGACCTCGTCGAGGGGGGAACCGAATTCACCGCAGCAGCCGGTGGCCGCGGCGGGCTCGGCAATGCCGCGCTGGCCTCGACGAAGCGCAAGGCCCCCGGCTTCGCGCTCCTCGGAGAGCCCGGACAGACGCTCAGCCTCGTGCTCGAACTCAAGACGATCGCCGATATCGCCCTCGTGGGATACCCATCGGCGGGCAAGTCGAGCCTGATCGCTGCGCTGTCGGCCGCCAAACCGAAGATCGCCGACTACCCATTCACGACACTCGTGCCCAACCTCGGGGTCGTCCAGGCCGGCGACACCCGCTACACGGTCGCCGACGTTCCAGGACTCATCCCCGGCGCATCTGAGGGCAAGGGACTCGGCCTCGAGTTCCTCCGCCACGTCGAACGCTGTGCCGGCCTCGTCCATGTCATCGACATGGCCACCTGGGAGCCCGGACGCGATCCCGTATCCGACCTCACGATCATCGAATCCGAACTCGCCGCCTATGCCGTCGACCTCGACGACGGGAGCGGACTCCTGCCGCTCTCACAGCGCCCGAAGCTCGTGGCGCTGAACAAGGTCGACATCCCCGACGGTCGCGACCTCGCCGATATCGTCCGGCCCGATCTCGAAGCCGCCGGATACCGGGTCTTCGAGATTTCGGCAGTCAGCCATGCCGGTCTGCGGGAACTCTCGTTCGCCATGGCCGAGCTCGTGCTCGCCGAACGGGAACGTCGTGCCGAGATCGAAGCGACACCGCAGCGCGTGGTCATCCGTCCGAAGGCCGTCGACGATCGCGGATTCGAAGTCCGTTCCGAACGCACCTCCGACGGACCGCTGTTCCGCGTCCTCGGTGACAAGCCTCGTCGCTGGGTGCAGCAGACGGACTTCGGAAACGACGAAGCCGTCGGCTACCTCGCCGACCGCCTCGAGCACCTCGGCGTCGAAGAGGCTCTTTTCAAGGCTGGAGCGAAACCCGGCGACACCATCGTCGTCGGCGGAGACGACGGCGTCGTCTTCGACTGGGATCCCACAACCGTCGGTGGAGCAGAACTGCTCGGCTCCCGCGGATCGGACGCCCGACTGGACGAGGAAACGCGCTCCACACGCAAGGAACGCAAGGCCGCTTATCACGAGAAGATGGACGCGAAGGCCGCCATGCGGGCCGAGTTCGAACAGGAGCGGTTGGCCGAACGCGCCCACCGCGAGAGCCGCCTCGGTGCACCTGCGACGGAGTCTGGTGAGGGAGCCGGCGAGGAGTGACCGCCGCAGCTCAGGCGGATTCTTCCGCAGGATCGTTCCGTGACGACATCGCCCGAGCCCGTCGCATCGTCGTCAAGGTCGGATCGTCCTCGCTGACGACGATCGACGGCGGACTCGACGAAGCCAAACTCATCGCGCTCACCGATGTCATCGGGGCCCACCGGTCTGCCGGTCATGAGGTCATCCTCGTCTCCTCCGGCGCGATCGCGGCCGGTCTGGAGCCGATGGGGCTGAAGAAGCGCCCTCGAGACCTCGCCAGCCAGCAGGCAGCGGCCGGGGTCGGTCAGGGACTGCTCATGGCCGCATACACGCGGGCGCTGGGACGCTACGACCTCGTTCCCGGTCAGGTGCTGCTCACCGCCGATGACCTGATCCGACGCACCCAGTACAAGAACGCCCAGCGAGCCATCGACAAACTCCTGGCTCTGGGCACGATGCCCATCGTCAATGAGAACGATGCCGTGGCCACCGAGGAGATCCGCTTCGGAGACAACGATCGGCTGGCGGCGCTCGTCGCTCATCTGGCTCACGCCGATGCGCTCGTGCTTCTCTCCGATGTCGATGCGCTCTACTCTGGACCCCCGGATCAGCCCTGCTCCCGCCTGATCGGCCGTGTGCACGGACCCGGCGATCTCGACGACCTCTCCATCGGAGGTGTCGGGACTGCCGGCACCGGCACCGGCGGAATGGCCACGAAGGTCGACGCCGCCATCATGGTCGCCGATTCGGGGATCCCGGCCGTGCTGACCTCGGCACCGCAGGCCGCCTCGGCGCTGGCGGGGGAGACCGTGGGCACATACTTCGCGGTCACCCACAGACGACGGGGCACCCGCCTGCTGTGGCTGCGCCATCTCGCTCGGACCTTCGGATCGGTCACGATCGACAGAGGAGCCGAAACAGCCGTGCTCTCCCGGGGGACGTCCCTGCTCGCTGCGGGCGTCACCTCCTGCCGCGGGGACTTCGAAGCAGGGGACCCGGTCGAGATCCGCAATCTCGACGACGAGGTCATCGCCCGCGGTATGACCAACTTCTCCTCGGACGAGCTGCCGCTGATGTTCCGTTCCACAACCGAGGAACTTGGCACCCGTCTGGGAAGTGACTACCGTAAAGAGGTCATCCATCGAAACGATCTCGTTCTCACACAAGTGAGCGGGGGGAGATAACCCATGACAGCAGCAGCCGAGATCCACCCGAAGACTGTGCGCGGCGTGACCCGCATCGTGCGCAACGCCAAGTCCGCCTCGAGCCTGTTGTCGACGACCTCGACCGCCGAGAAGAACGCTGCTCTCGGTGCCATCGCCGAGGCGCTGCGCGGCAACACCGACCGCATCGTCAAAGCCAACGACGCCGACATCGCCGCCGGCACCGAGAACGGAATGAGCGAGGCTCTGCTCGACCGTCTGCGCCTCGACGCCGATCGCATCGCAGCGATCGCGGACTCCGTCGAGGACGTCATCGACCTCGCGGATCCCGTCGGCGATGTCGTCGTCGGACGCACCCTGCCCAACGGCATCCGACTCACCCAGAACCGTGTCCCGATGGGTGTGATCGGTGCGATCTACGAAGCCCGCCCGAACGTCACCGTCGACATCGCCGTTCTCGCACTCAAATCTGGAAACGCCTCCGTCCTGCGCGGAGGATCGGCTGCGCAGAACTCGAACACTGAGATCATCTCCATCCTCCGGCGAGCCGTCGAATCGGCGGGACTGCCGGCCGACTCGATCAACGGCATCGACCAGTACGGGCGCGAAGGCGCGAACGTGCTCATGCACGCCCGCGACTACGTCGATCTGCTCATTCCCCGAGGTGGCGCCGACCTCATCAACATGGTCGTGCAGGAATCGATCGTGCCCGTCATCGAAACCGGTGTGGGCAATGTGCACATGTTCATCGATTCCACCGCCACGGTGAAGACCTCCGTCGACCTCGTCCTCAACTCGAAGACGCATCGACCCAGCGTGTGCAACTCGCTGGAGACCCTCCTTGTGCATGAGAAAGCCGCGAAACGCGTGCTGCCGAAGATCCTCGAACGCCTCGACGGCGCCGGGGTCATCGTCCACGCCGACTCGGACGTCTCGGCACTGGCGCCGGCCGGGATGAAGGTCCGACGGGTGTCGCGGCGCGACTGGGCCAAGGAGTACCTGGGACTGGAGATCGCGATCAAGCTCGTCTCCGGCATCGAAGAGGCCATCGACCATATTCGTGCCTACAGCTCCGGCCACACCGAGGTGATCGTGACGAAGGACCTCGACAACGCTGATACCTTCGTCACCGCCATCGATGCAGCGGCGGTGGGAGTCAACGTCTCCACGCGATTCACCGACGGGGGAGAGCTCGGCTTCGGTGCGGAGGTGGGCATCTCCACCCAGAAGCTGCATGCTCGCGGCCCCATGGGACTCGAACAGCTGACGACCACGAAATGGGTGATGATGGGCAACGGCCAGGTCCGTTCCTGAGCCCGAATCGGCTCCGACACTCCGCGATCAGGGTACTCACCGCCCGACCAGGGGAGACATCGGAGGGGGAAGAAGTCATGTCGATGCCGGATTCCCCGATGGTTCATGAGAAACTGAGAAGGTAACGACCCCGAAGCGCTCTGTGCGCGACGGATCAATGAGTAAGGAGAAATGACGTGAACGCAGCCATCATGGCCGCCGCGGCCGAAGGTGGGGAGCACGCAGCCCACGTGGAGCTGCCGATGGATCCGATCTGGTACGGACTCATCACCCTGGCGATCTTCATCACGATGGGCATTGTGTCTCGGTCGTGGAAGGGCATCTCGCACCGCCACTGATATGGCAGAGCACAGACGCAGAGTCGGTGTCATGGGCGGCACCTTCGACCCCGTCCACAACGGCCACCTCGTCGCGGCAAGTGAGGTCCAGGCGACCTTCGACCTCGACGAGGTGGTTTTCGTCCCCACGGGACGGCCGTATCAGAAGGACGTCGAAGAGGTCAGCAGCGCCGAGCACCGGTACCTGATGACTGTCATCGCCACGGCATCGAATCCGCGGTTTACCGTCTCTCGAGCCGACGTCGACAGACCGGGTCCGACCTACACGATCGACACGCTGCGCGACCTCGCCAGCAGCTACGGTCCCGAAACCGAGTTGTTCTTCATCACCGGCGCGGACGCTTTGGCTCAGATCTTGACGTGGAAGAATGTGGATGAGCTGTTTTCCCTGGCGCATTTCGTCGGGGTCAGCCGGCCCGGGCACGAACTCCACGGTGAGGGACTGCCGGTCGACCGGCTGAGTCTCGTGCAGATCCCTGCGCTGGCGATATCGTCCACGGATTGCAGACAACGGGTGATGGATGGTGCACCCGTCTGGTACCTCGTACCGGACGGCGTAGTGCAGTACATCGCGAAATACGAGTTGTACAGGAGTGAGAATGGCTGAGGAGCAGTTCACGTCACGTCGAGCACGGCGCGAAGCCGAAAGGCTGGCGGCGGAACAGGCGTTCGAAGCACGAGAGGTTCCTGAGCAGCCGAAGGAGGCTCCGAACTCTCGCGCCGGACTCCTCAGTCCGCTGCCCCCGAAGAAGCCCGGTGCGAAACCCGCCGCTGAGACCAGCGACGACACCGCCTCGCGCATCGACCCCGAACCCTCGCCGCGGACCAGCCACGAACGCGGCGCCCTGGCATCGGACCACCCGCAGGAGTCCCGGCCGCCGGTGCATGCCGAAGACCGTCTCGACCCGACACGGACCCCGTTGCCGCACTTCCAGTCGCGTGCCGAGAAGAAGAGATACCTGCGCGAACACGGACTTTCGCAGTACGGCGATCTGTCCACCGGCGCTATGCCGGTTGTGGCCGATGAGAAGGAACTGGCCGAACGGCAGGCCGCAGCCGAAGGTCGACTGACCGGACCGATCCCGGAAATCTCGGATTCTGAACCCGCGGACTCGAGCTCGGAAGCTGCGCCGGCAGCAGCAGACTCCGACGAAACACAGGCTTCGGCAGCCGCCGCGACGGAACACGAATCCTATGACACCGCCGGTTTCGGGGGAGCAGCTGATGAGGTCGCCGCCCGCGATTTCGAAGCTCCAGTCACTCCTGCCTCGGCTCCGCGGCCGTCGACGGTGGAGAGCGAACCCTATGACGCACTGTCGATGCCGTACTCGGCTCTCGACGGCGACGCTCCTGCACTCGGCACCGAGGACGAGGACGAGACGCCTGCCGAGAACTCGGACGGGCCGGACTCAGAGGATCAGAACGCCTCAACCGACGAGCCTGCCACGGGTGCTGCCGCTGCAGCAGATCCCGCGGATGAACCTGCCCCGGAAGACAAGCCGGCCTCGAAGCCTGAGGCAGATGCCGTCGACGAGTCCGAGCCTTCGTCTCGGTCGCGACGGATGCCGATCGTGCAGCCGCCCTCGACCTCCGGAGTCCGAGTCGTCACTGCCGCCTCGGCGCAGATCCCCGAGGTCGACGAGCCCCGCAAGAGCGATGCTCGCGGGCCGCAGACCGCGGCGCCCGGTCGTGCCGAAGAGTCGCAGTCCGGCTCGGCCTCTGAGGGTTCCGGCGAATCGGCCGGCGACTCAGGTTCCGATGACGCGGCGCGCGCCCTGGCCGCCAACCCGGAGACCCGGCCGATGGAAGCAGTGCCCGAAGCCTGGTCGCTGCCGAATGCCGACTACGAAGACGAAGAAACCGTGAACCCTCCCGGCTCACGCATCCGTGCCAGCTCGGTGACCGGGCAGGACGGTCAGATCCTCATGGGCGAAGAGCCTTCGAAGATGCCCTATATCGTCCTCGGCGTGGCCGCGTTCTTCGCCCTGGCCCTCATCGTCATCGCCCTCGTCATGTTCCTCTGAGCAACACCCGGGACACACCACCTCGACAACCGCATCCATGCGAAAGGATCTTGTGAGCGAGATCGCCGAATCCACCCAGTTGCTTCGAACCGCGGCCAAAGCCGCGGACGAGAAGCTCGGAACCGACATCATCGGCCTCGATGTGAGCTCCACGCTCTATATCACCGACGCGTTCCTCATCGTCTCCGCCGATAACGAACGCCAGATCGGTGCGGTCATCGACGCTATCGAACAGGAAGTGCAGCTCGTCCACGACCGCACTCCGCTGCGCCGCGAAGGCCGGGGAGGGGACTGGGTGCTGCTCGACTTCGGCGAGATCGTCGTCCATGTCTTCTCCGCCGAACAGCGCGAATACTACGCGCTCGAACGGTTGTGGAAGGACGTTCCGGTCATTGATCTGCAGCTGCCGGAACCCGGCTCGGAGACATGACGAAGACCGTTCTGTTCTGGCGTCACGGACAGACGGACTTCAACGTCGCCGGTCGATTCCAGGGGCAGTCCGACGTCCCCCTCAACGATACGGGCCGAGAGCAGGCTGATCAGGTCGCCAGGCGGCTCGCCGAACTCGGACCGGAACTCATCGTCTCCTCCGACCTCTCGCGCGCCGCTGCGACCGCCGACAGCTTGGCGACACGCGTCGCTGTCGAACCCGTTCGCGATGAGCGGCTGCGGGAGACCGCCTTCGGCGAATGGGAAGGCTCCACCCGCGCCGAGGTGGCGGAGACCTGGCCGGACGAACTCGCCGATTGGGCCTCCGGAGCGGACATCGCACCTCCCGGAGGAGAATCGCGTACCCAGTCGGGCCGTCGTGTCGCCGACGCCATCACCGATATCGTGCAGTCCGCTGAAGCCTCGACGATCGCTATCGTCGCCCACGGTGCGGTGCTGCGCGCCGCTGCCGAAATCCTCCTGGAGATGAACGGGACAGGCCGGCTCGGGGTCCTCGGAAACTGCGGTCACGGAGAGTTCGGGTACACCGGCGACCAATGGGTTCTGCGCAGTTGGGGCACGCTCTCCCACTGAGTTGTTCGGTCGCACCGCTGCGGGCTCGGCCATCGGCTGAACGCGCCCTTGCGGAACCCGAGGCCCTCACCCGTGCATCAGTGTCCGCTCGGACTCAGCCGTCGCTCTTGCGGTCGGCAGCGACTGATCTGATGAGGTCGACCAGCGACTCTGCCGACTTCGCCCAATCGAAGACCTGTGACTGACGCCTGCCGGCTACGGACTGTTCGGCCCACCTGTCGGCATCGGTGAGCCGCTCGATCGCGTGCGCGATCGAGCGCGGATCTTCCGGGTCGAAGTATTCGGCCGCCTCAGCGGCGATCTCTCGGAAGATCGGAATGTCCGACACGGCCACGGGCACTCCCTTGGCCATCGCTTCGATGACGGGCAGACCGAAGCCCTCCTCCCGCGAGGCCGTGACCAGGGCCGTCGATTCGTCGAGCAGTCGTGCATACTCCTCATCGCTGATCCCCCGATGGAAGACGACCTTCGCCCGGTCGGGAATGAGGGCTCGCAGCTGAGCTTCCCTTCGGCCTTCGATGCGGCTGGCGATGTGCAGGGTCCACCCCGGCAGGTGCTCGAGCGCGCGGATGAGGGATTCGACGTTCTTGTACGGCAGGAACGCGCCCATGTAGATGAGGGTCTTCGCATCGTGCCGGTTCACGGTCCGCGCCGGCGCTGTGACCGCCTCGGCGGCATTGGACACGACCTGCACCGGTCGATCCGTCAGCCGGTGGGCGGCGATGAGATCCTTCGTCGTCTCGGAGACGGCCGCTACGGCATCAGCACGATTGAGCAGCAGCCGCTGCGGGACGAAACTCAAATGATATGCCCGCCACAGCAGTCTCACTGGCAGCGGCAGATCGCCAGGTGGTTCGGGGTGGGAGTAGTAGATGAGATCGTGGATGGTGAGGATGAGGCCGTAGCGGCGACCGAACGAGCCCATCGTCTGCATCGTCGAGAACACGACATCGGCGCCCAGTGCATTGAGCTTTCCGGCGATGGCCACCTCGGCGGGGGAGGTGGGGTCACCCAGCTGCACCCACGAACATGCGGGAAGCAGCGCCAGCTGTGCTTCATCGCTGATGACCACGGTCACGTCGATCTCTGTACCCTCGACGGCCGCCAGTAGGGCCGAGAGCAGACACGAACCGTAACGGGAGATCCCGTCGTGATGGGTGGTGCGGGTGAAGCGCGCGTCGAAGAAGACCGACAGCCTCGGGAACGGGTCGAGGCTCTTTGTGCTTTTGCTCATGGAACTCCGAGTCGATAGTCTGATTCTTCGAAAGTCTGTGTTTTGCAGAACGCGCACCTTGCGATGAAGGATCAGTGAGTGAACGAACGATCACCTGTGCCTGCGGCCGTTGAGGCCCGGTCATGATCCTAACGCTAATCGCTCTGGCTGCACTCGTGGTGCTCACTCCCGTCCTCACCCGTTTCGCGGGACGCGAGAGCGGCTGGCCGTTGGCGATCGCCTATCTCGGCGTGGCAGCCCTGTTCACTCCCACCGCCGCCGAGGTGATGACCGGGCAGAATCCGGAAGTGTCCTACCCGTGGATTCCCAGCTTCGGCGTCGACCTGGCGCTGCGGGCCGACGGAATCGGTGTCGTATTCACCTATATCGCACTGATCATCGGTGCGGTCGTATTCATATATTCGACGCGCTACCTCAGCCCCGGACGCAATACGAGCTTCTACTGGCTGATGGTGATCTTCACCTTCTCCATGGTCGCCCTTGTGCTCACCAACGATGTGCTCGTGCTGTTCGTGTGCTGGGAGCTGACGTCCCTGGCCTCGTTCTTCCTCATCGCCCGGTCCGGATCTCCTGGGCAGGCACCGGCGCTGCGGACGATGTTCTTCACCTTCATTGGCGGCCTCAGTCTGCTGGTGGCCACCGGAGTGATCATCGCCGTGACCGGCACGACGAACCTCGCCGAGGCGATCAGCTCCCCGGTCTGGGCGGGCCAGCCCGAAGTCACGACGCTCGTGGCTCTGCTCGTAGGCGTCGCAGCCATGACGAAGTCCGCTCAGTTCCCGTTCCATCCCTGGCTGCCCGACGCGATGGCCGCCGCCACGCCAGTCTCGGCCTACCTGCATGCCGCTGCCGTCGTCAAAGCCGGCATCTTCCTCATGCTTCGGTTCTCACCGACCTTCCACGCCACACCGGCATGGAATATCCTGCTAGTGACGGCGGGTCTCCTCACCGCTTGCCTGGGCGGCTGGTTCGCGCTCAACCAGCATGACGTGAAGAAGCTCATGGCCTATTCGACCGTGTCTCAACTCGGTCTCATCACCGCGGTCATCGGCGTCGGCACCGAGGCGGCGATCGCCGCCGCCACCCTCCACGTCATCGCACATGCACTGTTCAAGTCCGGTCTGTTCATGATGGTCGGCGTCGTCGACCACCTCGCCGGCACCCGTGACCTGGCTCGGATTCCGAAACTCATGCGCTCCGCCCCGGCGGCGTTCACGGTGATGATCATCGGCTGTGCGTCCATGGCGGGGATTCCGCCACTGTTGGGATTCGTGTCCAAGGAGGCTCTGTTCACTGCGCTGAGGGAAGCCCCGGGCGGGCCCTGGGCCGGTTGGGCGGCTCTGCTCGTCGCCGTCGGCGCCTCGGTGCTCACCTTCGCCTACTGTGCGAAGACAGTCTGGGGCAGCTTCATCGACGGCCGCGAGCCCGAAGAGAGTCAGATCCATCGCGGTTCACCCGTCATGCTCATTGCAGCGGCCCTGCCGATCCTGGCCTCCATTCCCCTGAGTTTCGTCCTCTACCTGCTCGACACCCCGCTCGACCAGGTGGTCCGGGCAGCGGTGCCGACGGCCTCGGAGTCCGTGCACCTGGCACTGTGGCACGGATTCAACGCAGAACTGCTCGCCTCTGGGCTCATCATCGCCATCGGCGTGTTCATCATCCTCCGCCGGTCGCGCGTCTTCGTGTTCTTCCACAAGGCCACTCTGCCCTTCGACGGGGCCGACGTCATCGATGCGCTGACGAAGAATCTCAAACGCCTGGGATACGGGCTCTCCGCCTTCGTCCGTCCCATGAACTCGGGCCCCTATCTCGCTCTGTCGCTGGGCGGACTGAGCGTGCTCGCCATTGGGGCCGTACCTGTCGTCTTCGCCGATCTGCCGCCGCTCCAGGCCAACCTGAGCCGTCCTGTGGACGTGATTCTGCTCGTCCTCATCACCGTGGCGGTGCTCGTCCTGTGCACCTCGCATTCGCGGCTGACCACCGTTGTGGCCCTCTCTGCCATCGGCATCCTCGCCACCGTGCAGATCCTCGCGCTCGGCGCCCCCGACGTCACCCTGACACAGCTGCTCGTCGAAGCGATGACGATCATCGTCATCATGCTCGTGCTGCAGAAGCTTCCACGCTCATTCTGGAAGTACCCGAAGCGCAAACAGACACCGCGTCTGCTCCTGGCGATCATCGTCGGCGCGAGCGTTGCCGGGCTGACCCTGGCGCTCAACGGCCGTCGGGAGCGCTCCGCACTCGGCCAGTACTACCTCGACAAGGCTCCGGAGATCAGCGGCGGAGACAACATCGTCAATACGATCCTCGTCGAATTCCGTGCTCTCGACACCCTCGGTGAGCTGACTGTCCTCGGCATGGCCGGAATCGCGATCGTCGCGGTGATGTCGACGGTCAAGGACAAGTTCATCGACCCGCCGGCCGAGAACATCCCGGAACCGCCCAGGCCCCCTTGGGTGTCGATCCGGCCCAAGGGCACCACCGCATATCGTGCTGTTCACGAGGCATGGCCGAACGTCATCCCGCTGCAGCTGACCCTGAAGGTGCTCGGACCGCTGCTGGCGGTGAGCTCCCTGCTCATCTTCTGGCGCGGCCACAACTCCCCGGGAGGCGGATTCATCGCCGCCCTCGTCGGTTCTGCCGTCATCGGTCTGGCCTACCTGTCCACGCCGAAGGACCGGGCGCTCGGCCCGCCGCGTGCGCCCCTCTACCTCATCGGCTCCGGAGTCGCGACTGCGGTGGTCACCGGAATCATCGGACTGCTGTTCGCCGGTTCGTTCCTGCAGCCGCTGCACACCGAGTTCGCCGGCCAGCACTGGACGACGTCGATGCTCTTCGACGTCGGGGTCTACCTGGCGGTGCTCGGCCTCATGCTGCTCTCGTTCAACCTCCTCGGTGTCTCGGACTCCGCAGCCACGCCGGCCGGCGACGATGTGCTCACCAACGGCATCATCCGCCGGGACGTCGAACGCACCCGCGAACGTGCCGATGAGCTGCTCTACGGTGAGCTGAGCGGTCCGATGGAGGCCATCCGCGGTGAACGCCCCGAACGCGGCCGTCGCCGTGGGGCCGAAGAGTCCGATGAGGCGAAGGTGCGTGCGAACTCGACCCATATCCTCCGAGGGGATCCACCGACCGACGGAGACGAGGAGGAAGCATGATCCTGGCACTGACGGTCGGCGTCCTCACCGCCGGCGGCGTCTACCTCATGATGCAGCGCTCCATGGTCCGGGGAGTCTTCGGTCTCACCCTCATCTCCCATGCCGCGAACTTCATCCTGCTCTCGGCAGGAGTCGGCGCCTGGAGAGGCGAACCTCTGGCGGGGCGCGGTGACCTCGCCGAGGCGGCCGATCCGCTGCCTCAGGCCTTCGTCCTCACTGCCATCGTCATCACCCTGGCAGTGACGATCTTCATGCTCGCCCTGGCTGTGCTCGGCCACGACGACGACCAGAAACGCAATCCCGAGACAGGGGAGGAGCGCGACTCATGAACTCCGCACTGCTTCTTCTGCTCATCGGCATCCCGCTTCTGGCCTCCGCGCTGAGCGTGCTCATCACCTCACGCACTTTTGACCGGCTGCTCCTGCTCGCCGTTCCCGTGTTCGTCGGCGGCAGCGGCGTCGCCCTGCTCGGCGTGCATGCTTCGACCCCGGTGATCGCCCATTCGGTCGGCGACTATGTGCCCGGCCTGGCGATCGTGTTCGTCTCGGACACGTTCACCGCGCTCATGCTGGTGCTCACCTCGCTGGTCGCGTTCGTCAGCAGCCTGTTCCTGGTCTCCACCGGTGAGGACCAGTACCGATTCGTCCCGGCGCTCATCCTGATGATGCTCACCGGTGTCTACGGTGCGCTGCTGACCGGTGATCTTTTCAACTTCTTCGTCTTCGTCGAAGTGATGATGCTGCCCGCCTACGCACTCATCGCCGTCACCGGCACCTGGCGCAGGCTCGGCATCGGACGTCTCTACGTCATGGTCAACCTGCTGACCTCGACGATGCTGCTCATCGGCGTCGGATTCGTCTACGGCGCCACCGGCACCGTCAACCTCGCCGTCCTGGCAGATCAGGGACGTCCGACCGGACAGGCCGCGATCGCTCTGGGCGTGGTGCTGCTCTCTCTGCTCATCAAGGCCGGCGGCGCACCCTTCCACGGGTGGCTCGTCCGCAGCTATCCGAACACCTCGGCGGGCATGATGTCGCTGTTCTCCGGTCTCCACTCGAAAGTCGGACTGTATGCGATCTACCGCATCTACACCACTGTCTACGGTGAGCCTGCTCCGTGGGCGACCGCTATTCTCATCGTCGCGGTGGCGAGCATCCTCATCGGTGCGATCTCCGGATTCGGGCAGGTGCGAGTGCGCAATGTGCTCGGGTTCCAGATGACCGCAGGCGTGGGCCACATCCTCATCGGCGCCACCCTGCTGACCTCGGCGGCCCTCGGTGCCGGCGCCTTCTACATGATGCACCACATGGTTACGATGGCAGGCCTGCTGCTCATCATGGGCGCCGTCGAACAGACCTACGGCACCGGTTCATTCCGCAAGCTCTCAGGGCTCGCCTCACGGGAGCGTTGGGCGACCATCCTCATGATCCTCGGCCTCTTCTCTCTCGTCGGTCTGCCGCCGACCTCCGGGCTGTGGGGCAAGGTCGGCCTCGTCAGGGCCTCCACGGACGCCGGCGGCGGCTTCGGATGGCTCCTCGTCGCAACGATCGTGGCCGGCGCGCTGATCAGTCTGCTGGCGCTTCAGCGCACTTGGCGCAACACCTTCTGGGGACCGCCGATGCAGACGTACCGCCCGGACTCGGCGGAGACCGGGCGCGCCCCGGCCGAACCGATCACGCGCAGCGTGCGCATTCCCGCCCGTCTGCTGGTGCCCGCCACGATCATGATCGGGGTATCCGTTGCGCTCTTCTGCTTCCCGGAGCCTCTGCTCAACCTCACGCACCGGGCAGCCGAGGGTCTCCTCGACCACAGTGACTACATCGAGGCGGTGATGGCACCGTGATGCGACTCATCCACGGCGTCTCCTACGCAGGCTTCATCGTCTGGGCGATCATCACCGGTTCGGCGACCATAGTCGCCCGACTCTTCCGCAGCGACTACGCCCAGCCGATGATCGTCGAACTCCCGATGCGCTGCGCCACCGATCTCGAAGTCACCCTCTTCGCATCGTCGATCACGATCACACCCGGCACCCTGGTGACTGCGATCGCGGCCGGCACGTCGACGACCCCGCCGGTGATCTTCGTCCACGCCCTGTTCGAGGAGTCGGAGGAATCCGCCCTCGTTGGGCTCATCGATATGGAATCGCGACTGCTGGCCATGACCCGTGGTCGGGCACCGGGACCACACGCCGATTCAGTGGGAGGACGCTCATGATCGTCATCGCAAGCATCTGTGCGGTCATCCTCGCCGCCGCCATCGTCATCGGGCTCATCCGCGTGCTCACTGCTCGCGACCAGGGCTCACGTGCGGTGGTCTCTGACCTCATCTACTTCTCGGCTATTGCCATCGTCACCATGCTCGGCATCGCCGTGTCGTCGTCGATCGTCCTCGATGTGATCTTCCTGTCCTCCATGGTGGGCATCCTCGCCACGATCGCTCTCTCCCGGATCCTCACCAGGGGGCACCGCTGATGAACGAAGCACTCGCCACGACCCTCGTCGGGATCTTCGGAATCACCGGCTCCCTGCTGCTGCTCGGATCCGCCCTGGCGATGTTCAGGGTCCGCGACGCGCTGTCTCGGATCAATGTGTTCTCTCCGGCGACCGGGTTGGGCATGCCGTTCATCGTCATCGCCGCCTTCATCTACGACCTCTATTCGTCCGGGTTCTCGTGGAACTCGCTGATCATGGCGGTCATCGCCGTGCTGTGCCTGATCATCGTGTCCTCGGTTGCGAGCAACACCCTGGCAAGGTCGGCGGTGCTGTCCGGACAGCCGGTGTTCCGGAAGACGTCCCCGAACCGGCTGGCAGCGCCGCCGGAAGGGGTCGTCGACATCGACCCCGACGCGAAGGACCCCTGAGCCGACTCAGTCAGTCGGGTCTGCCGGGCAACCGATCGCGTGGACTCAGTCCCGTCCGGTCGTGCGCATCGTGATGTTGATCCTGCCCCCGCCGAGGTGGTTCAGCCGTCCCGCGTCCGGTGCGGTTCCCGGCTGGATCGACCTGACTCCGTGGTAGGCGAAGCGGGCAGGGCCGCCGAAGACGAAGGCGTCACCCGAGGCCAATCGCAGATCCTCGAAGGGACGGTTGCGGGTCTCCGTGTTGCCGAACCGGAAGAGGCATGTATCGCCCAATGACAGGGAGACGACCGGGGCAGGGTCGAATTCGTCCTTGTCCTGATGCATGCCCATCTTCGCGTGCTCGTCGTAGTAGTTCACGAGAGCTACGTCCGGGTGGTAGTCGGCAGGGTCGAAGCCCCAGACAGCGGCGGTCCCCTGGGGGAGATCCTGTGCGTCCTCGACGACAGCGACTGCGGACTCCAGGACCTGGCGGCCAAGACGGGTCATCCAATCGGGGAAGGGCAGCACCACCTTGTCGTTGACGTCGACGGCTCGGCGGTCGTAGCGCCCGGGCTGCCAATGCCACCCCAACCCGATCGTCGTCACGCTCATCGGATGGCCTGCGATCGTCGTGGCATGGGGCGGAACCGGACCGGATTGCCAATCGGCATAGCGGGCGATGATCCACTGCTGCGCCTCGGCGGTGAGGAAGCCCGGTACCCAGACCGCGCCGGGGGCGACGATTGTCGGTCGGCGGTCGAAGGCCTCATCGGCGAAGAGCGAATCCATGTCTACCAGGATGCCAGAGCCGGTTCTAGAATTGTCACGAGACCCGAGGAGACACGATGAACGCAGCCAGTCCGCAATTGATCTTCCTCCACGGCGCCGGTGAGCGTGCCTCCGTCTGGGACGCCGTGATCGCCGGGCTGCCTGGCAATTGGTCGTGCGAGGCGATCGACCTCGGCGAGCTCGGCGTCATCGACGATGGCATGTTCGACTTGTCTGCTGCGGCGGATCGGGTTCTGAAATCGGTCGATGAGGACACAGCGACCGTGGTCTGCGGACTCTCTCTGGGAGCGATGGTGGGCACTGTGGTCGCGGCTGGAGCAGCACCCGGCGCACTCGACGCGCTGATTCTCTCCGGCGGACAGGTCAGACCGCCGAAATGGATGATGCGTCTGCAGTGGCAGATCTCCATCCGACTGCCGGAAGCGGCGTTCGGAGCATACGGTTCGACGAAGACCGAGACCTTGGCCATGTACGCGGCAGTCGAAGCCGCCGATCTGCGGGGCCGCCTCGGCGAAGTGCGGGTGCCGACTGCGGTGTGGTGCGGGACCCGGGACATCGCGAACAGACCTGCGGCCAGGCAGCTGGCGGAAGGCATCGACGGAGCCGAACTCCGATTCGTCCCGGGAATGGGCCACGACTGGCACCGCAACCATCCGGCGGCGTTTGCGGCACACCTGCGGGAATTCGTCGCTGCAGCGCTGGCACGGAAACCGCGGGGCCGGTGACATTCGGATCACCGACCCCGCAGAGTCATCGTTCGCGGGCGCGGCGGCTCGGCTCGGAAACCCTCGGAGTCGGAGCCGGCCCGAATCAGAGTTCGCCGACCGGCACCTGGTCGTCGGCGAGACGATCGGCGCTGACTTCCTTGCCGATGAGGGCGCGGAGCTCGTCGCCGTAGTCCCAGACATTGACGTTCATGGCTGCGGTGACCTTGCCGCCTCGGTGCCAGAACACGATGAATTCGCCGCTGGACTTGTCTCCGCGGATGACGACGTCATCCTCGGAACCGCCGCGACCGACGTATTCCATGCCGAGGTCGAACTGGTCGGTGTAGAAATACGGCTGCCAGTCGTAGGACTTGGTCCCGCCGCTGATCGTCGAGGCCGCGACCTCGGCCTGGCGAACCGCGTTGTCCCAGTGTTCGACGCGCAGACGTTCACCACGCAGAACGTTCTGCGCATTCGCGATATCGCCGATGGCCAGGATGCTGCCGTCGGAGGTGCGCATCTGTTCGTCGACGATCACGCCGTTCTCGGTCGTCAGACCCGCCGAGGAGGCCAGATCGACGGCGGGATCCGCGCCGCTTCCGACGACGACGAGATCGGCGGGAACACTTCCTGCGGACGTTTCGACGACCTCGACCGCGGAGTCACCGGTGAAGGCTGTCGTGTCCGCGTCCTTGAGGAAGTTCACTCCGTTCTTTCGGTGCAGGTCTTCGAAGTACTCTCCGAGTTCCTGCCCGAGGACACCGGAGAGCGGGGGAGCATCGGTGTGGAGGATGACCGTGACATCGCAGCCGTGGGACTTCGCTGCGGCTGCGACCTCGAGGCCGATCCAGCCGCCGCCGATGATCGCGACCTTCTTCCCCTCGCCGACCTGGGACCGGATGGCCACCGCATCCCCGGCGTCGCGGAGAGTGTGAATATTGCCCAGCTGAGCGCCGGGGACATCGAGTGTCCGGGGCACCGATCCTGTCGCAAGGATCACCTGACCATAGGACAGGTCTCCACCGTCGTCGAGGGTGACGGTCTGAGCATCTGTATCGATCGAGTTCACCGAGGTGCCGAAGAACGTCTCGACGTCGTGGGCCGAGTACCAGTCCTCTCCGCGGAGGGCTGAGTCGGCAGGATCCGACCCCTCGATCATCACCTTCTTCGACAGGTCCGGGCGGTAGTACGGAGCCGCGGGTTCGGTGCCGACGAGCGCGATCCGAGCGGTGTAACCGGCATTCCGCAGCGATTCGACCACGGTGCCTCCTGCCAGGCCTGCGCCGATGACGACTGTTCCGAATTCTTCTGCCATTGTCGGTCCTTTCGTAGAGGGGACTCTCTTTCGACTGTACTCGCCGAGATCAAGTGGCTCCACCGACCCCGAACCTGGTGACACACTGTGCCTCACGAGGTCGCATACGGCCCGTGCGATTTTGGCTGAGAACCGGGTGCAGGCGTAAACTGAAAGCGAAAAGGGGCTTTAGCTCAGTTGGTAGAGCGTTTCGTTCGCAATGAAAAGGTCAGGGGTTCGATTCCCCTAAGCTCCACACAGTTCCCCGTCGACTCGTTCAACGGCTTATATTGTGTTGTGGATTTCGTGCATTCGGGGCCAGACTCCGGGGCAGGGGACGCGTCGAAGTGCGCAGAGTCAGGACGGACGTGGAATGAACACGAAGACGGCAGTCATGACCGGCATTCTGGGTCTTGCCGGCGTTGCCCACTTCTCGCGACCCAACCTCTTCGACTCCATCGTCCCGCCTCGGTTGGGCAACCCGCGGTTCTGGACCTACACCAGCGGCATCGCGGAGCTCGGCTGTGCAGGACTGTTAGCCAACCCGACCACCCGGCGCTTCGGCGGTGTCGCCTCTGCCGCGCTCATGGTCGGCGTCTTCCCGGCCAACATCTACACAGTGATCAAACAATGGGACAATCCGAAGGGCCGAGCCATCGCCTGTGCGAGACTGCCTCTGCAGATCCCGCTCGTGTGGGCATCGGCGGCGATCGCCGCTGAAGCCGACTGAATCTCCTGCGCTCCAGACCCTTCAGCTGCGATCTGTACTGATCTGACCAGTCAGGGCGCCCCTGCTTGCCGCCCCCGTCGTCCTCACAGAGCGAAGCCGCATCTGCCAGGTTCAGGATCAACTGTTGCAGGCCCTGACCAACCGTGACATATTCGATTCATGGTGGGGAATCTTCCAAGCAATGTCGGGGCTTTGGCCGGAATGCACTTCTCCGCAGCCACGGCCGCCTTCCAGATCGAAGGGGCGCGCAGCGCGGGTGGTCGCGGCCGCAGCATCTGGGATGACTTCGTCGACACGCCCGGCAACATCATCGACGGCAGCACTGCCGAGCCTGGTCCCGACAGCTACCACCGCTTCGCTGACGACATCGCGCTGCTTGCCGACCTCGGTGTCGACCGGTACCGGTTCTCCATTTCATGGACCCGTGTGATCCCGAATGCCGGGACGGACGCCTCGGTGAATTCGGCCGGTCTCGACTACTACGACCGCCTCGTCGACGGACTGCTCACCGCCGGGATCACACCGGAACCGACGCTCTACCACTGGGACCTGCCGGTCGCACTCGAGGCAGACGGCGGATGGCTCAACCGTGACACAGCCCACCGCTTCGGTGACTATACGCAGGTGGTTGCCGGACGCCTCGGTGACCGTGTTCGTCACTGGTACACGATCAACGAACCCGCATCGACATCGCTGCAGGGCTATGCGCTGGGGGAACTGGCACCCGGACACACACTGCTCTTCGATTCCCTGCCCACCGTCCACCACCAGCTGCTGGCTCACGGGATCGCCGCTCCGATACTGCGTGGGTACGGCGCAGTTCAGGCCGCGCCGACGCTCAACCACAGCCTCATCCTCCCCGCCTCCGAGACTGCCGAGGACCAGGCCGCGGCTGGGCTGCTCGATGTGATTCACAACCGCCTCTTCGCTGACCCGCTGCTGACTGGACAATATCCCGACCTCAGCGGCTTCGGCGTGGAACTGCCGATGGCCGACGGCGATATGGACCTCATCTCCGCACCGAATGAGGTCTACGGCTTCAATTACTACAATCCGACCACGGTCCGTGCTTCGGCAGGACCCGTGCCGTTCGAGATGGTGCCCACCCCCGGAGCGACCGTGACCGGGTTCGGTCCCATGTGGCCGATCCGTCCGGATACGATGCGCGACTTCCTCACCGATATGGGTCGACGCTACGGGTCCGCACTGCCGCCGATCATCATCACCGAGAACGGGGCGTCGTTCCCCGAACCGGACACCACGGACGAGGAGATCAACGATTCCGAGCGGATCGACTATCTGCGCGACCACCTCGGCGCGGTGATCGATGCGAAAGCAGCGGGTCTGTGCATCGACGGGTACACCGTATGGTCGCTGTTGGACAATTTCGAATGGGCTGACGGATGGAGTCAGCGCTTCGGGCTCGTCCACGTCGATATGAACACCGGAATGCGGACGCCGAAAGCCTCTTTCCGCTGGTATCGGGACCTCATCTCCGCGGTCCGCCCATGAGTACGGTCAGCCCGCCGCCTCACCGAGGCGACTCCGTTACGCGAGCACGCGTATCGCTCGGATGGATGGTGTGCTTCACGCTCGCCTGGTTGGCGATCTGGACGGTCCAGCTGACCCCGATCCAGCTGCTGCTTCCGCTGCAGCTCGACACTCAGAGCGGGCACTGGATCGACGGGGTCGTCTGGTCCGGACTCGTCCTCTCGGCCGGAGGCTTGGCCGGAATCGCTGCCGCACCCGTGGCCGGTCGGCTCTCGGACCGCACCCGGTCGCGGTACGGCCGGAGACGTCCTTGGGCGATCGGGGGATCGGTGCTCGCCGCACTCGGACTCGTGCTCACCGGCAGCGCCGAGGGGCCCCTGTCGGTCGGGGGAGCGTGGGTGGTCACCTCGGTCGGC
Organism: Brevibacterium sp. H602; assembly: GCF_051172395.1. Taxonomy (NCBI): domain Bacteria; kingdom Bacillati; phylum Actinomycetota; class Actinomycetes; order Micrococcales; family Brevibacteriaceae; genus Brevibacterium; species Brevibacterium sp. H602. The sequence goes on along the minus strand of NZ_JBPIZD010000001.1, from coordinate 136,832 downwards.
GTGTCCGTGGCTTCTTCGGCGCTGACCGCGCTCATCGCCGATCAGCTCGCCGATCAGCGCGGCGCGGCCTCGGCCGCAGCCAGTTCGGCTCAAGCCGTCGGCGTCGTCGTCGGCGTCGCCGCGATCGTCCTGCTGGGTCTGAGCACCGGCGCGTCCTATGTGGTGCTGGCCTGCTTCATCCTCGTCGTCGGCACGGCCACTGCGATGCTGCTGCCCGACCCGCCGCTGCCGCATGCCGCCGTGCTCCAATTCCATGCCCGTCGCGAGCTCATCCGGCCACGGGTGTCCTCACTCGTCGACCCGAGCTTCACCCGGCTGCTGATCAGCCGCTTCATCGTCAACGTCGGCAATGCGTTCGGAACGTCGCTGCTGCTGTTCTTCCTGCTCTACGGGATCATGATCCCCGCCGCAGACGCCGAGAACAGCCTGCTCATCCTCATCGTCATCTACACAGTCTTCGTGGTCGCCGCCTCGATCCTCGTCGGCATGGTCACGGACAGACGAGGCAGCCGACGCTTCTGGACGGTGATCTCGGCCCTGGTCCAGGCCTGTTCCGGAATCATCATCCTCATCAGCCCGAGCTTCACCATGACAGCGGTGGCGGCCGGAGTCATGGGCGCCGGATACGGAGCCTATATGGCGGTCAGCCTCGCGCTGGCCACGGATCTGCTGCTCGACCCGGACGATCACGCCCGTGATCTCAGCCTCGTCAACAGCTCTGCGAGCCTCGGGCAGCTGATCGGCCCGCTCCTGGGCGCCGGACTCGTCGCACTGGTCGGCGGGTTCTGGCTCCTCTTCGCGGCCGCCGCGGTCGTCTCCGTACTGGGGGCGGGACTCACGCTCACGGTGCACTCGTCACGCGCGGTGCTGCGAGCTCAGCAGCCGGACTGACCGGTGCCGGGCGGGTCGGTCAGATTCCTGTCAGTTCAGGACAGTCCGAGCAGCTTTCCGCTCTTGGACAGTTCCGGGTCGGTGCACGAGGACAGGTCGAAGCAGCAGGGACGACGCTTGCCGGACTCGAGCTTCGAGATTGCGACCTCGACACGGCGTGCACGTGTATCGGCGTTCTTCGTCGACTTGATCCAGCGCACCCATTCCCAGCGAGCCATCGGCGTGAGCCCGGCCCAGACATCGTCGAGATCACCGGCACCATCGAGAGCCGCACGGAGGTCCGATGGAGCCGCCACCTCCGGCCAGTTCTTCGTCGGAGTCAGACCGACCTCGACCTCCGCTCCTTCTGTTGCACCGAGGGTCTCCCACTGGTCGTCATCGAGGCTGATCCAATGGCCACGTCGACCGTCAGGTTCGATGACAGTGCTGAACCCGGTGCCATCGAGCGTGCCGTTGACGGCGACCTGTCCGCGTGAGGGCAGCTGATCGCTGGCCTCCTGGGGCAGGCGCAGAATCGGGCGGTCGCCCAGCAGCTCGGTGTTCGCAGTGAAAGTGACGTCGGCAGTCGTGGTGGTCATGGTGACTCCTCAGAGAACGGATGATCGGGTCTGGACACTCGGATTCGACCGAAGCGATGACTTTCAGAATAGTGGCACGAGGCTGTGTCGGCTTCTCGATTCCTGACGCATTTCAGCCGATCGAACGGCCGACCCAGTCGGGGCTGCTCGTTTCGATCTGCGCGATCCGCTCGGTCACAGCCTGTGGGAAGGACACGACTCGGTCCTCCGCTTGGTCGACATGGAGGCCCATGATCTCCTCGGTCGATACGAGGCGATCGTCGACGTACATCTCATACGCCAGGTGCAGCTTCTTCTCACCAGCACTCACGAGGTGCGGGACGACGGTGAGGCGGTCGCCCAGGGCCGCCTCGTCGAGGTAGCGGATATGGGATTCGACGGTGTACAGGGACGCTTTCGCGCTTTGCCGGTAGGCGGCATCGAGGCCGAGCTGGTCCATCACCTGGTCGGTGGCGAATCCGAACACGAGAACGTAGAAGGCCTCGGACATGTGCCCGTTGTAGTCGATCCATTCGGGTACGACTTCGGTGCTGTACGTACCGAGTATCCTCGCCGAGGCGGTCCACGCCATCGATGCAGACGGTGGGGGAGCGGCGGAGGAAGAAGGAGAGCCCACCTGGCCGTCGGCAATCTCATCGCGACCGGAACCTGTCGCGGTGGCGGGCAGAGACGCGGTCAGTCGACGAAGGGCGATGATTCCGGCATCACGATGAGCCACGAGGTCGGTGATGGAGCGGTCACCGGCCTCGATATCGCAGCCGGCCACGACATCATCACGCAGCTGCTGACTGAGTTCCGGGGCGGTCAGCCGCGTCCACGGAGACTTCAGCGACGGTCCGAAATGGTCGAGCATATGCGCCATTCCGCCCTCACCGCCGGCGAGGTGGAACGTGAGCATCGGTCCCTGGAACGGCCACCGCAGACCGGGGCCATCGGTGATCGAGCGGTCGATCTGCTCGACCGTGGCCTCTCCCTGCTCGACCATGTACAGGGCCTCGCGCCACTGAGCTTCCTGCAGACGATTGGCGATGAAGCCGGGGACTTCGCGGTCCATGCGGATGACGGACTTGCCGATATGGCTGAAGAAGCCGGCCGCCCAGTCGACAGCAGCAGCCGAGGTGGACTGGCCGCCGACGACCTCGACCAAAGGGATGAGGTAGGGCGGATTGAATGGATGGCCGACGACGAGTCGCTCGGGGTGGGCCGCCTCGGTGGCCATTTCGGTCATGCTGTATCCCGAGGTCGACGAGCTGATCACGATGTTCGGCGGGCACACCTCGTCGATCCGGGCCAGCAGTCCGCGTTTGAGCGCGAGGTCCTCGGGTGCGGACTCCTGGACGAACCCGGTGTCGGCGACCGCCTCGGCGAGGTCGGTGTGGATCGACCAGGCGGTGCGGTCGGCTGACTCGACCATGTCGAGTTCGGCCAAGGCCGGCCAGGCCGCGTCGAGGAGCCTGGCGAACTTGTCGCCGGCGTCCGGAGCCGGGTCCCAGATCTTCACCCGGTAACCCTGGGCGAGCAAATAGGCGGCCCAGCCGCCGCCGATCGTTCCTGCGCCGACGCAGGAGACGGTGTCGATCGAGCCGAAGTCGGGGAACTCCGGCGTGTTGGGAATGGGCGCGGCGGGGGTGGAACCGTTCACAGATCGCCTCCGGTGATGGTCGGTGTCTGTACGCGCAGATCGAGGATCTCGCGAGCTTCGTCCGGGGTGGCAACGGATGCACCGAGGCTTTCGATGATGTCGACGGCACGTGCCGTGAGGTCGGCGTTCGTGGCCTTGACGCCCTTGGACAGGTAGAGGTTGTCCTCGAGCCCGACGCGGGCGTGGCCCCCGGCGAGCACGGAGCGCACCACCCACGGCAGCTGGTTCGCGCCGATGGCGAACGACGTGAACTGCGCTCCCTTGGGCAGCATGTTCACCATCGCCGACAGCAGGCCCGGATCGGCGGGGGCACCATAGGGAATGCCCATGCACAGCTGGTACAGAGGCGGAGCGTCGATGAGTCCCTCCTCGACCAGCACATTGGCGAACCACAGATTGCCGGTGTCGAAGATCTCGAGTTCCGGACGCACCCCCAGGGTCTGGATGCGCTTCGAGCCTTCGCGCAGCATGTCCGGGGTCGAGACGTAGAGGTTCGACCCCTCACCGAAGTTGAGGCTGCCGCAGTCGATCGTGCAGATCTCGGGCAGCAGCTCCTCGACGTGGGGGAGTCGATCGAGAGCGTTGATGAGATCGGTGCCCGGCATCGTCGTCAGCGGATCCTGCGGATCGATGACGAGGTCACCGCCCATTCCAGCAGTGAGGTTGATGACCGGATCGACGTCGGAGGCGCGGATGCGGCGGACGACCTCGCGGTAGTAGGCGACCTCACGCGAACCCTGTCTGGTCTCGAGATCGCGGACATGGATGTGGACGACCGACGCCCCGGCCCGGGCCGCCGCAATGGCATCGTTCGCGATCTCTTCGGGGCTGACGGGAACGTGCTCGCTCTTGCCGGTAGTGTCACCGGCTCCGGTGACGGCACAGGTGAGGATGACTTTGCGATTCATGATGACTCCTTCAGTCGATCGGCGGATGTGGCGGTTGAGGGTGGTGGGTTGTGGGGAAGCATGATGGCGCGATCGAGGTAGGAGCGCAGGCGCTGGGAGAAGATCTCGGCGTCCATCACCCCGGTGAGCACCTTGATGCCGAGTCCGTCGAGGAGAGAAGTGAGCTCGTCGGCCATGACACGAGGATCACCGGCACGGAAGCAGCCGGTGCGCTGACCGTCCTCGAGCGTCGTCTGGACGGTGCGCGACCAGCGTTCGTAGCTGAGCGGATAGTTCGACAGGGTCGAACCGTCGAGGGCCATTCGAGACCACGTCTGCAGCCAGATCGACCATTCGCCGCGTTCCGTGCGCCCCAGCGGCGACTGCAGCTTCAGCAGACGTTCGAGTCTCTGCGCGGGATCCGCGATGTCGTCGAGCCACGCGATCTGACGGTCGAAGGCGAGTTTGACCGAATAGTCGAGAGCGGCATCGAAGAGCTCGGATTTGTTGCCGAAGTAGTAATGGATGCTCGGAGCAGAGACCCCGGACGCCGCCGCGATATCGGCGATGCGCACGGCGTCGAAACCGTACCGGCCGAACAGCGTCCACGCTGCCTCGGCGATCGTGCGTTTCGGGTTGGCGTCGTCGTCGCCGGCTGCCGCTGCCGCTGAGTTCGGCGGCAGCGCGGAGACCTGGGACTCGTCGCCGAGCAGCCACCGGACCGTCACCCCCGTAGCGGTGGCCACGCCGAGGAGCTCATCGGCGGTGAAGCGGCGGCGACCGGACAGCGCTTTGGACAGCTTCGTCTCGTCGATGCCGATCACCGAGGCGATCTTGCGCTGCTTCAGTCCGGATCGTCGGATGGCGTCCCGGACGCGGAGTCCGGTCGCCTCGGAGCCCTTGCCGATCATGCCGCGGGAAAGATCCCGGGCGTCGGTCGTCTGCCTTCCTGTCATGGTGCCGAACCTACCTCAGCACCGAGTTCGTTCGCAAGGAAATATGAATAGAAATCAGAACTTGCGATCAGTGATCATGAAGAGGAATTCGCAGCGATCCGAACCGTCCGACGCACCACAAATCGGCTCTGTGCGGTTAGTCTCGTTATCGGTGGGCGATCCCCATCACCATCGACCGCGCCGAGGAGCCCCTATGACCGATAGTCTTCATTCCCGCATGCACGTCGTCTCCGATGAGACCCGCAACCTCGTGAATCTCGTGCTCGAGTATTCGCGTCGTCGGACTCTTGCCGAGGACACTCCGCTCGACCATCCGACGTCCGAAGCCGAGCTGCGTCGGCTGGCCGGTCCCACCGTCACCGAGGAGGGGCTGGGGTCAGCTCGGGCGCTGGCGATCTTCGAACACATCTTCGCACCCGCCTGCATCTCCACCGACCACCCGAAGTACCTGTCGTTCATTCCCAGTGCTCCGACGAAGGCTGCTGTGGCCTTCGATCTCGTCGTCTCCGCCAGTGCTCTCTACGGCGGATCGTGGCTCGAAGGCGCCGGCGTCGTCCATGCCGAGAACGAAGTCCTGCGCTGGCTGGCGGGAGAATTCGGGCTGCCCGCAGGAGCCGGGGGAGTCTTCGTCCAAGGAGGTACGATCGGCAACCTCTCAGCTCTCGTCGCCGCCCGCAACGCACAGAAGGAGAAGCTCGGTGAGACTCGGCCGGGACGCTGGGTGATCGTGTGCAGCGCCGAAGCACACTCCTCGGTCGCCTCCGCGGCCGAGGTGATGGATGTCGATATCGCCCCTGTGGCCACCGGCGAGGACGGGATCCTGCGTCCGGGCGGTGTGCGTGAGGCCCTGCTCGAACACGGGGACGCCGTGATCGCGGTGGTGGCCACCTCGGGGACGACGAATTTCGGCACCATCGACGACATCGCCGGCATCGCGGCTCTCAAGGACGAATTCGACTTCTGGCTCCACATCGACGGCGCTTACGGTCTGGCCGCGATGCTCTCACCGCAGGCACGTCACAAGTTCGCCGGAGTGGAGAAGGCCGATTCGCTCATCGTCGACCCTCACAAATGGCTCTTCGCTCCCTTCGACGCCTGTGCGCTCATCTACCGCGATCCGAATTCGGGACGGCGAGCGCACACACAGAAGGCCGAATATCTCGATACGCTCACCGACGCTCAGGATTGGAGCCCCTCGGACTTCGCCATCCAGCTCACGCGACGGCCGCGCGGGCTGCCGCTGTGGTATTCGCTGGCCAGCTATGGTGCCGAAACGTATCGGGAGGCGATCGGCCATTCGATCGATCTGGCGCGTGAGATCGCCACTGAGATCAAGCATCGTGAGCATCTGCGGCTCGTGCGCGAACCCGAACTCTCGGTGGTCGTGTTCGAACGCGACGGTTGGCAGCGGTCGGATTATGACGCGTGGTCGGATCGACTGCTCGAGGACCAGCGCGCCTTCGTCGTCCCGAGTTCACACCAGGGGCGGCCGAATGCCAGATTCGCGATCGTCAATCCGCTGACGACGTTCGACGATCTCACCGACATCCTCGATTCGATGGAGTGAGTGGACGCGTCGGACGTTCTGTCCGTCCTGCAGCGGGGTCCTCGATCGTCTGAGGGCCGCGCAGAGGCGGCTTTCGCTCAGTCTTCGGGGAAATCCTCGGCGGTGGTCGTCGGCTTGGACCGGGGACGGAGTTCGACGGTGAAGGCGGGAAGCAGAGCCTGGGTGATCGGGCCGATCCCCAACGCGTAGAGGACAGTGCCGATGCCGACGACTCCGCCGAGGAGCCAGCCCACCGCGACGACGCTGACTTCGATGAGGGTGCGGACCAGACGGATCGAGCGTCCGGTCACGCGGGAGAGACCGGTCATCAGCCCATCGCGGGGGCCCGGCCCGAACTGGGAGCCGATGTACATCGCCGAGGCGGCCCCGTTGAGGACGACGCCAGTGACCATGAGCGCGATGTTCCACCCGAGCTCTTCGGGCCGGGGCAGGAACAGGCGGGTGAGGTCGAGCGCCGGCCCGACGAGGAGGGCGTTGAGAATCGTGCCGATGCCCGGCTGCTGGCGCAGCGGGATCCAGATGAGGAGTACGAGGAACGCGAGAATCGTGATGATGGTTCCGAAGGTCAGCGGCACGTGATTCTGAATGCCGGAGTGGAGGACGTCCCACGGCATCATGCCCAAGCCCGCGTTGACCATCATCGCCATCGAGGCACCGAAGAGGTAGAGACCGAGGATCAGCTGGGGGAGACGCCGCCACAGCCGTCCGCCGCGCAGCTGTGCGATGGGACCGACGTTGGCCAGCTGACGCTTCGGGGCTCTCATCTTCGTCATGTGGTGGCTTTCTGCGGGTGCGATCGGAAGGACGATTCCATCATGACCGAAATTGGTCTTGTGTGAAATAGCCACTTGCAGGAAAGTGGTCCCATGAGGTCAGAACCATGAGCACACCGGTCCTGGGCGCGAAACGACTCGTCGGCATCATCGAAGACGGACCGTGGAAGGCGCCCGCATACGAATCGCTGGCCGCCGCGGTGGCCGCGGCGATCACGGACGGACGACTCCCGGTCGGAACGAGGCTGCCGAGCGAGCGCGAACTCGCAACCGCGTCCGGTCTCTCGCGGACGACGACGGGACGGGCGTACTCTCAGCTGCGGGAACAGGAATTCATCCTCACCCGCCGCGGCTCCGGCAGCATCGTTCAACTGCCCAGCGTCCCCGGCGGCCGCATCGACCATCTGCTCTCACCCGCCGGCGGCGACGAGTCGGAGATCGACTTCACCTGCACTGCACCGGTCGCAGCTCCGGATATCCTCGACGCCTACGATCGGGCACTGTCGCGATTGGGTGCCTACCTGCCCGGCACCGGATACTATCCTTCCGGGCTTCCGGTCCTGCGTAAGATCATCGCCGACCGCTATACCCAGCGCGGAGCACCGACCGACCCCGATCAGATCCTCATCACCTCCGGGGCCCTCGGCGGTGCGGCCATCGCCGTTCGCGCCCTCCTCGACGTCGATCCGCATGAGTCCGCGCGCCTCGGCGGGGCACGGTCGACCTCGCGGGTGCTCGTCGAAAGTCCCACCTATCCGAATGCGATCGCCACGCTCGAAGGCGCAGGCGCCGCTCTCGTGACCTACCCGCTGGAGTTCGGAGCTCAGGGGCACCATTGGGACATCGACGCCGTGGAGCAGCTCATGGGACAGATGCGTCCGCGCAGCGCCTATCTCATCCCTGACTTCCACAATCCGACCTGCGCCCTGCTGCCCGAAGCCCAGCGCAGTGAGTTCGCGGAGGCTCTTCGTCGGCACCGAGTCGTCCCCATCTTCGACGAATCCCTCGTCGAACTGGGGCTCGATGGCGGCAGGACGCCCACCCCGATGTCTGCGCTGATCCCGGACTCGGTGACAGTGGGCAGTGTGAGCAAGATCTACTGGGGAGGACTGCGCATCGGATGGATGCGCATTCCCCGCCACCGGATAGGCCATTTCGCGTCCTCCCGGCTCGGACTCGACCTGGGAGCACCGGTTCTCGAACAGCTCGTCACGGTCGAGCTCATGACCAACCACGATGCTGTCGTCGCCGACTGCCGATCCCGACTCAGAGCCGCCCGAGACATGCTCACCGCGCAGGTGAGGTCATGGCTGCCCGAGTGGAAGCTCATCGTCCCAACCGGTGGAATGGCGCTGTGGGCCGAACTGCCGGAGGCGCGTTCCGGGGTACTCTCGATCGCTGCCAGAAACCACGGTCTCCGCCTCGTCGCAGGGCCGAACTTCGCCCCGGCCGGTGGACTAGACCGGTGGGTGCGCCTGCCGTATACGGTGACGGAGAGCGAACTGCAGCAGGTGGGGCCGCGACTGGCCGCGGCCTGGGAGGAGGCCAAGTCGATGAGCGGACGTGGACCGACCGACCGCGCCCGCATCGTGGCGTGAACACCACGGGCACGCGGCCGGAACCTGAGTACGATGACCGTATGGGAGATGACAGCGGACTCAGTCACGATGGGCAGTACTCGACGGCGACGACAGTCGAGGATTTCCGAGCCAACATCGCCGAGGTGAAGCGCCGGATCGCAGCTGCCGCCGAACGCGCCGGTCGGGACCGGACCGACATCGAGCTGCTTCCCGTGAGCAAGACCGTACCCCAGGACCGCATCCGCCTCGCCGTTGCCGCCGGTTGTGCGAAGTTGGGTGAGAACAAGGTTCAGGAAGCCCACCGCAAATCCGAGGAGATGGCCGATCTCGACATCGATTGGGCTGTGATCGGGCACCTCCAGTCGAACAAGACCAAGGACGTAGCGAAGTTCGCCAGCGAATTCCAAGCGCTCGACCGACTCAAGGTCGCCAGAGCCCTCGACCGGCGACTCGAAGCGGAAGGACGCAGCCTCGATGTATACGTCCAGGTCAACACTTCCTCCGAAGACTCCAAATTCGGCATGCCCCCGGAAGAGCTTCTCTACTTTCTCAAAGAGGTGCGAGCATTCGACACTCTCAAGGTCCGGGGACTGATGACCTTGGCAGTCTTCTCCTCGGACATCGACCGTGTCCGTCCCTGCTTCCAGCTTCTGCGCGGTCTGCGTGACCGGGTTCGCGAGACCGATCCTGACCTTCTCGGTCCGGGGCGGCTGTCGATGGGCATGTCCGGTGACTTCGAAGTGGCTATCGAAGAGGGTGCAGACTGCGTCCGCGTCGGTCAGGCCATCTTCGGTCGACGAGCGCTGCCGGACTCCCACTACTGGCCCGAAGCCGACTGATCGGCCGATCGGCTGTGCCTCCTTCCTGCCCGGAGTTCGGACGTGATAAGCCGTCGGCTCAGACGAGTTCGAACGCCGTTCGCAACCCCTCGACGCAGACGCTCTGGTGGTTCGGCGGTGCCGTGCTCGGTGTCATCCTCGGTGCCGGAGTCTCCGGATTCGCCGCTTTGGCCGAAGCTGCCCTGACGCCTTGCCTCATCGCCCTGCTCTTCCTCACGTTCCTCGACATCCCCTTCGAAACGGGACTACGCGCCGTTCGCGATCTGCCTCTTCTCGCAGTGACGGCGGCCTTGAACTTCCTCATCGTCCCGCTGGTCGTCGCCGGGCTCATCACGGTCTTCGACATTGCTGATCCGCTGCTGCCGGCTGTGCTCATCGTGCTGCTGTGCCCCTGCATCGACTACGTCATCGCATTCACACGCGCTGCGGGAGGCGCCGCCGATCGGCTGCTGATGCTCACTCCCGTGCTCATGATCGCTCAGCTGCTGTTGCTGCCCGTGATGCTGTGGGCGGTCACCGGAGGGCGGCTGAGCATCGATCTGCCTGTTCGCCCGCTTGTCGGCGCACTGGTGCTGTTCATCATCATTCCTCTTACGGCTGCCGTCGTCGTTCGTCGACTTGCCCGCCATACGCCACGACTGGAGCGGCCCCTCGCCGCGAGCGCTCGTCTGATGGATCCGGTCATGACGCTGACCCTGCTCGTCATCACTGCCTCGGTCACCCCGATGATCGCCGGATCCGTCGGACAGTTGGGGACCGTGGCCGTCGTCTTCACCGTCTTCGCCGTCGCGATGACCATGATCGGGTGGGGCGTCACCCGGGCTCTGCACGTCGGTCCGCAGAGATCTCGTGCTGTGATCCTCTCCGCCGTCACGCGCAATTCCCTCGTCATGCTTCCGATCGTGCGGGCGGTCATCGGGGATGGAATCGGCTCTGCAGGGGTCGTGACGCAGACTCTCATCGAGCTGATCGTTCTGATCGTCCTCGTGCGTGTCCTCCCTCGTCTGGTGCCGGCGACTGCCGTGACCGAAAACCGCTAGTAATCGTTCTCCTCGGAGCGGACAATGGATTTATGTTCACCTCCGACCAGTGCTATCAGGCAGTCACTTCCCGTGACCGACGCTTCGATGGAATGTTCTTCACGGCGGTGCGCACCACCGGGATCTTCTGCCGTCCGTCGTGTCCGGCGAGAACTCCGCGCCGGGAGAATGTGGACTTCTTCGTGACCGCCGCGGCTGCGGCAGATGCCGGTTTTCGGGCCTGCCGCCGGTGCCGCCCGGATGCCAGTCCGAATTCGCCGCAGTGGGACACCCGCGGTGACGTCGTGGCCCGAGCCATGCGCCTCATCCGCGATGGTGCCGTCGACCGTGTGGGAGTCGAAACCCTCGCCGCTGAACTCGGCTACAGCACTCGCCAACTCGGGCGCCTCATCCATGCCGAGCTCGGTGCCGGGCCTTTGGCGCTGGCCCGCACCGAACGGGTGCGCACTGCCAGGACGCTCATCGAGGCAACCTCGATGCCGATGAGCGACATCGCCTTCGCCGCCGGCTTCTCCAGTATCCGACAGTTCAACGACACGTTCCGCACGATGTATTCGGTCAGCCCACGACAGCTGCGCAGAGCCGGTGCCGAACATTCGGTGGCCGACGAAGTCGTACTCCGGTTGGCATATCGGCCGCCGTTCGATTTCTCGCATCTGCTCGGGTATCTCGAGGCAAGAGCCGTTGCCGGGATCGAAAACGTCTCGGACGGCGCTTATACCCGCTCGTTGCGGCTGGCTCACGGTCCCGCCGTGATCATGGTGCGGCAAGGGGCCGGGGACTTCGTCGACTGCCGCCTCCGATTGGCGGACACCCGCGACCTCGGCAGCGCTGTCGCACGGGTCCGGCGCCTCCTCGACCTCGACGCCGACCCCGAGGCGATCGCCGATACACTGCGGTCGGCGGGGCTGCGCCGCCTCGTCGACGAACATCCGGGACTTCGTTCGCCGGGCCACAGCGACCCCGTCGAACTGGCCTTGCGCACAGTTCTCGGACAGCAGATCTCCCTGGCCGCCGCTCGGACCCATCTGGAACGCCTTGTCTCAGGCGCAGGAGAATCACTGCCGAAGGAGTTGAGGCTCGAAGGAGTCGACCGAGTCTTTCCCACCGCGGAGGCGATCGCCGCGATACCCGTATCGGACTGGGCTCTGACGGCAAGTCGGATCCGGACGATTCACGCACTGTCGCAGGCGTTGGCCGACGGCAGTGTGGACCTCGGCACCGGCAGCGACCGCGAGGACGCGAGCCGGAGCCTGCTGGCACTGCCCGGAATCGGTCCGTGGAGCAACGGCTATATTCGGATGCGGGCCCTCGGAGATCCCGACGTCTTCATGGGCTCCGACCTAGGCGTGAAGAAGGCCATCGCCGATCTCGATGAGAATTCAGCGGCACCTGCCGATTGGACGCTGGTCGCTATGAACTGCAGTCCCTGGCGCTCCTACCTCACCCACCTCCTGTGGGCACATCACGCCCGCAGCCCGGAACCCTGACAGTCCGACTCCGACCAACGAATGATTCGACCCATCACTCACCGACACGAAGGACACGCAGACATGACCACGTCGACCCCGACCCAACCCGACACCGCACGGAAACCCACCGCCGTCATCGACCTGCCGACCGCCTCGGCACCGGTATATACGACGATCCTCGACACGGACCTGGGACCGGTCCTGCTCACCTCCGACGGAGTCCATCTCACTGGTCTCTATCTGGAGGTCTCCGAATTGATCGATGCTCGACTCGACAGAACGTTCGGAGTCGAACCGACTCCGGAAGACGACCTGGAGATCTTCCACCGCACTGAAGTGCAGCTGGGGGAGTACTTCGCCGGCCGGCGCACAGCATTTGATCTGCCGTTGGCAGTAAAGGGAACGGAATTCCAACGCTCGGTATGGCAGGCGCTGACGCAGATCCCGTACGGAAGCACCGCAGGTTACGGTGAACTGGCCGAGATGCTGGGACGACCCGGTGCGGCCCGTGCTGTGGGGGCCGCCAATGGTAAGAACCCCATCAGCATCATCGTGCCCTGCCACCGAGTCATCGGAGCGGACGGATCCCTGACCGGCTACGCCTGGGGAGAAGAGAAGAAGCGCCAGCTCCTCACCCTAGAGACCCGCCCCTGATTACTACCTGACGGGGGCCAGCAACCTCGCGCCAGGTTGCGGGACCCCCGTCAGGTAGCAAGAAGGGCGGGGATCCTTGTTCGGATCCCCGCCCTTCAGCGGTGGAGGTAAGGGGATTCGAACCCCTGACCTTCTCCATGCCATGGAGACGCGCTACCAACTGCGCCATACCCCCGCTTGCCTGATCAATATTACCCACGTGTGGGTGAGAGACCAAATCAGGGGAGAGTGACGCTCGACACAGCCAGGTATGGCTCACTTCTTCGGCTCAGATGTATGGGCGGACCTGGCTGAGGTAGCGCACGATGTCCCGTTCGCGCAGTTCGCGGACACGCTGCTCACGAGCGTATTCGCGCAGTCGAGCCTGCTGGCGGGCGGCAGACTTTCGACGACGGGTTTCGGTGGTTGGGCCGGGCCGGCGAGCCCAACGGATGAGCTTCATCCCAGTGCTCAGGGCCCAGCGGCGTGGATAGGTGAATGGGAATGTGGTCGACACAATCTGTCCTCTGATTTTCAGGCAGGGAATATCCGCAAATGGGCGGGAGATATCCCCAAAGGGCGTTAGGGAAATGAGAATCGGAAAAATCGGTCTCTTAATAGAGTGCTGTTCAAAAAAAGATGCACAATGCAGATGAGGAGAAATGCATCTGCTGAAATGCGTCAATGACACAGCGCTTTTCGCGAAAGAGAGAATGCAATTCGGAAAACCGCGAACTCAGAACGGAAGAGAGTCGGACAGCTGGGTGTACGGCAGTGCAGCACTCAGCTGAAAGTGACGGCCGATCAGAGTTCGAAGTCAGCGCGTGAAGCGTGAAGAATGCCAGTTCTCAGGCGACCGGTGGCTCAAGAGACAACGGTGGCCGGAAGCCAACCGGTGGAAAAGACGTGAGAGACGGCTGTGTCAGCCGACGAGTCCTTGTCCGCCAATCGGGCAGGCAGCGTATTCATGCCGGGGTGTTCGAAGGTCAGGGCCTGCAAGAAAATTCATCATCGTAACTGCTCTCCTTTCATGGTCGTGGATCTCGTGGGGACGGCGTCAACGTCCGCTATTGTCAAGGTGCAATCAGGGTGGTGTCTGTGAATCCGTAATTGCACTGTCGAATTTAGCACAGCTTTCATTGTGTGTGGGAGTTTTGTTCATTATTTTCTCAGAAATTTTCACTTCGTCTGTTCGGGTGAGAAAGACGGTTCGTGGAAACTGTTGGTCGAAGCGCTGTTTGGGCCGACGTAGAATCAGAGGAGACGTGCATCAGTCGGACGCGCAGCTTGAGGAGTTGAGGATGTCAGAGACCGCCACCACCCGACGTCTGGTCGTCGGATACATCGCCACGGATCGGGGCCGGGACGCGATCTCGCTGGCCATTTCGATCGCGCGGTCCATCGACGTGGAGCTCGTGGTCACCATCGTCCGTCCGGAATCATCGACGATTCTCGCCGGCAGCGCCGTGCCCAAGGACGGGGCCGGGATCGTGGCCCAGCAGATCGACGATTGGCTGGACGAAGCACTGGCACTCATCCCCGATGACATCCGCTCCAGAGGCTGCATCCATATCGCCTCGAACGAATCCAAGGGACTCATGGAGGTCGCCGAGCAGGAAGGCGCACTGGGCATCATCATCGGTGCACGGGCCACCACACTGATGCGCCAACTGCGCATCGGCACAGTCGCTTCGTCGCTGCTGCACTCATCGACGGTGCCCGTTGTGCTCGCCCCGTCGGGCAGATCCGATATCGGTCCGATCTCGCGTGTGACCGCACTCTACGGTGCTCGTCCAGGTGCTTCGTCACTCATCGGAGCGGCCATCGAATCGGCTGTCGGCCTCGGAGTCGATCTCAGGCTGCTGTCCCTGATCGAGAACGACGGACTCTATGATGACGAGGTCGCCGAGATCGCCGAATTCGCCGAACAGTACGGGGGAGCGGTGCTGGCCGACGACGCTTCGGAGATGCTGGCTTCTGGCCGCGCGACAGTGAGAACGAAGGCCGGAGCCGATATCGAAGAGGCCGCCGAGACCATCGACTGGCAGCCCGGTGACCTCGCCTACATCGGATCGAGCCGCTTGGGCCACGGAGGCAAGGTCGCGATCGGTGCGAGGGCTCGCCGCCTGCTGCGTGTCCTGCCCGTTCCGGTCGTGGTCGTGCCCCGACGTGCCGTGAGTCGACTGCACACCGCCGAAACCGACTGAGGTGCGGATACGTCAATCACAGCGGACTGACATCCGGCTGGTCTCCCACAGCACGGCCGCGTGGCTCTATCCGGGTGACCGGCGTCGGCGTCCGCTGCTGATGGTGCACGGCTTCCGTGGGGACCATCATGGAATGGACCTCATCGCCGGCAGCATCACCGACCGCGAGGTGGTCGTGCCCGACCTGCCCGGGTTCGGTCTCACTGCCCCGCTGGATTCGGGCTCGTCGCTCTCGGCCTTCGTCGATCATCTCCTCGCTCTGCGCGCCGAGGTGGGCAGGCAGCGGGGCGTGACACCGATCCTGGTGGGGCACTCCTTCGGATCGATCCTGGTCAGCCACCTAGCAGCCTCCCACCGGGACGTCGTCGACGAGCTCGTGCTCATCAATCCGATTACCAGCCCCGCCCTCGAAGGACCCGCACGCTTCCTCACCGCGGTCACCCGCGCCTACTATGCCCTCGGCGCGCGGCTGCCCGAGCGCGCCGGTCGTGCCCTGCTGAGCAACCCCGTGATCGTCCGCGCCATGAGTGTGGCCATGGCCACGACCGGCGATCCCGGCCTGCGTTCGTACATCCATGATCAGCACGCGCGGCACTTCTCGTCGTTCGCCGACCGCACGTCTCTGTCAGAGGCCTTCGCGACGTCGGTCGCGCACACCGTCACCGAGGTGGCCGACCACTTGTGTATGCCCACGCTCGTCATCGCCGGCGACCAGGACGCCATCGCCCCGATCGGCCCGACCCGCGCGTTTGTGGAGAAGCTCCCCGACGCCGATTTCGTGGAATTGGGCGGGGTGGGCCACCTTGTGCACTATGAGCGCTCGGAGGAAGCCGCCTCGGCGATCATGGATTTCTGTCACCGGCGAGTCGACGGGTGATTCGGCGTGTGACAAGACGAAGGGAAAGCCGGTGAATCGACGAAGGGCCGCTGCGCATCAGCGCAGCGGCCCTTCTCAAGCCGTGTTGGAGATCAGCGTCGGGAGTCGCGTGCCCAGCGGTAGAGGATCGGCACGAGGAATGCGAAGCACGACGCGAGCAGACCACCCCAGAACACCCAGAACTCGGTTCCCTCAGGTGAGGAGAATGAGGCTCCGAAGAGGTAGAGCCCGAACACGAACAGAGCGAAGGCGAAGACGAATACGACGACATCGGCGAACGATGCTGAATTGCGGGTTCTCTTCGGGGCGGCGATATCGGACATGGTCTCCTCCGGCGATGTTTCTGGTGGTCAGCTGACTCTCAGCAACAGTCTACATCGCGTAGAGGACTTTGCTCATCTCCGGTCGTGTTCGGCGCTTCGCTCCGGGACCAGCCAACCGAGCAGAGCCGAGACGATCGAGACGATGATCGCGGCGAAGATGGCGGAGAAGAAGAACGAATCGATGGTGAATTCGAACGGGGTGAACCCGCTGAGCCAACTCGTCAGCGCCAACATGATCGCGTTGATGACGATGGAGAACAGTCCCAGGGTCAGACACGTGATCGGAGCCGAGACGAAGCTGAGGATCGGTTTGATGAAGGCGTTCGCCAATCCGAAGATGAGGCCGATGACGAGGTAGGAGATGATCATCGCCGGAATGGCTCCGGCCTGCTCCTCGACGACCCGGTTCCCTGTGATCGTCACACCCGGCAGGATCCAGGCCGCCACCCAGATCGCACAGGCGTTGACGATGACGCGAGACAAGAAGTTCATAGCCGTCATCCTCGCAGACCGATCTGCGTTCTTTCTGAGTCGCGGATGGGAATGAGGTCCGTGCCATGGTGATCAAACTCAACGTCGCTTGGTGCACTGGCACTCGAATCGGATCGCCAGACACAGTAGCCTGAAGGGGAACCCCTCGGTTCGACTTTCTCAGACCAACAGCGTGCACCTACCGAGTGATTTGATCCAGGTCACCACGGCGGCACGACCTCCCGGACGAGCGGGAGCAGAAACTGGATTGATATGACAGACAGCGACACACCCTCCTCGGCTCGGCGCACCACCGCGCAGCAGTCTTCACCGACTCTGTTCTCGGCCGTCGGGCGCAGCTATTTCCCGATCGCCTTCGTCGCCCGCATGCCTTTCGCCATGATCGTCGTCGGTGTGCTCACCCTCGTTGTGGCCGCACGCGGATCGCTGAGCCTGGGCGGGATCAACTCCGCCATGGTCGGATTGGGCACGGCTCTGTTCGGTTCCTTCATCGGGGCGGCCGCTGATCGTTGGGGTCAGCGCTACGTTCTGCTCATCGCCGGGATCCTCAACTGCCTGGCGCTGACCTTCATGGCATGGGTCGTCTTCAGCCCGCTGCCGGATATCGTCGTGTTCATCGCCGCCTTCGCGATCGGTGCCACCTCACCTCAGGTCGCCCCCATGTCGCGGTCTCGCATCGTCGACATCGTCATGTCCGTGCTGCCCTTGTCGAGGCGGCCGAAGGTGCTCAACGCCACGATGGCCTACGAATCCGCAGCCGATGAGGTCATCTTCGTCTTCGGACCTTTCCTGGTCGGACTCTTGGCGACCTTCTTCACCCCGGTCGCGCCCATCATCGGGGCGATCGTGATGACGCTCGTCTTCGTCTCCGCCTTCGCACTCCACCCGACAGGTCGGGCGCGTTCGACGGGGACGTCGAGCAGCCTCGGCGAGCGTGCTCCGGCCAAGGACATGTTCACCGCTGGTGTCTTCGTCATCATCCTCGGCGTGTTCGGCGTCGGCATGGTGTTCGGTTCCACCCTCACCGCTCTCACCGCGCTGACCAACGACATCGGCCGACCGGAGGAAGCCGGTCTCATCTACGGAGTCATGGGCATCGGCTCTGCGGTGCTGGCGATCTCGGTGGCGCTGTTCCCCTCAGCGTTCGCGCTGTGGGCCCGACTGCTGTGCTTCGCGCCGGCTCTGGTCACGGGCTCGGTCGTCCTCGCGTCGACGGAATCGATGCCGATCATCGTCATGGCTCTGCTGCTCATGGGCACGGGAATCGGGCCGAGCCTCGTCACCCTCTTCAGCCTCGCCGCCGAACGGGGACCGCTCGGACGCTCGGCGACCGTGATGTCGATGGCGGGGTCGGCGATCATCGTCGGCCAATCGGTGTCCTCGGCGATCAACGGAATCCTCGCCGAGGATCAGGGAACGGCCGTGGCGATGGCCGTCCCGGTGGCCGCCTCGGCGATCGTCCTGTGTGCCGGTGTCCTCAATCTGTTCGTCGGGAAGCGCCGCGATCAGAACGCTGTCAAGCCGTCACGGCAGCGCGTAACAGACGGCGAAGAAGAGATCTGAATCACTCCGACTTTCCGCTTTCTGGGACGGCGTGTCCCAGGCATTGCCAGGTGTGACCACGGCAAAACCGAGGAGTATGATTTCCGCTGGTCCATCGTGAAATGCGCCACGGATCGTGGCCTCTCACACCACTACGGAAAGCACACAATGTCTTCAAGCACCTCGACGACCGAGGCCGTCCGCAGCGACACCCGCTTCTTCGGACACCCTCTGCCGCTCATGCAGCTGTTCAGCCTGGAACTGTGGGAGCGATTCTCCTACTACGGGATGAACGGCATCCTCGCGATATACCTCTACTTCAGCGTCACCGACGGCGGCATGGGAATGGAGCAGGGTACGGCCGTGGGCATCGTCGGTGCGTACGGCGGTGCCGTCTTCCTCGCCACGATCCTCGGCGCCTGGATCGCCGACCGCCTCGCTGGAGCGGAGAAGGTCCTCTTCTACTCAGCGATCATCATCATGGCAGGCCACATCTGCCTGGCTCTGATCCCCGGCTTCGGGGGAGTGGCGGTCGGTCTCATCCTCGTCGCGCTCGGCTCGGGCGGTCTCAAGGCGAACGCCTCCGCACTGGTCGGCGAACTCTACGAAGAGAAGGATCCGCGTCGTGACGCCGGCTTCACCATCTTCTATATGGGCGTGAATATCGGTGCCTTGTTCGGACCGCTGATCACAGGTCTGCTGCAGTCGAACATCGGCTTCCACTACGGCTTCGGGGCCGCCGCGATCGGCATGGCCCTTGGTCTCGTCATCTACCTCACCGGTCGCAAGAATCTGCCGCCGGAGTCGCGGGTGGCGGTCAACCCGCTGCCGAAGAACAAGCTCTACCTCTTCGTCGTGGCCGTCGTGGTCGTCGTTCTCCTCGCCGTCATTCTGTGGATGACGAAGGTCGTCAACCCCGAGAACCTCGATTGGTGGATCGCCGGCATCTCTGCCGGTGCGGCCGCCTGCTACTTCATCGTTATGTACACCTCACGGCAGACGAAAGGCGACGAGCGCTCCCGCGTCCTCGCCTATATCCCATTCTTCATCACCGTCGTCATCTTCTGGTCGATGTACCAGCAGATCTTCGGCGTGCTGACCGTCTACTCGGATACCCAGCTCAACCGTTCGATCTTCGGTTGGGAGATGCCGATCAACTGGATCCAGCTGATCCCTGCGTTCTTCGTCATCGTCTTCGCCCCACTGTTCGCGACCATGTGGATGAAGCTCGGACCCAAGCAGATCTCGACACCTGTCAAGGCCGGACTGTCTCTCGTGCTCATCGGCATCGGCTTCCTCATGTTCCTGCCCTTCGCTGAGGCCGGGCAAAATGAGACCCCGCTGCTGTGGGTATGTCTGACCCTCGCCGTGTTCGTCTTCGGTGAGCTGCTCATCTCGCCGGTGGGACTCTCGTTCTCCACGAAGGTCGCACCGAAGGTCTTCCAGTCGCAGATGATCGCCGTGTTCTTCCTCGCCTCGGGTGTCGGTACGGCCCTGTCCGGTGTGCTCGGCGGGTACTTCGACACCGCTAACCAGACACCCTACTGGCTGTCGATCGGCGGATCGTCGGTCGTGCTCGGTCTGCTTGCGCTGACGCTGACGAAGCCGATGCTGGGGCTGCTGCGCGGAATCCGCTGATTCAGTCGCTGCGCGCATAGTCAGTGCAGCCCGAGGGCCCCTGTGAGTCACAGACTCGCAGGGGCCTTCGGCGTTGCCTGCGGCATCTCTCACCCGCAGTGTCGTTTCAGAGCGTTGCAGCACGAGGGTGTGGCCCGACGGGTGATGGATGCCGGAGCAACGGTGTGAATTGCTGAGGGTGGGAGGGCGTGCGGTCGAGGGGAGGAAACGCGACCGACGGGAGGGCGTGACGCTGGCTGGAGTGCGTGACGCTGGCTGGGTGAATCGCAAGCACAGCGCGGCACAGCCTCAGCGAGCGCGTGGGACGTGACCCCTGGGTCAGACGCCGATGAAGATGGGCAGCGCGTCAGGGTGGTGGGCGTGGACGATCGTGAGGAACACGAGCGCGTCGAAGAGCAGATGCACCGTGACCGTGTAGGGCAGTGACTTCGTGCGGGTGAAGATGAAGGCCTGCACGAGTGCGAAGGGGATCGTCAGCAGCGGTCCGATCGACCGGTAGCCGAGTTCCCAGAGGAACGACACGAAGATGATCGTGGTGAATACGTTCGCAGTCCAGAACGAGAAGTGTTTGCGCAAGAGGGCGAAGACCGTGCAGATGAAGAACAGTTCGTCCCAGATGCCCACGGCGTTGACCCCGAAGAACAGCCGGATAATCTCCGACCAGTTCGTCAGCGGGGGCCAGTTGAGGTAGACCCCGGTGCGCATGAAGTACTGCGGCAGCACTGCCCAAGCGACCACAACGACGAAGACCAGCCAGGCCCACTCCAGCCGCGACCAGGGCTGGCCGCGACGCAGCGGAAACTGGATCGTCTTGTCATCGAACACATAACGAGTCACGAGCCAAGGGCCGATGACGACGGCGGAGAGCACAACGCCCATGCGTGCGATGTTCGACCACGAGATATCGGCTTCGACCGATATCGCCGAGATGAGAGCGAGACACGCGGCGATGATGCTGAGGTCTCTGGCGAACCTCCGATTGACACTCCACGCGATGATCAGGGCCGCGAGCATCGGAGCGTATCCGAAGGCGCGGACCTGCGGAAACGTCGTTCCGACGCCGAAGAGCACAACCGCCGAGACCGCCAGCAAGGCAGCCGCAGCGGCCTCCCAGCTGAGCGGTTTCAACTGTGAGGATTCGATGGTTACTGCTCGGTCAGTGTCCACGCTCCACACTGTAGACGAACCCGGACCGAGCCGCACCGGATCTTCAGCCAGTGGCGCACCGGATCATCGCGCTTGGCCGTGACGAATCGCAAGTAGGATCGGAGCGAGGGAAGGACATCATTGGACCCAGAGGAGTACTGCGAGCTCATCGCCGCACTGGCACCGAACCTGCACACCGAAACGACGCCGGTACGCAGTGCTCTCGGGCGCACCAGGGCAACGGATATCACAGCTCCACGATCGGTGCCCGGCTTCGCCGCCTCGGCGATGGATGGGTTCGCCCTCGACGGAGATGCCCTCAACTCCGCCCGCGACGGCAAGTCCATTCGAGTCGTCGGCGACACTCCCGCCGGACATCCCGCCGTCACTCTGCAGACGGGATGCGCGGTGCGCGTAATGACGGGCGCTCCCGTTCCCACCGACGCCGAGGCGGTCGTCCCCGTCGAGCTCACCGATGCTCAGCAGACCGGGCCGGCGCCCGACGCCATCAGAATCGATTCCCTGCCCGAGACAGTGCCTGCGCAGTGGAATATCCGCGCGATCGGCGAGGACATGAGCCGGGGCGACATCGTCCTTACCGCGGGGCAGCGGATCACCTCGGCCGGAGTCGGCGTGCTGGCGATGCTCGGCGTCACCGAGATCGACGTGGTCCGGAGGCCCCGCATCGGTCTGATCGTCACCGGAGACGAAATCCAGGGCACCGACCAGACAGGCGAGAGCCGCACCGAGGCGGCCACCGCCGCGATCTTCAACTCGAACCTGCCGATGCTCGCCGCCGCCGTCCGCGGCTTCGGTGCCGACCCCGTCGAAGTCACGTGCAGCGACGACGCCGACGAGCTGCGCGGTGTGCTCACGACGATGAGCACCGAGGCCGACCTCGTGGTGACGACCGGAGGTATCAGCGCCGGTGCCTTCGAAGTCGTCCGTCAGGTCCTGGAACCCGACCATTCGACATTCCGCCGACTGGCTATGCGACCCGGATCGCCACAGGGATTCGGGTTCTACGGCACTCTGCCGCTCATTCATCTGCCCGGCACTCCACAGGGAGCTTTCGTCGCCTTCCACCTCTTCGTCGGCTCGCTGCTGACAGGAAAGCTTCTGCGGCAGAGATGGAGGAAGGGAATTCTCGCAGGCCCCGACCTGCGACCACACGGAAACGCCGTCACGTTCCGTCCCGGCACCTTCACCGAATCGGGGGAGATCCTCCCCGCCGACCGGGCCAAGCTTCCGAACTTCGCCACGGCCGATGTGATCATCAGAATCCCTGCCGGCACCGATGCCCCGCGTGGTTCAGCAGAATTGTGCGCAGGCACGGCGGTCGACTACCTCGAGTGCTGATGCCGTCCGCCCTGTCGGATTAGGATGGGGCCATGTCCACTTCACCCCTCGGCCCTGCCGACCGGACCCGCTACGCACGGCAGATCCGGCTGTCCGGATTCGGTGAGAGCGCGCAGGCGTCGCTGCTCGACTCGCAGGTGCTCGTCATCGGTGCCGGGGGACTCGGTGCCCCGATTCTCAGCTACCTCGCGGCCGTGGGCATCGGCACGATCACCGTGGTCGACCCCGATATCGTCGAACTGAGCAATCTGCATCGACAGGTCATCCACACCGAGGCGGCCATCGGCACTCGTAAGATCGATTCCGCTCAGCAGCGGATGAACGGGATCAATTCGTCGATCGAGGTCCGCACGATTCCGCAGCTGCTCACTCCGGACAACGCTCTCGAACTCTTCGCAGGCGTCGACATCGTCGTCGACGGCAGCGACAACTTCGCCACCCGCTACCTTGCCAATGATGCCTGTGAGATTCTCGGAATCCCGCTCGTCTGGGGAACGATCCTCGGCTTCGACGGCCAGGTCGCCGTCTTCGATGCCGAACGCGGCGCCACCCTGCGCGACCTCTACCCTGAGGTTCCCGCTCCGGGCAGTGTGCCCGACTGCTCGGTCGCCGGAGTCCTCGGGCCCCTGTGCGGAAGCATCGGATCCGCCATGGCGATGGAGGCCATCAAGGTGCTCACCGGCATCGGGACACCGCTGATCAACAGCGTGGCGATCCACAGCAGCCTCGACGCGGGCTGGGAGACGGTCCCGGTCCGGCCGATCCCCGGCAGGCCTCCGGTCACTGACCTCGAGCAGCATCGCGGCGACTATGCCCAGCACACGTTCGACTCTCTGAGCACCGACGGCGACACGGCAGAGAGTGCAAAAGGCTCGACCACAGGGGAGGACCGTCTCGGGCCGGCCACCGTCACCTGGGCGGAGGTCGAGTCCGGCTCCATCCTCGTCGACATCCGCGATGACTATGAGGTCGCCTCGGGGATGGTCCCCGGTGCCATTCACATTCCGATGGACGAGCTGCTCGACGATCCCAGCCGCCTGCCGACTGCCAACACAACAGACACGCCCGCCATTTCTGACGCTGCCCCCGCACGGCCGCACGGGATCGCACTGTACTGCCGGTCGGGAGTGCGCTCGGCGAAGACCGCTGCGCAGCTGCGTTCACATGGCATGGCAGTGACGTCGGTCAACGGTGGATATCTCGCCTATCTGTCGCAGCCGGCTCCACAGCAGAGCTGACGAGGCTTCAGCCGATCTCGCCGATCAGGGCCTCACCCGCCGGCGAACGGGGGGAGGACATCGACGGTGTCACCGTCGGACAGTTTCGCGGACCGATCGGTGGCGGCCACGGAATTGACGAGGAAGCTCGAGCGCGACAGCACGGTCGCGGCTTGGGGGTCGGCCGCCTCGGCGAGGGTCGTGACGAGCTCATCGACGGACCCGGCATGGATCTGTGATTCGCGGGCCCCGAAGGCCTCCCGGGCTGCGGCGAAGAACCGAACGGTGATGGTGGGCACTTATCCTCCGATGGCGCTCATGGGTCGTTGCGGCTGCTCGAACGAATCCGTGTCCATCCCATGACCGGCGAGCTTCTTCCAGTGCGCACCCTTCCACAGGTTCGCGATCGATTCGTCGGAGGCACCATCGCGCATCGCGGTGAGCAGATCGACCTCGGTGCGGGAGAACAGGCAGGTGCGCACACGTCCTTCCGCGGTCAGCCGGGTGCGAGTGCAGTCGGCGCAGAAGGGACGCGTGACCGAAGCGATGATGCCGACGGTGCCGAGGATCGTATCGGGACGGCGTCGATCGGCGACGAGGAACTTCTCGGCCGGGGCGCCGTTGCGCGGGGCCGAATCCGGGGTGAGGACGAATCGGGGTTCGAGGAGGGCGAAGATGTCGGCGGCGGTGATCATCGACGTCCGCTCCCAGGAATGTCCGGCGTCCAGGGGCATCTGTTCGATGAACCGCAGGCTCAGATCCTGTTCGAGGCACCACTGCAGCAGATCAGGCGCCTGTGCATCGTTGACTCCCGGCAGCAGCACGGCGTTGATCTTCACAGGCTCGAGGCCGGCGGCTTTCGCCCCGTCGATGCCTTCGAGCACCCGCTTGAGGAACGGGCGCCGGGTCATGGTGGTGAAGGTCTCCGGATCGATCGTGTCGAGAGAGACGTTGATGCGATCCAGTCCCGCCTCTTTCAGCCCAGCGGCGCGTTTGTCCAGACCGATCGCGTTGGTCGTCAGGGCGATGTTCGGTCGCGGTTCCAGTGCCGCGACGCCGGCGATGATCTCGTTGATGTCCTTGCGGGTCAGGGGTTCGCCGCCGGTGAACCGGACCTGGTCGACGCCGAACTTCTCCACGGCAATGCGGACGAAGCGCACGATCTCGTCACCGGACATTGCCGAGTCGCGGGACATGAATTCGACGCCCTCTTCCGGCATGCAGTAGGTGCAACGCAGATTGCAGAAGTCCGTGAGGGAGATGCGGAGGTCCCGAGCCCGCCGGTCGAAGGTGTCGAGCAGCGAGTCCTCCTTATGGGCGGTGAACTCCTCGCCCGGGTCGACCGTCGGAGTTCTCAGCACCGGCATGGGCAGGCCGATCTTCTCCATTGCGTCATCCTCCTTGAAAAGCGTGTCGATATCATCGTCCCATGACTACTGCGAAGATGCATCGTGAGCGCATATCCGAGATCATATCGCCGCTGACCGGTCCGGTGAGCCTGCCGCTGAGTTCGCTGCTGGATGCGCCGAGGCGACTGACCGCCGATGTGGAATCGCCGATCGATGTGCCCGGCTTCGACAACTCGAGCATGGACGGCTATGCCTTGGCCGCGGCCACCGTGGAGGAGATGCGGCACCGCCCGATTCCCGTGCACGGCCGCGTCGCCGCAGGAGCACGTGGTGAGGCAGTTCGACCAGGCACCGCAACCGAGATCATGACCGGGGCACCGCTGCCGCAGGGTACCGATATGGTCGTCAAGATCGAAGACACCTCACCGGGACGCTTCGGTGCCGAATCCATCACCCTCGACGCTCATGCGGAACCGCGCCCGGGAGCATTCGTCCGCCCCCGCGGCTCTGACGTGAGCGCCGGTCAGACCGTGCTGAGCGCGGGCACCATGCTGACGCCCGCCCACCTCGGCGTGGCCGCCGCGTGTGGAGTGAACGAACTGCCCGTGCTCGGCCTGCCACGCGTGCTCATCGTGAGCACAGGTGACGAGATCGCCGCCGAGGCGGCCGCCGGAATCAACGACGCGAACTCAGTGACGCTCTCGGCCGGGCTGCGCCGCCTCGGCGTCGAAGTCGATGTCGCCTTCGTCCCCGATGATCCGCAGCAGCTGCTCGACCGAGTGCGGCGCAGCGACGCACAGCTCGTCATCTCCACCGGCGGAATCTCCAAAGGCGCTCACGAAGTCGTCAAGCTCGCAGCCGAACTCGATGCCGAATCCGCGATGGTCTTCGAACCCATCGCCATGCAGCCCGGCGGACCACAGGGATGCGGGCGTCTGGCAGACCACGCCTGGGTCGCGCTGCCCGGCAACCCGGTGAGCACCCTCATCAGCTTCGAACTGTTCATCCGTCCCGCGCTGCTCGGCCTGGCAGGCGACGCAGCGCCCCGCGAAGTCGCCCACCACCGCCTGGCCCACGGGTTCGATGAGACCCCGCCGGCCGGGAAGCTCCAGGTCCGCCGTGCCCGGCTCACTGAGGCGGGCCTCGAATTCGTCGGCGATTCCCGTTCCCACCTGCTCCACAGCTACGCCGAGGCGACCCACCTCGTCTTCGTCTCACCCGACGAACCCGGACCGGACAACCCATTCTCACCCGCGGGGGATAGGCTGATGACGTGGAAGATCGCATGAAGCTCTCGCACGTCGACGAGACCGGAACCGCCCAGATGGTCGATGTCGGCGACAAAGACGTGACCAAACGCCGGGCGGTGGCCACCGGGACCATCACGACCCGCAGCGAGGTCATCGACATGATCGCCGAGGCGGGACTGCCCAAGGGAGACGCCCTGCCCGTGGCGCGCATCGCCGCAGTGATGGGGGCGAAGCGCACCAGCGACCTCATTCCCCTGTGCCATCCGCTGCCGCTGACCGGAATCGACGTCGAATTCGCACTCGGCGACGATCGTGTGACCATCACCGCCGCAGTGAAGACGGTGTCGAAGACCGGAGTCGAGATGGAAGCCCTGACGGCCGTGACCACGGCCGCGCTGACGATCTTCGACATGATCAAGGCCGTGGACAATCAGGCCGTGATCAGCGATATCAAGGTCATCGAGAAGTCAGGCGGAAGGAGCGGAGATTGGACACGAGAGTCATGAGCACCGGAACCGTCGTGACCACGGGAGTCGTCGAGACCCCGGTTTCGACCCAGGCACTCGAACCCGAAGTCCTCACCGACACCTGCGGCGCAGTCGTGAGCTTCTCCGGCGTCATCCGCGACCACGACGAGGGCCGTGGCGTCAGTTCCCTGCACTATGAGGCCCACCCCCTCGCGGCCGATCAGATCGCCGAGGTGGCCGCCGACATCGCTGCCCGCCACGCCGAGGTCCGCCTCTCCGTCGTCCACCGGGTCGGCGACCTCACCATCGGAGACGTGGCTCTGGCCGCCGTCGTGGCCTCGGCCCACCGGAAGGACTCGTTCCTGGCCTGTTCCGAACTCATCGACGAGGTCAAAGCCCGAGTGGCGATCTGGAAGCACCAGCACTTCGCCGACGGCAGCGACGAATGGGTGGGAGCCCTCGAATGACTCAGCTGCGCATCAGCGAGGCCGCACGGTTCCTCGGCGTCAGCGACGACACGGTGCGCCGGTGGGTCGCCGACGGGCGGCTCACCTCGCTCAAGGACTCCTCGAACCGTGCCGTCGTCGAAGGCAGGGAACTCGCCGAACTCGCGCAGTCGTCCGCGGCCTCACTCGCCGACCCCAGCGGCGTTATGAGCTCCTCACGCAACCGCTTCGCCGGACTCGTCACTGACGTCAGCATCGACGGAGTGATGGCCCAGGTGAGCATGCAGTGCGGTCCTTTCCGCGTGGTATCGCTGATGTCGGCCGAAGCCTGTCGTGAACTCGAGCTCGAACCGGGAAGTCTCGCGACCGCCTCGGTGAAGGCGACGATGGTGTCGATCGACACCGTCCCGGGTTCATGAATCGCAGCCGACTCTTCCCCGCAGCACGACACATCCGAGTCTCATAATCGGAACTGAAGTCGACACGAAGCCGCATCTGCGGGTTCAATGGGTGTATGAAGAAAACCCTGCTGGGGCTCTGCACCGTCGCAGCCCTGACCCTGACCGCCTGTTCCTCGGGATCGGACTCGGGGCCCGAAGTGGACCAACCGGAAGAGATCACCGTCTTTGCCGCCGCTTCGCTCACCGAAGTCTTCGAAGACGTCGCCGATAAGTACAAAGCCGCCGATCCGAGTGCACCCGATGTGAAGTTCTCCTTCGCCGGATCGTCCGACCTGGTCTCCCAGATCTCCGAAGGTGCCCCCGCCGACGTCATCGCCACCGCTGATGAGAAGACGATGGACACGCTGGAGACAGACGACCTGCTCGCCGGCGAACCTGAGACGTTCGCTTCGAACACACTCACCATGGCTGTGGCCGACGGCAATCCGAAGGCGTTCAAGAGCTCCCAGGACTTCCCCGGCAACGACCTCGTCGTCTGCGCGCCCCAGGTGCCCTGTGGAGCCGCGACGGAGAAGTGGGCCGACCTCAATGACGTCGAACTCGATCCGGTCAGCGAAGAGAACTCGGTCACCGACGTCCTCGGCAAGGTCAGCGCCGGACAGGCCGATGCCGGAATCGTCTACGTCACTGACATCGCCCGTGGAGACGGCAAGGTTCAACAGGTCGACCTCGACGGCGCAGACAAGGTCATCAACAAGTACCCGGCCGCCACAGTCAGAGCCAGCGAGAACCAGGACCAAGCCGATGCCTTCGTGAAGTTCCTCGGCTCCGACACGGCTCAGAAGCTGCTGCGCGACGCCGGATTCGCCGCAGGCTGACCATGCCCGCGCAATCCTCGAACCGTTCGAAGGCATCCCCGTCCCTCTCGCCGAGGAGGCTCAGATCGGATTCGCTCATTCCCGGCTGGTTGTGGCTGCCCGCCGTCATCGGCATCGTATTCCTGCTCCTGCCGATCATCGGCATGCTCACCCGAGTCGACCCGCAGAGTCTGCTCGCCGTGATCACGGCCGAGGAATCGCGGCTGGCGATGAAGCTGTCCCTGCTGACCTCGGTGATCTCGGCCCTGGTCAGCGTCGCCCTCGGGTTCCCGCTGGGCTACCTGCTCGCGACCAAGGACTTCCGCGGGCAGCGGATCGTGCGCACCCTCATCCTGCTGCCGCTCGTGCTTCCACCGGTGGTCAGCGGTCTGGCACTGCTCTACACCTGGGGGCGCTCGGCCGTGCTCGGCGGCGCCGCGGAAGATCTCGGACTGAGCCTGGCCTACACCACCTCGGCGGTGATCATGGCCCAGATCTTCGTCTCGCTGCCGTTCATGGTCATGTCGGTCGAGACCGCAACCACGGCTCTGGGGCGTCGCTTCGAGCTCACCGCCGCCGAACTCGGGGCGAAACCCGACCGCGTGTTCTTCACGGTCACGCTGCCGCTCCTGCGCAACGGCATCACCACTGGCGCCGTCCTCTGCTTCGCTCGCTCCCTCGGTGAATTCGGTGCCACCCTGACCTTCGCCGGATCCCTCTCCGGCGTCACTCGCACGATGCCCCTGCAGATCTACCTCGTCCGCGAATCGGATCCGCAGGCCGCCATCGGCCTGTCCCTGCTGCTCATCGTCATCGCCGTGGTCATCATCGTCCTAGCGTACCGATCCCCGCACGCCCCCCGCCTCCGCCCGACACCCCGGACGGTGAAGTCCACGCTCGCCGAGGCGGCCACCCCGCCACCGCGCCATGACCGGGCACAGGGTGCTCCGATCACATCCGGTCCACCGTCCGGAGGGCGTCTGAGCACCGCGGTGGAACTTGCCGAGCGGGGAATCGCTCTCAACTTCACCGTCCCCGTCGGGGGGACGACCGCGATCATCGGGCGCAACGGCGCCGGCAAATCGAGCCTGTTCCACATCCTCACCGGAGCGCTGCGCCCCGACTCCGGACACCTGCGCATCGGTGACGACGCGATCTTCGATCTGGACGCCGGGCACTGGCCGGCCATCCACGACCGCGGCATCATCCATCTGGCGCAGAACCCGCTGCTGTTCCCGCACCTGAGCGTCATCGACAACGCGAGCTACGGTCTACGCGCTCACGGCATGGCCCGCGGGCCGGCCCGGGAACGGGCGCAGGACATGCTCGACCGCCTCGGCGTCGGTCACTGTGCGCAACGGCGACCCGAAGCGGTCTCGGGCGGCCAGGCCGCACGCATCGCTCTGGCCCGCGCCCTCCTCGTCGATCCGCGGCTGCTTCTGCTCGACGAGCCCCTTGCCGCACTCGACGTCGATGTGCGCGTCGAGACCCGTCAGGTGGTCGCCGAACTCCTGGCCGATCGCAGCGCACTGCTCATCACTCATGACATCGACGACGTCAGCGCGCTGGCCGATGAGCTCGTGCTCGTCGAAGACGGAGCGGTGGAACTGTCGGCCCAGGTAGGGCACGTCGATCCAGGGCAAGCCGGAGCAGGGGAGGACTTTCTGCGGAGCTTTTGCATGATGGACCACGACGGCATAGTGTGCAATCAGTCACATTGAACCACTGACATTTCAAGGAGCACAGCGCCGTGGCCGAACTGTCCTATTCCTCCGGTATCTCCACCGAACCCCTGCTCGGGATCACCATCGGAGAGCACTTCAAACGCATCGCGACTGCGAACCCCGATGCCTTGGCACTCGTCGACCGGAAATCGAACCGGCGGTGGACGTACGCGGAGTTCGACGCCGACACCGATGCACTGGCCGTGGGACTGCTCGAACGCGGCGTGAAGAAGGGCGACCGAGTCGGGATCTGGGCGCAGAACGTTGCCGAATGGGCCCTCGTCCAGTACGCGACCGCGAAGATGGGCGCCATCCTCGTCAACGTCAACCCCGCCTACCGCAGCCACGAACTCGAATACGTGGCCAAGCAGTCCGGGATGACGCTGCTCATCTCGCAGGTCGTGGCACCCCCGCATTCGGATTTCCACGCCATCGGCACCGAGGTAGCTGCGAAGGTCCCGGCACTCGACCTGGTGTTCCTCGACACCGTCCCCGAGGACCTCATCGGCGGCGCGAACATCGGCGAACGTCAGTCCTTCGCCCGCCTCATCGGACACGGCAGGCAGCTGCTGGCCGACTCGGGCGCGAAGTACGGCGTCCGCCTGCAGCAGGTGATGGACGACCTGTCGGCCGATGAGCCGATCAACATCCAATACACCTCAGGCACCACCGGATTCCCCAAAGGCGTGACGCTCAGCCACCACAACATCCTCAACAACGGATTCTTCATCGGCGAGACGCTCTCATACACCACTGCTGACACCGTCGTCGTGCCCGTGCCCTACTACCACTGCTTCGGCATGGTCATCGGCAACCTCGCCGCACTCAGCCACGGGGCGGCGATCGTGCTGCCCTCACCAGGCTTCGACCCGCTGGAGACGATGACCGCCGTCACCGAGGAGAAGGCCACCTCCCTCTATGGTGTGCCGACGATGTTCATCGCCGAACTCGAACACCCGCAGTTCTCCGAGTTCGATTTCTCGAGCCTGCGCACCGGCGTCATGGCCGGGTCCCCGTGCCCGGTGAACACGATGCGCAGAGTCATCGACGATATGAACATGTCGGAGGTCGCCATCTGCTACGGCATGACCGAAACGGCACCCGTGTCGATGATGACCCGCGTCGACGACTCCCTGGAGAAGCGCACCCAGACGGTCGGGCGCGTGATGCCCCATCTCGAGATCAAGATCGCCGACCCGGTCACCGGACAGACTCTCCCGCGCAGACAGAAGGGCGAATTCTGCACCCGCGGCTACGCGGTCATGCTCGGATACTGGGAGCAGCCCGACAAGACGGCGGAGACGATCGACGCAGCTCGGTGGATCCACACCGGCGACCTCGCGATCATGGACGAGGACGGCTACGTCGACATCTCCGGTCGCATCAAGGACATGGTCATCCGCGGCGGCGAGAACGTCTATCCGCGGGAGATCGAAGAGTTCCTCTACCACCACCCGGCCATCCGCGACGTCCAGGTCGTCGGGGTCTCCGACGAGAAGTACGGGGAGGAGCTCATGGCTTGGGTGATCCTCAAGGACGGCTTCGAATCCCTGAGCGCCGAGGAGGTGCGGGAGTTCTGCTCCGGCAAACTCGCCCACTTCAAGATCCCCCGCTACGTCGAGGTCCGGGATTCCTTCCCCATGACGGTGTCGGGAAAGATCCGCAAGATCGAACTTCGCGAAGAGGGCGAGAGGATCGCACACGCCGCCGTCTGAGGCCCAGCCGCGATCCGGAACCGAACTGCATTCGGATCGAGCCTGAGATCACAAGTCGGTTGCAGTTCGAACCCGACCGGGCATGAGTTTCTCTTGCGTGCCCGAATTCACTAGGATCATTGTTCATGAGAGCTGAATCACCACCGCCACTGGTGTCCTTGAGCAATGTCGAGAAGCACTACGGCGACTTCCACGCTTTGAAGAACGTCAACCTCGATATCGCCGAACGCGAGGTCGTCGTCGTCATCGGCCCCTCCGGGTCAGGCAAATCGACCCTGTGCCGGACGATCAATCGGCTGGAGACCATCACCTCCGGCAGCATCACGATCGACGGCAGCGAACTGCCCGCCGAAGGCGCGGCCCTGGCTCAGCTGCGCTCCGACGTCGGCATGGTGTTCCAGGCCTTCAACCTCTTCGCCCACAAGACGATCCTCGAGAACGTTACGCTGGGACCGATCAAGGTGCGCAAGATCCCGAAGGCCGAGGCGGACCAACAGGCGATGGCGCTGCTCGAACGCGTCGGCGTCGCCCACCAGGCCGACAAGTATCCGGCTCAGCTCTCCGGCGGGCAGCAACAGCGTGTTGCAATTGCCCGGTCTCTGGCGATGAAGCCGAAGGTGATGCTCTTCGACGAGCCCACCTCGGCGTTGGACCCGGAGATGATCAACGAAGTCCTCGATGTCATGGTCGGACTCGCCGAGGAGGGTATGACCATGGTCGTGGTCACCCACGAGATGGGCTTCGCGCGCAAAGCCGCCCATCGCGTGGTGTTCATGGCCGACGGGGAGATCGTCGAAGTCGCCGAACCCGAGGAGTTCTTCACGAACCCCCAGAGCCCCCGAGCCAAGGACTTCCTGTCGAAGATCCTGACCAACTGACACCACCGCTTTCAATCAGCACCACCTCACTCACAAGGAGAGACCATGAAGAAGCTCAGACTGGCGGTCGCCTCGGTGGCCATCGGAATGCTGGCACTCAGCGGCTGCGGCCAGGGCGGAACCCCGGACGCACCTGCCGACGGCGACGGCGCCAAGGCAGAAGCACCCGAATACACAGTCAACGAGAGCGCGGACATCGCCGACTCGAAGACATGGAAGGCCGCGAAGGACGCCGGTGAGATCACCATCGGTGTGAAGAAGGACCAGCCGGGCCTCGGCAACGTCTCGGCCGGCTCTGAACAGCCCGAGGGCTTCGACATCGAGATCGCGAAGATGGTTGCCGCACAGCTCGGATTCAAGCCTGACCAGATCAAGTACACGGAGACGGTCTCGGCCAACCGCGAGCCGTTCCTGCAGCAGGGCAACGTCGATCTGGTCGTGGCTACGTACACGATCAACGATGAGCGCAAGAAGGTCGTCGACTTCGCCGGACCGTACTACGTCGCCGGCCAGGATCTGCTCGTCGCCGAGGACTCCGATATCGCGGGACCTGAGGATCTCGACGGCAAGAAGGTCTGCTCCGTCGACGGTTCGACCCCGGCGCAGAACATCAAGGACAAGTACAAGAAGGCCGAACTCGTCACCTATGACGCGTACTCGAAGTGCGTCACCGACCTGCAGTCGGGCTCCGTCGACGCGGTGACCACCGATGACGCGATTCTGCGCGGCTA
The DNA here is from genome assembly GCF_051172395.1 of Brevibacterium sp. H602. Lineage (NCBI taxonomy): Bacteria > Bacillati > Actinomycetota > Actinomycetes > Micrococcales > Brevibacteriaceae > Brevibacterium > Brevibacterium sp. H602. Next base: position 103,355 of record NZ_JBPIZD010000001.1, on the reverse strand, counting down.
TGCCAAGCAGTACGAGGGCGAGTTCAAGGTCGTGGGCAAGCCCTTCACCGAAGAGCCCTACGGCGTCGGTCTGCCCAAGGACGACAAGGCCCTGCGGGACGCGGTCAACGATGCTCTGGAGAAGGGCATGGACGACGGCGATTGGAAGAAGGCATTCGAATACACCCTCGGATCCACCGATGGTGTCGACATGCCCAAGGTCGACCGCTACTGACCCAGTCCACAGATTGACATGATGCGAGGGCACCGACAGCGGTGCCCTCGCATCGATTAAGGAATCTGCCATGGATTTCCTGGAGCTTCTCCAGATGTTCCTCTCCGGCGCGTGGGGAACGATCAAACTCTTCACCGTCGCCCTGATCGGATCGATGATCCTCGGTACGGTGCTCGCCGCGATGCGTGTCTCACCGACCCCTGTGCTGCGCATCGCCGCATCGACGTACATCAACGTCGTCCGGAACACTCCGCTGACGCTCGTGATGTTCTTCTGTGCGTTCGGACTGCCGTTCCTTGACATCCGATTCGGGTCGACGAGTTCGTTCAACTCCTTCGTCTACGCCACGATCGCTCTCATCGCCTACACCGCGTGCTTCGTTGCGGAGACGCTGAAGTCGGGAATCGCGACGATTCCCGTCGGGCAAGCTGAAGCCGCACGCGCAGTGGGCCTGAGCTTCGGCCAGACCTTGAGCGAAGTGATTCTGCCGCAGGCGTTCCGCACGGTCATCCCGCCCCTGGGCAGTGTGATCATCGCGATGCTCAAGAACACCTCCATCGCCTCGGCGTTCAACAACCGAGAGCTGATCTCCGCGATGCGCAATGCCATCGAAATCCGCGGTGACCTCGTCATCCCGATCTTGTTCGGCACCGCCTTGGCCTATCTGATCCTGGCTCTGCTGCTCGGCCGTGTCTTCGACTACCTGGAGAAGAAGCTGGTGATTCTGCGATGAGCGCTCCCACTCAAGTGCTGTTCGACGAACCGGGGCCGAAGTCGCGCCGGAACAACATCATCCTCTCGATCGCGTCGCTGATCGTGCTGTTGGCACTCGTTGCATTTGTGATCTGGAAGTTCGCCGACGCCGGTCAGCTCGCACCCGAGAAGTGGTACCCCTTCACCTTCGCGCAAATTCAGACCGTCCTGCTCCAAGGCATGCTCGCGACCCTCAAGGTCGCGGTCGTGGCATCAGTCCTCGCGTTGGTGGTCGGAGTGGTCTTCGCCCTTTTGCGGCTCTCACCCAAGAAGGTCATCTCGGTCCCCGGAACGATCGTCCTCGAATTCTTCCGCGGCGTGCCCGTGCTGCTGCTCATCTTCGCGATGTTCCTCCTCTTCGGCAACGAGATCGGTTCCTTCTGGTCGGTCGTCTTCGGCCTGACCCTCTACAACGGAATGGTGCTGGCCGAGATCATCCGTGCAGGCATCCTCGCCGTCCCCACCGGGCAGCGTGAAGCGGCCATGGCGATCGGGCTGCGCTCGGGACAGGTGATGAGTCTGGTGCTCATGCCGCAGGCGCTGCGAGCGATGATGCCGACGATCATCGCTCAGATCGTCGTGCTCCTGAAGGATTCGGCTCTGGGCTTCATCGTCACGTATCAGGACCTGCTCTACCAGGTGAACCTCATCGGCCGAGAGTACAACAACCTGTTGCCGACGTTCATCGTCGGGGCACTCCTGTTCATCATCATCAACATGATCGTCGCCGGGTTCGCCCGCTGGCTCGAATCCCGACTCCAGCGAAAAACGACCGCCGACACCGAGGCGGATGCTCTGACCTCGAAGATCATCGACTGATTCCCCGGTTGCGAACAGGGCCCGGTCGACAGCGACCTGGCCCTGTTCGACCATGTATCGTTCACATAGGAGTCGGCCATGAAGGAGTGCATCAATGCCACAGCCTCAACTCAGCCCCACACCGGTTCGAATGGTGAAGAACATCGACCGCGAACGGTACGAGCTGTTCACCGATGAGAACCCGGGAGAGTTCATCGGGTTCCTCGCCTACCAGGTTATCGATGACCACACTCTGGAACTCCAGCACACGATCATCTCCGAAGGCTTCTCCCGACGAGGCTTCGCCCGTACCCTCGTCACCCAGGTGCTCGACCTCATCCGGGCCGACGGGTCGACCATCGTGCCGACCTGTTCGTACGTCCAGGACTACCTCGAGCGCTTCCCGCAGTACGGCGATCTCGTGTCCCCTCAGTGACGGAGAGACAGCAAGGCGGCGGAGCGGGCCGTTTCGCTCCGAGCCCGAGCGGTGACCTCCACATCGGCAATATCCGCTCCGGACTGCTCAGCTATGTGCGTGCCCGGCAGACAGGCCGGCGGTTCGTGTGGCGGATCGAAGACCTCGATCGGGTGAAGGCCGGAGCAGCCGACTCACAGCTTCAGGTCTTCGCCGACCTCGGCGTCGTCCCGGACGAAGCTCCTCTGGTCCAATCCGAACGCACTGCCGAATACGCCGCCGCGATTGCGAGGCTGGAGGCGGACGGACTCGTCTACGAATGCTATTGCTCACGCAAGGACATCGCTCAGGCCCCGAGCGCACCGCACGCACCACCCGGGGCGTACCCGGGGACCTGTCGCCGTCTCGGGGAAGAAGAGCGCGAGTCCGCCCGACTGAGGCTCGAAGCGAGCAATCGGCGCCCGGCGCTGCGTCTGCGCGCGGACAACCGAGTCCACAGCATCGACGATGTGCTGCTCGGCCGGGTGGAGGCCGTCGTCGACGATCTCGTGCTGCGGCGAGGTGACGGTGTCTTCGCCTACAATCTCACCGTCGTCGTCGATGATGCAGCGACCGGAATCGACGAGATCCTGCGCGGCGACGATCTCGCTTCTTCGGCACCCCGGCAGGCGTACCTGGCACGGCGGCTTGGTCTGCCCGAACCGGACTGGGTGCATGTTCCACTGGTGCTCAACGACAGTGGTCAGCGGCTGGCCAAACGCGATGGAGCGGTGACCTATCAGCAGCTGCGCGGCCTCGGCTGGACCAATGAAGACGTCTTCGCCTGGATGCAGCAGTCACTGGGATTCGACGGAGACGGTGCCCCGTGGAGATCCGTCGACGATATGGTCAGGGACATCGACTTCGCTCGGATGGCGACGACGCCGACGGTCTTCATCCCGCCTGCGGGCTCCTAGGGCCGATTCCGCTCAGGCCGTCTCCTCGTCAGGCCGATGCTTCATCAGGCTGCGGACGAGTCGACGGCGTCTCGGATGACGTCGTCGTAGATCGCTTCGAAGGTGTCGAGGGTGTATTCGATATCGTGTTTGGCCACGACATCGAGCGACGCCTTCGACATGGCATCGAGTTCATCATCGGGCATTCGGCAGATGCGGGTGAAGCGATCCGCCAGCGCATCCGTGTCGCGCGGCGGAAACAGGTACCCGTTGACTTCGTCGCGGACGAGGTGCGGCAGGGCCACAGCATCGGCGAGGACCACAGGTTTGCGCGACGCCAGTGCCTCCAGCGTGGCGATGGACTGCAGCTCAGCGGTCGACGGCATGCAGAAGAAGGTGCAGCGCTGGTAGGCCTCCATGAGCGCCTTGTCACTGATCTTCCCGAGCACATGCACTCGATCGGCGATGCCGAGTTCGGCAGCCAGCTGCTTCAGCGGCTCCTCCTGGTCACCGCCGCCGGCGATGTCGGCTTCGAGCCCGAGCGCGGGATCGGTCTTCGCCACAGCCTCGACGATGTCGGCGGCGTGCTTCTCCGAGGAGAGCCGACCGACGAAGAGAACACGTGGGGGAACGGCCCGCGACGCGGCGCAGTCGAGTTCGCGCAGATGAGCAAAGCGTTCCAGATCGATCCCGCAGGACACTGCCCTGATGGGCGAGGAGAACCCGTTCTCGGTGAGCAGATCGGCGGCCAGCTGCGTCGGAACCGTGATGAAATCGGCGGACTGGAACTTCCGGCGCAGATCCCACCAGGCGATGGCGGTGCCGCCGTCGAGAACGGCCTTCGGAGCTTTGAGATAGGGGCGGACATTGTCGGGCATGAAGTGGTTCGTGGCCACGACAGGGATTCCGCGCCTGATCGATTCGGAGAACGCATAGCGGCCGATGACGAAGTGCGCCTGAGTATGCACGACATCGGGGCGGACGCTGTCGAGGAGCCGCGAGAGCTCGGGCCTCGTCTCCCACGGCATGCAGATCATCCACGTCGGGTGCAGGGGCCACCTGTGAGCGGTGAGTCGGTGGACGGTGACCCCGTTCTCGACACTGACCGAGGGTTTGCCCGTGGCCGAGGGGCAGGCGACGTGGACGTCGTTGCCACGTGCGGCGAGACCTTCGGCCAACCGTTCGGCGAATTTCGCGGCACCGTTGACTTCGGGGGCGTACGTCTCCGCCGGGATGAGGATGCGGCGTTTCGGGGTGGGACGGTGCGCAGACAGGATTCAGCTCTCCTCGGTGTCGGTCATGGTGTCGGAACGGCGGGCGTTCCTGCGCTGAGCTTCTCGATCTCTGACATCGGGATGATACCGCGACAATACAACGACGGCTGCGCAGGCGACCACTCCGGTGAGCGAGATGAGGATGATGAGCCAGACGGGGGAGTGGGCCGCCTCGCCGAGGACGACGGTGCCGAGGATGACGGCACCGATCGGGTCGATGACGGTGAGACCGGCGATGACCATCTCCGGGGGGCCCGCGGCATAGGAATTCTGGACGAACAGGGACCCCAGGGCCACGGCCGCCAGCAGCGCCGCGACATTGATCCAGGTGACCTGGTCGAGTCCGGCCTGGAGGAACTGGACGCTGACAAGGTGAGCGTTCGTCGCCACACAGGCGAACAGCAGGCCGGCGGCGATGATGAGCACGAGCTGAGGGGCGTGGCGGAAGACCACCACGATCACCAGCCCGACCGCCACGGCGACGGCGGTGATCCAGAACAGCGGCATCGCATCGGCTCCGAGGTGGACCTCCGACTGTGCCGTCGTCGCCGAGAGCGCGACGAAGAGCGTCACCCCGGCGGTACACCAGACGACTGACTGAACGAGTCGCCTGTTGACCTTGAGCCCGCGGTGGCGGACACCGAGCAGCACCGAGACGATGAGTGAGAATGCTCCGATCGGCTGCACGACCATCACCGGAGCCAGCGCCAGGGCCACGAAATTGCCCGTCGTTCCCACTCCGAGGATGATCAGCCCGAGCAGCCACCGACGATTGCGCAGCAGCTCGGTGAAATGGGCCCAGCTGAGTCCGTTGTGGGAGTCATTCTGCCCGGCGACCGCATCGTGCTGATACAAGGCGCCATAGGCCAGTGCCACGGCCGCGAGGACGGCGAGGGCGATTGCCACTATGGTCACGATGAGTCTTCCGGTATCGACGGTGTGGAGGTGGGGAGCGGATCGCTTCGAGTCTATCGCGCGGGGCGGCGGCGGAGATGGCCGCAGACTGTGTTTGTCCTGACTGTAAGGCAACCCTGCGGCGACGGGTGGGGAAACCCTCAGCGCTGTGGCCGAAGCACCCTCAATGCTGTGAGCTAAAGCACTCGTCACGGTTTTGTTCGCCGGCCAGGAGATTTGCTAAGCTGGAACACACGTCCGCAGGAAACTGCGGCATTCCTCCGTAGCTCAGTTGGCAGAGCATTCGACTGTTAATCGAAGGGTCGCTGGTTCGAGCCCAGCCGGGGGAGCAGCCAAGGTCCCGTCCGTGAGGACGGGGCCTTCGTCGTTGCCGACATTGCGCTCTGTGTCGTCGACGTGGACGGGGAATAGGCTCTGCACGCGGCGGGTTCAACTGGCATGAAGTCTTTCGGATTCCTCAGTTTCGGTCACTACGACAACGCTGGCGACCTCGACGCTGGGCGGATGCTGCGCGATGCGGTGGAGATCTCCGTCGGTGCCGACGAGCTCGGCGTCAACGGTGCCTACTTCCGAGTCCACCATTTCGCGACCCAGGCGGCCTCTCCCATTCCGCTGCTGTCGACGATCGCCGCGAAGACCAGCAACATCGAGGTCGGTACCGGGGTCATCGACATGAGATATGAGAACCCGCTCTACCTCGCCGAGGAGGCCGCCGCCCTCGATCTGCTCTCCGACCAGCGAGTGGCGCTGGGCATCAGTCGCGGATCCCCGGAGCCGGCCCTGCGCGGTTGGGAAGCCTTCGGCTACGAGGATCCCACCGAGCCGAAGGCCGCGAACATGGCCAGGGAGAAGTTCGATCGGTTCCTCCGGGCCATCCGCGGCGAGGAACTTGCCCCGGCGGATCCGCAGCAGTTCGGTCCGGGGAAGCGTCTGCGCATCGAACCGCATTCCCCTGGCCTTGAACGCCGCATCTGGTGGGGAGCTGGATCCGCATCCACCGCCGAATGGGCGGCACAGCAGGGTGTCAACCTGATGAGTTCGACTCTGCTCACCGAGGCGACCGGCGCCGCATTCGGAGACCTGCAGGGCGAGCAGATCGCCAGGTACCGTCAGGCGTGGAGCGCCGCTGGTCACGAATGGACTCCGAGAGTGTCCGTCAGCCGCAGCATCTTCCCGATCACCACCGACCTCGACGACCTCTACTTCGGTCGGCGTGGGGCCGGCCAAGGGGATCAGATCGGCATCATCGACGACACACGCTCGACGTTCGGCCGTGCCTACGCGGGTGAACCGGACCAGCTGATCGACGAGCTCAAGTCCGACCCGGCGATCGCGGCGGCCGACACCCTCATGCTCACCATCCCCAGTCAGCTCGGCGTCGACTACAACCTGCACATCCTCGAGTCCTTTGCCCAGCACGTCGCGCCGGCCCTGGGCTGGGCTCCTGCCGGATAATGCTGAGACGCGGGGTCGAACCGGACTGCATGAACGTAGGATGAGGCGAGGCAGAGACGATGAAAATGAGGGGGCCGCGTGAGCGAGAGCACGAAGATGACGCAGACGCAGAAGCGCATCCTCCTCATCGGCCTCGTTCCCCTCTTCATGTCCCTGCTGTCGGTGTCCAGCATCAACGTCGTCCTGCCCTCGATCGCTGCTGATATCGACGCCTCCACTTCGGCGCTGCAATGGGTGCTCACCGGTTATGCGCTGTCCTTCGGCGTGGTCCTCGTCGCCGCCGGACGTGCCGGAGACGTCTTCGGACGCGGACAGCTGTTCGCCATCGGAGTCGGTCTGTTCGGGCTGTCCTCGCTGGTGGCCGGAATCGCCCCTGATCCGCTGACGCTCAACATCTCCCGAGTGACCATGGGGCTGGGCTCCGGATTCCTCAATCCGCAGGTCGTGGGCCTGCTGCAGCAGTACTTCCAGGGGCCGCCGCGCGGTCGTGCATTCGGGCTGATGGGCACCACCGTCGGTCTGTCGGTGGCCATCGGCCCTGTGCTGGGCGGTGCCCTCATCGCACTGTTCGGCAGCGACCTCGGCTGGAGAGCGACCTTCCTGGTCAATGTTCCCTTCGCCATCGCCTCCCTCATCCTCGCCCGGGCCTGGCTGCCTGCCGGCGCATGGCGACCTGCCGTCGACCAGGACGCGAAGAACTCCGACGGCGGCAAGGATCTCGACCCCGTGGGGGTCATCCTCCTCGGCATCGGCGTCCTCCTGATCCTCCTGCCCTTCGTCGAATCATCGCTGGGCTGGTTCATCTGGCTGTCCCTGCCGATCGGCATCGGCATGATCTGGGTGTGGGCCCGGTGGGAACGTCGGTACGCGCGTCTGGGCCGTCCCCCGATGGTCGATCTCGATCTCTTCCGCATCCGCAGCTTCAGCAACGGTGCGATCATCATCGCCCTCTACTTCCTCGGCGTCACCAGCGTCTGGGTCCTCGTAGCCATGTACATGCAGCAGGGGCTGGGACACACCGCCTTGGCCGCGGGAATGATCGGTCTGCCGGCCGCGCTGTGCTCGGCGGTCTCAGCCGATGTGTCCGGACGGTTCGTTTTCCAGATCGGGCGCCGCCTCGTTGTCTGGGGGATCGCGCTGTGCCTCGTCGGTCTGGTGGCCACGATCGCCGTCGTCGCGCTGCTGTCCCAGGGCATCGGAAGCGAGTGGTGGATGCTGCTGACCCTGGCGTTCATCGGCACCGCGCAGGGCATGGTCATCAGCCCCAATCAGACTCTCACCCTGCAGGAGGTCCCCCTGAGGTACGCCGGGTCCTCGGGAGGAGTGCTCCAGACCGGGCAGCGCATCGGCACTTCGATGGGGCTGGCGATCATGACCGCGCTGGCGTTCTCGATCACCGCGGCGAGCAATTGGCATTGGGGGATGATGGGAGCGTTCGTCGCGATCGCCGTCATCGTCATCCTCGCCGGTATCGTCGGTCTCATCGAGGTTCGCCGAGGCGGCCCCCGCCGGGCTTGAGTGCCGCTCGCGCCGCGCCCGGCCGAGTCAGGCAATCGTCAGCTGTCAGCGCAATAATGTTACGGATTTTAGACAATCCGCTGTGTCCGAATGTGGAAGACTGTGAACGCACATCAGCCCATGGAAGGAAACACAGTGGTCGAGGCCGTACCCGATGACGAGCTGGGGCTCGAGGAACTCGTGCGCTCGGGCGGGATAGAAACCTATTTCGCCCCCGTCGTCGACGCACTGACCTTCCAGCGGGTCGGCCACCAGATTCTGCAGGCTCCCACGGGTTCCCCGGAGCTGGGTCGTGCCGAGTCGGAGAACCTGCGTCACGCCATGCGCGCCTCGACGATCACGGGTGATATCGACGCCTCTCTGCGTGACTCCGCGCTGCGCACGGCAGAAGGAGCCGGACTGCCGAAGTCGAACCGCCTGTTCCTCCATGCCGAAGCTGAGTCTTTTGCGACCCTCGAGGATCGCACCGGAGAACCCGACCGCTCGGTCATCCTCCAGCTCGACGCCACCCGGGTCGCCTCGTCCCCGGCCTCAGTGCTGCGCTCGGTGCGGTCGGCACGCGCCATGGGCTGGGGAGTGGGCATGTCTTCTGTGGGGGCCGATCTGCGCAGCACTGCCTTCGTCCCGCTGGTCAATCCTTCGGTGGTCGGACTCCACCCGGACGTTCTGCGCATCGACTGCGACTCCCATCTGGCCGAACTCAACCGTCTTCTCCACGCCCATCTCGAACGCACCGGTGCGGTCATCCTCGCCGACGGTGTCGAGACCGAAGAGGATCTGGACCGTGTGCGTGCGCTCGGGGCGCGGTACATGTCCGGGCCCTACTTCGGTGAGGCCACGAAGCAGCCGCAGGCGTTCTCCGAGCCGAACGAGGACGCCCTCGTATCTCACTACTCCCGCAATCTGCCTGCACTGGGCACCCCGTATTCGATCTCGCAGGGACTGCGCCGCGAGCCTCTGGTGATGAACCGCGAACTTCTCGTCGCGCAGATCGCCGCCTTGGAAGAGCGTGCTCTGGCATCGGGAACCGCGACCATCACCCTCGGAGTGTTCGGAGAGGACGACGACTTCTCCGAGGCGACACGACTCCGTTATGAGAAGATCCGGGACACCGTGGGGCTGACGGCGATGTTCTCCGGCGGCTTCGACGGACCGCCGATTCCCGGAGTGCGCACCGGACTCGTCGACGCATCCGATCCCATCCGCAATGAGCACGGCGTCGTCGTGGTCGGGCCGGACTGGTCGGGCATGGTTGCAGCGTCGAAGCGCAACGATCCGGGCAGCGACGGACAGACCGTCTTCGATGTCTACATCACGACCGACCGCTACACCTGCGTCGACGCCGCACGCAGCGTTCTGACTCGCGTCGCACCCCTCACCGCAACAGCGAAGCTGCGGGCCTGAGCGGCGCGAGTCCGGGTGTCCCGACTCCGCTGAACGCACGTGTGATGCGAATGGGGAAGCGGGCTCCGATGGTGCTAATGTTGTCTCGGCTGGCCCCCGTAGCTCAGCTGGTTAGAGCAGGGAACTCATAATTCCTTGGCCGTCGGTTCAAGTCCGACCGGGGGCACCACGAACCATCGAACCGGTTCGGACAAAGGAGCGTGGGCAGTCCACTCTCCGCCCGGATCGTTCCTGACGAGTTCGGCAATTCTGCGGTCGTCTGCCTCCGCCTCGTCGAACAGGTGTGTGAAAGAGGCCTCCGCCTTCGGGTTCTCGGCGGAATGCTCGGCCCGTATTCGCATTGCCCCGGTGTCGTCATCGGATGAAGAGATCTCGACGACGAATTGCGGGCCCACTTCGGCAGAGACCACTCGTGCCAGACGAACGCCCTCCTCGGTGAATGCGCGCGCTGCCGCATCGGATACCCAGTCGATCTCATCGTTGAGCGAGTCATAGTAGGACTGCTCCACACCTGCAGCTCCGCGACGAGGCCAGAGGACAGCCCTGATTTCCGACAGTCGATGGGATCGCGGATCCACAGCACCGAACATGCATAGTCGGGGAACATGCGGATAGTCCGCGGCGGTCGTTCGTCGGTCATCTGCTCCTCGGTCATGACGCCAGCCTATGGCCGGTCATCCGCTCGGCACAGACACCCGACGCCACCAGCATCTTTGATGCTTGGCTGTACGACGAACATCGACTATTATGTGGTCAGCACCTCCTTTCGGATCGTAGGGGAAGACGTATCCGAGGTAGGAGGCAGAAATGGATATGACTCAGGGCGTACTCTTCGTCCACTCAGCACCTCGTGCGCTGTGCCCTCACATCGAGTGGGCAGCGGGCGGGGCCATCGGCGCACAGGCACGCTTCGACTGGACACCCCAGCCGGCAGCACCAGGGCTCGTGCGCGCGGAAGTCTGCTGGCGCGCGCCCGCAGGCTCCGGAGCTCGCATCGCATCCGCACTGCGCGGCTGGGATTCACTCCGCTATGAAGTCACCGAGGAGCCCTCGGCCGGAGTCGACGGCGGTCGATGGAGCCACACACCCGATCTGGGCATCTACCACGCCGTCACCGATACGGCCGGCAACATCCTCGTCCCTGAAGACCGCATCCGCTCCGTGATGGAGCGCGCTGCCGGTGACCCTGCGAAGTTCTCCTCGGAGATGGCGACCGCTCTCGGCGAAGCCTGGGACGAGGAACTCGACGCGTTCCGTCACGCAGGAGAAGGCGCACCGGTGCGCTGGCTGACGAAGGTCGGCTGAGCCGCTCCCTTCACCGCCGAACTGCACTCAGCTGCGAGAGTTCGGGCGTTCACAAATGCAGATGGGCACACCCTCCTACCTCGGGTGTGCCCATTTCGCACGCTATCGTGCCTGCGCGCTTATGCAGGAGGCTCTGCACAGACCACTCTCCTGGGCACCTTGAGCAGATTGCTCAGCGCAAACTACCTTCCCAGGCGTATAGTGCGTCTTGCGCCCAAATGGAAACGGCCCACTCTGAGTCAGTCGGAAAGCACAGTTTCAAAACCGTGTTTTTCGACTCAGAGTGGGCCGTAGAGCTGTCTGAGTTCGCTCAGAACTTCAGACTGAGCGGAACGCGACGACGGCGTTGTGACCGCCGAAGCCGAACGAGTTCGTGATCGCTGCGATATCGCCGGCAGGCAGATCCGCAGGCGTGTCACGGACGATGTTGATCCCCTTGACCTTCGGGTCGACTTCGTCGACGTTGATGGTCGGGGGAGCGGTGCGAGTCTGCAGCGCCTTGACCGTGAGGATCGCCTCCACGGCACCCGTACCTCCGAGGAGGTGTCCGGTCATCGACTTCGTGGCCGAGACCAGTGCATCGGAGACGTTGTCACCGAGGAGTTCGCTGATGGCCAGCGATTCCGGGATGTCTCCGACAGGAGTCGACGTGGCATGCGCATTGACGTGCTTGATCTCAGCGGCGGTCAGCCCGCCGGCGTCGAGTGCCTGCTGCATGGCGGCCAGCGCGTGCTTGCCCTCCGGCTCTCCACCGGTGATGTGGTAGGCGTCGTTCGAGATGCCCCAGCTGGCCACCTCGGCGTAGATCTTCGCTCCACGAGCCTTCGCATGCTCCTCGGTCTCGAGGATGAGCGTGCCCGCACCTTCGCCCATAACGAAGCCGTCGCGGTCGACGTCATAGGGACGCGAAGCGGTCTCGGGCGAATCCGTGCGACGCGACAGCGCCTGCATCGAATTGAACGCGGCAAGAGTGATCGGGTGGATCGCTGCTTCCGAACCGCCGGCGATGATGATGTCGGCCTTGCCCGAAGCGAGAACATCATAGGCGTGGCCGAGGCTCTCGGTCGATGAGGCGCAGGCGGAGACCAGGGTCTGCACGCCGGCACGAGCCTTGAATTCCATGCCGATGGCGGCCGCAGGTCCGTTGGGCATGAGCATGGGAACCGTCAGGGGCATGACCCGGCGCGGGCCTTCCTCCTGCAGGGTGTCCCAGGCGTCGAGCAGAGTCCAGACTCCGCCGATTCCGGTGGCCCAGGAGACGGCGGTGCGTTCCGGATCGGTCTCCTCGAGACCGGCATCGGCCATGGCTTCACGAGCAGAGATGAGAGCGAACTGGCTCGAAGGATCGAGGCGTTTGGCCTGGACCCGTTTGAGATTGTCGGGCACGACCTGTGGGTCGACCTGCGCTGCGAAGTCCACGGCGAGGCCGTACTTCTCTGACCAATCGTTGTCCATTGTGTGGACGCCGGACTGACCGGCCAGAATGGCTTCCCAAGTGGCATCGACAGTCGCGCCCAAGGGGGTTACCGCACCGATTCCGGTGACGACAACTTTAGATGTCATGGTACAAACCTCGTCGATAGTGTGGACACGGCCCGTCTGTGGACGGGCCGTGTTCGGCTGCTGTGTGTCAGGCTTCCTGAGCCTTGTTGATGTAGTCGACAGCGTCCTGAACGGTGACGAGGTCCTTGACGTCGTCATCGGGGATCTTCACGCCGAACTTCTTCTCAGCGTTGACGACGATGGTCATCATCGAGATGGAGTCGATGTCGAGGTCGTCGGTGAACGACTTGTCGGCTTCGACTGCTTCGACAGCCAGGCCGGTCTCTTCGTTGACGATCTCTGCCAGCCCAGCGAGGACTTCAGCTTCGGTGAATGCCATTTCTTTCCTACTTTCTGATTTCGGTCGAGGGTTTTTCGACCGTTTGAGGAACTTTTCGACGAGTGTCCCGCCGAATATCTTAGGACATTCACGGAGAGTTTTCCGTGAATGGGTGTGTCTCAGGGCAGGCGCACGACCTGAGCACCGTAGACGAGGCCCGCGCCGAAGCCCATCTGCAGGGCGAGACCGCCGCTGAGTTCGGGCTGTTCCCGCAGGAGCCGTTCGGTGGCCAGCGGGATCGACGCCGCCGAGGTGTTCCCGTTGTCGGCGATGTCACGTGCGATGACAACGGACTCGGGGAGCTTCAGCTGCTTGGCGAGCTCGTCGATGATGCGCATGTTCGCCTGGTGCGGGATGAAGGCAGCGAGATCCTCGGCCTCGATGCCGGAAGCAGCGAGAGCCTCCTTGGCCACCTCGGCGCCGTCCCACACGGCCCAGCGGAAGACGGTCGGCCCGTCCTGGCGCAGGGTCGGGAAGGGCAGTTCGCGGTCGTCGCGGATGTCGTAGAGGGAATCCGTCATCCGGATGGTCGACCAGTTCTCGCCCTTCGAGCCCCACACCGTCTTCGAGATGCCGGGTTCGTCGGCGGAGGACACGACGACCGCGCCGGCGCCATCACCGAGGATGAACGAGATCGAACGGTCCTCGGGGTCGATGACCTCGGAGAGCTTTTCGGCTCCGATGACGAGGACATTGTCGAGCGTGCCTGCACGCACCAGCGCGTCGGCCTGGGAGATGCCGTAGCAGTAGCCGGCACACGCCGCGCTGATGTCCCATGCCGGGATCGGCCCGGTCCCCAGCCGTGCGGTCAGTGCCGCAGCCGCTGAGGGTGTGAAGTACTCGAACGTGACGGTCGAGATGATGATGCCGCCGATGTCCTCCGGCTTCAGCCCCGCCGAGGCGATCGCCTCGAGCGCGGCTTCCTCGGACATGTCGAGGACGCCGACGTCTTTGCTGGCACGACGGCGGGTGACGATGCCCGTGCGCTGACGGATCCATTCGTCGGAGGAGTTGATGGGTCCGGCGATATCGTCATTGGTGACGAGGTTCTCCGCACGGTAAGCACCGATTCCGGCAATGCGGGAGAAAGTGCCGAGTTCGGCAGTCTTGAGTGTAGGCATGGCGTCTTCTTTCGATTCTCAGGCGTGGGCTGCCGCGAACTCACGCGCGCCGTCGAGGTCGGCGGCCGATTTGATGGCGAATGTCTCGACGCCCTTCATGGCGCGTCGAGCGATTCCGGTCAGCGTTCCACCGGGGACGAGTTCGATCATTCCGGTCACACCGGAGTTCAGCAGCGCCTCCTGGCACAGATCCCAGCGCACCGGGTTCGTGACCTGCTTGACCAGGCGGTCGACATACTCGCGACCGGCCTCGACCGCAGTGCCGTCGGCGTTGCTGAGGATCGAGACGGCAGGGTCGGAGACCTCCATCGCCGAGGCGGCGGCAGCGAGATCGGCGGTGGCGGCAGCCATGAACTCGGTGTGGAAGGCGCCGGCCACTGCCAGCGGGATGACCCGAGCCCGCTCCGGCGGGTTCTCGGCCAGGGTCTCGAGCGCCTCGAGAGAGCCGGCGGCCACGGTCTGGCCCCCACCGTTGACATTGGCGGGGCTGGCCCCGGCGGCCTCGATCGCGGCGAGAACATCCTCGGGCTGGCCGCCGACCACGGCGGACATGCCGGTCGGAGTGGCGGCGGCAGCGGCGGCCATTCCATCGGCACGGACCTTGACGAAGGCCATGGCGTCGGCCGGGGTGAAGATGCCTGCGATCTGTGCGGCCGCGATCTCACCCACGGAGTGGCCGGCGACGACGGCAGGGCTGACGCCGAGCTCGGCGGCGCAGGCGATGGCGGAGGCGACGAGCAGAGGCTGTGCCACCGCGGTGTCCTTGATCGTCTCGTCATCGGATTCGGTTCCGTGCAGACGCAGATCGATTCCCGAGGCTGTCGAGAGTTCGTCGATCTGTGCCGAGAAGGTGTCGAGTTCGAGGAACGAACTCAGGAAACCGGTCTTCTGGGCTCCCTGGCCCGGACAGGTGATTGCAAGCACTCAGTTCTCTTTTCGTTGGGTTCCGTTGTTCAATCTAATGGACACTGGACCGATCTCGGTGAGATTTGTCGCTGTTCGACAATACGCCGTCCTCGGACAGTCGCCCATACACCAAGGCGATGTGGATGACGAAGGCATCACGCGAGGTCGTCGGATCGAGCCCGATGGCGTCGGTGATCTTCCGGAGTCGGTAGCGCACAGTATTCGGGTGCACTGACAGTGCCTTGGCCGTGGCTTCGAGAGAGGACCCGAATTCGACATAGGCGCTCACGGTCTTCAGCAGCTGGCCCGTTCCCGAGGTCAGCGGTTCGTAATAGCGTTCGATAAGTTCGGACAGGGCGATCTGATCCCCGGACAGAGCGCGTTCGGGCAGCAGATCATCGGCTTTGACCGGGCGGGGGGAGTCGGGGCGGGCGGTCGCGGCCTTGAGCGCGCGGATCGCCGCCTTCGCCGAGGTGGCCGCTTCGGCAAGTCCCGGCACTGCCGGTCCGACGATGACTTCGGAGGGTCCGAAGCAGTCCGAGAGGTCCTCGACGGCATCGTCGAGTTCCGTCACTCCGCCGAGGACGATGAGCAGACGATTGTCGTGGATGCCCACAAGCGCGTCATCGGCCCACCGACTGGCCTTACGGCGGATGCCGTCCAATCCCTTCTTCGCCGAGCGCTGCGGGGCGCGGCCGACGATGACGCACACGGGGCCCTCTGACTGCCAGCCGAAGGCGGCGGTCCGGCTGGCGAGCTCGTCGACGGAGTCTCCGCGGACGAGAGCGTCGACGACCATCGCCTCGAGTCGCGCGTCCCAGCTGCCTCTGGCCTCTGCGGCCCGGGCGTAGACATCGGCCGCGGCGAACGCGATCTCCCGGGAGTAGATGAGCACGGCCTCGCGCAGGGCAGGCTGCTCGACGGGACGAGCGATGTCCGGAACGCGTTCCTCGACGACCTCGACGACGATCTTGAGCAGCTGCAGGGTCTGCTGCAGGCTGATGGCCCGGATGAGGTCGCGTGGCGCGGTTTTGAAGATGTCGGAGACCACACGCAGATTCGTATCGGGCTTGCGGTACCAATCGACGAACGAGGAGATGCCCGATTGGGCAAGCAGTCCCACCCAGGAGCGGTCTGACGACGACATCGAGCGGTACCAGGGCAGCTGAGCCTCCAGCCGCTGCAGAGTCACCGATGACAGGACGCCGACTCCGGCGCGCAGTCTGCGGGCGGTTTCGGCACGACGGCGCAGGGTCTCGGCATCAGACATCATGAGCACGAGTTTAGATGAATCAGAACAATCCGGTTGTCAGCGACATACAAAGAGTCGAAAAAGGCGACAAATATGGCCGGAGTCTTGGAGACTCCGGCCATATTCGCTTTCAGCGTGCGGGCGAGATCAGGCGCCTGCTCCCTCGGTTGAACCCGAGTTGCCGGCACGAACATCGTTGAGCTGGTACTTCTCAGCCGCCTCGGCGGCCTTGTCGATCGAGATCTTCCCGGTATCGGCCAGCGAGATGAGCGCCTGCGTGACCACGGAAGGACCATCGACGAGGTAGTAGCGACGTGCCGCGGGACGGGTGTCCGAGATTCCGTATCCGTCGGTCCCCAGCGAGGTGAAGTGGCTGGGCACGTACTGACGGATCTGATCCGGCACTGCTCGCATATAGTCCGAGGTCGCGATGATCGGGCCCTCGGTCTCGGCCATCTTCTCGGTGACATATGGAATCCGCGGTTCGGACTCGGGGTTCTTCAGACGCTCGTTCTCAGCGTCGAGTCCGTCGCGGCGCAGCTCGGTCCACGACGTCACCGACCACACATCGGCCGAGACGCCCCAGTCCTGATCAAGCAGCTCCTGAGCCTCGAGCACCCACGGCACACCGACGCCGGATGCCATCAGCTGAACCTTCGGCCCTCCGTTGTCGGGTCCCTTCTTCAGGAGATAGAGGCCCTTGAGCACGCCTTCGACGTCGAGATCCTCCGGTTCGGGCGGCTGGACCATCGGCTCGTTGTACATGGTGATGTAGTAGAGCACGTCAGGATCTCGCTCATCGGCGGGATCGTACATCCGGTGGATGCCGTCCTTGACGATATGCGCGATCTCATAGCTGTAGGCCGGGTCGTAGGAGACCACGGACGGATAGGTCGACGCCAGCACGTGCGAATGTCCGTCGCCGTGCTGGAGGCCCTCGGCCACCAGAGTGGTGCGTCCCGCGGTGGCGCCGAGGACGAAGCCGCGAGCCATCTGGTCACCGGCGGCCCAGAAGAAGTCACCGGTGCGTTGGAAGCCGAACATCGAGTAGAAGATGTAGAACGGGATCATCGGCTCACCGTGCGTGGCATACGAGGTGCCGACCGCGGTCAGCGCCGCGGTCGCCCCAGCCTCGTTGATGCCGACGTGGAGCAGCTGACCGTCCGTCGCCTCCTTGTAGGCGAGGAACAGGTCGCGGTCGACGGAGATGTAGTTCTGTCCGTGCGGGTTGTAGATCTTCGCCGTCGGGAAGAACGAGTCCATGCCGAAGGTGCGAGCCTCATCGGGGATGATCGGCACGATCCGGTGGCCGAACTCCTTCTCCCGCATGAGGTCCTTGAGCACGCGCACGAAGCCCATCGTGGTGGCGATCTCCTGCTTGCCCGATCCGCGACGACCGGCCTGGTAGGCCTTGTCCGAGGGCAGTTTGAGATCGATATGAGTCGACCGACGCTCGGGGGAGTATCCGCCGAGCTCCGCGCGACGCTCCTGCATGTACTTGATCTCGGGTGCGTCGACGCCCGGGTGGTAGTACGGAGGCAGCTTCGGGTTGTCTTCGAGCTCCTTGTCCGAGATCGGGATCTGGAAGTGGTCGCGGGCGAGCTTGAGATCGTCGACCGTGAGCTTCTTCATCTGGTGCGTGGCGTTGCGGGCCTCGAAGTGCGGTCCGAGCGAGTAGCCCTTGACCGTCTTGACGAGGATGACGGTGGGCTGTCCGGTGTGCTCCATCGCGGCCTTGTAGGCGGCGAAGACCTTTCGGTAGTCATGCCCGCCGCGCTTGAGGTTCCAGATCTGCTCGTCGCTGTAGTCCTCGACCATCGCCTTCGTCCGCGGGTCGCGGCCGAAGAAGTTGTCGCGCACGAAGCCGCCGGACTCACCCTTGTAGGTCTGGTAGTCGCCGTCGGGGGTGGCATTCATAAGGTTGACGAGCGCGCCGTCGCGGTCCTTGGCCAGCAGTGCGTCCCATTCCCGTCCCCAGACGACCTTGATGACGTTCCAGCCGGCACCGCGGAAGTACGACTCGAGTTCCTGCATGATCTTGCCGTTGCCGCGGACGGGTCCGTCGAGACGCTGCAGGTTGCAGTTGATGACGAAGTTGAGGTTGTCGAGCTCTTCGAAGGCAGCGACGTGGAGCATGCCGCGGCTCTCCGGCTCATCGAGTTCGCCGTCACCGAGGAAGGCCCAGGTCTGCTGCTGCGAGGTGTCCTTGATCCCACGGTTGTGCAGGTACTTGTCGAACTGCGCCTGCGCGATCGCGTTCATCGGTCCCAGACCCATCGACACCGTCGGATGCTCCCAGAAGTCGGGCAGCTGGTGCGGGTGAGGGTAGGACGGCAGTCCCTGCGGCTTGCCGTCGATGAAGTGCGACTGCTGCTGACGGAAGCCGTCGAGCTGTTCGGCGCTCATCCGGCCCTCGAGATAGGCACGGGCATACATGCCGGGGGAGGCGTGGCCCTGATAGAAGATGTGGTCGCCGCCGCCCGGATGGTCCTTGCCGCGGAAGAAGTGGTTGAGGCCGACCTCGTAGAGGGTCGCCGAGGAGGCGTAGGTGGAGATGTGCCCGCCGACCTCCACCCCGGGACGCTGAGCGCGGTGGACGAGCATGGCGGCATTCCAGCGGTTCCAGCGACGGTAGCGGCGTTCGACCTCTTCGTCTCCGGGGAACCAGGGTTCGTTCTCCGGACCGATGGTGTTGACGTAGTCGGTGGCGGTGAGGCTGGGCACGCCGATCTGCTTCTGGCGAGAGCGCTCGAGCATGCGCAGCATGACATAGCGTGCTCGAGTCCGACCGCCCTCGTCGATGAGGCCATCGAGGGAGGCCAGCCATTCGGCGGTCTCCTCCGGGTCGATGTCGGGCACCTGGCTGGGCAGCCCGTTGAGGATGGGCCCGCCCTGATTCCGATTGTCCACGATGTGGTCCTCTCTTCAGCTCCACGATCTTCTTTGGTGTAGAGATCATGACCATCGGATGGTGTGTGCTCCGCAGGTTGTCTGAGCCCAGAGGCCACCCGATCTACCTGTCAGCCTAGTACTCCCAGCCGAACTTCGCGCTCCCGCGAAGTTGTGATCTCTCTGACGCATCTGCACACTGTGCCGACAGGTTCACGGTCGGGTGTGCTGATTGAGTGCCGTTTGAGTGCGCTTGCCGCGCGCGGGCGCGCCGATTATTTGCACCTTGACCACTGTTGGCGGAAGAATACGAGCATGAGCAACTCCGCTTCTGAAAGGACATCCTCCACTTCGACCCTCGCAAACGAGCTGGGACACAACCTCGGCTTGAAAAAGGGCGACTATGTGCAAGAGGTCGGCTATGACGACGACGTCGATCAGGCACTCTGCGAGGCGATCGAGAACATCATCGGAGACAAGATCGCCGATGGCGAAGAGGATGACGTCTACGACGTGATCCTGATGTGGTGGCGGTCGGACGACGATGACCTCGTCGACGGTCTCGTCGACGCCCAGACCACATTGAAGGAGGGCGGAGTCGTGTGGCTGCTCAGCCCGAAGGCGAACCGTCCGGGACACATCAGCCCGGCCGACATCTCCGAAGCGGCGCCCACCGCCGGAATGCATGTGACCTCTACGGTCAGCGCCGCCGATGACTGGGCCGGATTCCGGCTCGTGGGCAAGAAGAACTATTCATGATCCTGCGGCCCGGTGACCGGGCCCCGGATCTCACCCTTCCCGATCATCTCGGGTCGGTCATCACCCTCACCGAGGCGGCCCCACGTACCGCTCGCGTGCTCGCATTCGTTCCGTTCGCCTTCTCTCCGATCTGCGGAGACGAACTCGCCGCTCTCGACAAGTGGCAGGAACGGATGCGAAAGGGTTCCCGGGCCGTTGACGTCGTGGTCGTCTCAACCGACTCCAAGTACACTTTGGCGGCGTGGGCCCGGCAGACGGGAGTAGACGTCACTCTCGCATCGGATTTCTGGCCCCATGGTGAAGCGGCTCGCGCGTTCGGCGCCTTCGATCAAGTCCACGGAGTCGCCGAACGAGGAGTCTTCGTCATCTCACCTGCGGGTACGATCGTGAGTGGCAGGAAGGTCGCCCGTACCGAGACTCGGGATTTCTCCGAGGATTTCGCCGTAGCCCTTTCCAGCCTCTGAGAATCGAGCCCCCGCCGAAGAGCCGATCGACGGCACCTTCGGCGCCTGTTGAGGAGGACACCTTATGGCCACGCTGTTCACGAAGATCATCAACGGAGAGATCCCCGGCACCTTCGTCCATCAGGATGACAAGTGCGTCGCATTCCTCGATGTCGCTCCGATGACCGAGGGCCATGTCATGGTCGTCCCGCGCGACGAGATCTCTCACTGGATCGACGCCGATGCGGACCTTCTCGCTCATCTCACCGCGGTGGCGAAATCGATCGGCGAAGCACAGAAGCGAGCATTCGACTGCGACCGCATCGGCCTCCTCATCGTCGGCTACGAGGTTCCGCACCTGCACATCCACGTCCTGCCGACGACGTCGATGGATGACTTCGACATCTCTGACCGTGCTCCGATGCAGACTCCGGAACAGCTGGAGGCGCCTGCCGAGAAGATCCGACAGGCGCTCTCCGAACTGTCCTGATCCGGTGCTGCTCGACTCAGATCGACTCAGAGGCCGTTGGCCTCGAGGCAGCGGTCGAGTGAATCCCTGACGAGTTCGGCTCCCGCGGTTCCGCCGTAGTTCGCGCCGAACCGCGGGTCGTCGACATACATCTGCCCGAGACCGCGCACGTATCCTGCGAGGTCTCCGTCGGGATCAGCGGCGGGCGTGCCCGGGACTGCTCGCAGCCATTCGATATGGCGTCGGGCGAGGTCCTGGCAGCGGTCCGAATCGGGCCGGGCCCCCGCCTCGGCGGCGGCGATCCAATCCTCGGACAGAGCGGAGACTCGGGCCTTCCACTCCCGTTTCTCGGCCGGCGACCGGCTGGACCACCACTCGTCTCCTTGCCGGTAGGCGTCGGCACCCCAGCGCCTGGTCACTTCCTCTTCGTGTTCGCGATGGTCGAAACCATCGAACATCTCTTCAGCCATGAGCGGCTCACCTGCTTCCAGTCGTGTGATGGTGACGGCGACGGCGGCGAGCTGTCGGTCGAGCCTGTCTCTCTCGCGTCCGAGCGAGACCAGGTGCTGCGACAGCGCCTCGACCGGATCGTCTCTCCGATCGAGCACCTCCGCGATCGTCGTCAACGGCAGACCCAGCTCCTTGAGCAGCAGGATGCGCTGGAGGCGCACCAGAGCCGCTTCGTCGTAGCAGCGATAGCCGTTGGCGGCGATCGAGGTCGGCGGCAGCAGACCGATGGCGTCATAATGACGCAGGGTTCGGCTCGTCGTTCCCGTCAGCCGTGCGATTTCCTGAATGGACCAGTCCATGTCTGACAGCTTAGAAGTTGACGCAGCGTCAAGGTCAAGAGCCGGATTGATCGACACGAGGAGAAAGTTCTGACGCTGTCTCGGAACTCCGACTCAGGCAGCGTCGCGAATGGCGTCGAGTGCCGTGAACAGGTCTCGGGCGAGGTCGTCGACATGTTCGAGCCCGACCGACAGGCGGACGAGGCCGTCACCGGGTTTCGCGGTGGCCGCCACGGGCCGATGCGTGAGCGAGGCCGGGTGCTGGATGAGCGTATCGGCACCGCCGAGGGAGACAGCGTGCACGATGAGATCGCAGTGTTCGACGAAGGTCCGGGCCGCTTCGAACCCTCCGGCGAGTTCGATGGCGATCATCGCGCCGCCGCCGTGCATCTGCGAACCGACGAGCCCGCGCGGATCGGAGTCGGCGAGACCGGGGTAGTGGACACTGGCGATCTCGGGGCGTGTCTGGAGGCGCCGGGCGAGTTCGCCTGCGGTGTCCTGGGCGGCGCGCATCCGCACTGCCAGCGTGCGAAGTCCGCGGTGCAGGAGATAGGCGCCCATCGGGTGCAGCAACCCTCCGGTGATGGCGCGGACCCGACGCAGACGCATCGTCCAGTCGCTGTTCGTCGCGATGATCCCGCCCATCGCGTCGCCATGACCGCCGAGGTACTTCGTGGCACTGTGCAGCACGAGAGCTGCCCCATGGTCGAGCGGACGCTGGAGCACTGGGGTGCAGAAGGTATTGTCGACCAGTACCGGCACGTCTCCTGCCGCTGCGACGACGGCGCCGATGTCCACGAGGTCGAGGCTCGGGTTGGCCGGAGTCTCGATGATGACGAGGCCGGTGTCCTCTCGGATCGCCGAGGCGATCTCGTCTTCTTTCGCCCAGGTCACCGAGGTGCCGAGCAGTCCTGACTCGAGCAGGTGATCGCTTCCTCCGTAGAGTGGGCGAACGGCGACGATATGAGGAGTGCCAGCCTCGACCGCGGCGAGGAGCGCAGCGGTCATGGCTGCCATTCCAGTGGCGAAGGCGACGGCGGATTCGGCGTTCTCCAGTTCGGCGAGCGCGGACTCGAATCGTGCCACACCGGGCTGCCAGAGCCGCTGGTAGACAGGAGAGTCCCCCTCTTTCAGAGCATGGCCTCCAGCGAGGCTCTCATAGGAATCTCCTCCCGTGCGGACATCGTTGACCGGGTTGGTGGTGGAGAGGTCGATTGCGGGAACGTGGACGCCTTCGTCTGCGAGACCGTCCATCCCGCCGTGGACCATTCGGGTCTCAGGGTGCATAGATGTCATAAGCGTATTCAATCCAGTTCTCCCGACGTGCGCAACGAATGCGCAATGACCTGCAGGTATTCGATGCTCTCCAGGAGAATCTGCGATGAGGTATGGGAGACTGTGACTCATGTCGCAGAATGTCTCACTCGATGGCACCGATCTTCGCCTCCTGCAGGAGCTCAATGCCGATGCACGCGCATCGGGCGCGGTTCTGGCCGCGGCCGTCGGCATCTCGGAATCGACGGTGTCCCTGCGTCTCAAACGACTGAGATCGCTCGGTGTCATCCGCGGCTTCCATATCGACGTCGATCCGACGGCGTTGGGAGTCGGCCTGCAGGCGCTCATTTCGATTCGGTTGGCCAAGCATGATCGGACCGAGATCGACGCGTTCACTGCGGCCGCGCCGAAGTTCCCGGGGGTGGTGCGGATGTACCATATGGCCGGAGCCGACGACTACCTGCTCCACATCGTCGCCACAGACACCGCGGCCGTGCAGTCCTTCGTCCTCGACTATCTCACTCGGTATCCTGCCGTGGCCCATACACGCACGAACCTCATCTATCGTGTCGAAGACGGCTCCGCTTGGATTCCCGAGGAATGATCCCAGAGGTGCCCTGAACTGCCATACTGTCCTCATGGCAGAGAACAAGACCCAGCCGACCGACGCCGATGTCGCCGCCTACCTCGATTCGGTGACTCCCGAGAAGCGCCGCGAGGACGGACTCGCCCTCGACTCGATCTTCCGCGAGGTCACCGGCGAAGAACCCGTGATGTGGGGTCCCTCGATCGTCGGCTACGGCCGCTATCACTATCGATCCCCGGTGAACCCGCGCAACCACGGCGAGTGGCCCGCGACAGGGTTCTCCCCTCGCAAGAGTCAACTCTCGCTGTACGGACTCAAGGACCTGCCCGAGGCGGCGTATCTGCTCCCGGAACTCGGGAAGTACACAGAGGGTGCCGACTGCGTCTATGTGCGTCGTTTGGAGAACATCGACGAGGCGGTGCTGCGCCGACTCATTGCCATCGCCGCGGCCCGTCCCGACGATCCGGAACCGGCCGACTGATCACAGGCACCGGTGGGAAGCCGATGGATGACTCCGGTTTGATGATCACGGGTCCGTGATCAGGTGCGGGCGGTGATACTCAGCCCCTGTTTGCGCTGGTGGACAGAGAAGTACTGCAGTCCCGCCTCGGCGTCGGCGAGGAATCGGCGGCGGGACTTACGGGGCAGCCACACGAGCTGGCCGGGGGTCAGGTCGATCGTTCCCGTTTCGGTCTCAAGAATGCCTGCACCGGCGAGGACGTGGATGAGGACGTCGAGAGACGGACCGGTATGTTCTCGGATCTCCCCGCCGGGGACCAAGGCAATGACATTCGCGTCGAGGTCACGCCGCTGCGTCGGCAGCTGCCAGACGGATCCGGAGTCCTCGGCGGTATCGCTGAGTTCGGTGACGTCGAGGACGACGCGAGGGGCCGGTGTGCCGGCGCGACGGACGATGCGCACCCGAGCTTCACCCTCTGTGCTCTGCAACGGCTCCCAACCGACCGCACCGGCGAACTCGCGGACCATCTCCACACGCAGGCCTTCGGGTACGTGATCGTTGACGAGGATCAGGCCTGTGCCGACCTCGAGTTCCTCATACGCCTTGATGATGAGCGGATGCCGCTCCGGCTTCGGTATGTTCCGGACGTCGATGACGGGTTCGTCTGCCACAGCAATACCTCTCAGTCGCTTCGATGATTCCGCATCGAAACTATCACCACAGTGGGAAATCGAGATTACGCTGAGGAAGGAAGCAAGCCTCCGAGCTGTACACCACTGAGGAAGGAATTCACGATGACCCAACAGGCGTCCGCACAGAACCTGGAGAGTCTCAGCGCAGAGCTGCTGGAGAAGGCTCGCGGGGTACGCAGCGGGCGGGCCGCTAAGGGCGTGTTCACCGGAACCTATCTTCGGCAGGCCCTGCTCACAATGCGAGCGGGTGCCGAGCTCGCAGAACATGATTCCCCACCGGAAGCGACGTTGCAGGTCGTGACAGGTCAGGTGCGGATGGTGACGGCCGATGAGACCTGGGAACTGAGCGCCGGAGAACTCATCGCCATTCCCCCTCAGAAGCACTCGGTGGAAGCCCTGACCGATGCGGCATTCCTGCTCACGATCCGTACGGAGATCGACAAGGGGTGATCGACTCCGGTCCTGGTATTCGACTCCGGGGCCGGTCTGCGACTCCGACCCCGCCTCGGCGGATTTCGATTCAGCGCCAGCCCCGCCTCGGCGAGATTCGGGGCGAAATATGGAAAAGGCACCCCGTGCTCACAGGATGCCTTCACGGTGGGCCCAGAGGGACTCGAACCCCCGACCCTCTCGGTGTAAACGAGATGCTCTAGCCAACTGAGCTATAGGCCCCACCTGCGTCGTCGACGACTGCGACAGCGCTTGATCAGTATGCCATACCCGAGGGTGAGCAGCGAAACGGGAGCGCCGGTGGTCACGGTGAGGATCAGATCTGTGACCGGGAGGATCGCAGCAGCCGCGCCGCATTGGCTGCGAAGTTCTCTGCTGCATCGGCGGGGTCGACGTCGAAGAGTCTGCGGTTCTGTTCGACGGCCACGGAACCGAGAGTGAGCGTGAGGATTCCATGAGAGAGTTCGGCTCCCAGCCGATCGGTCGTCAGCGCCTGCGGAGTGACATCCGTTGGGGCGATCGAATAGCCGAGCAGCACGATCTCGGCACCGTCACGGTATTTCAGCAGCACCTCGCGAAGTGACATCGCGGCGGCGAGTGGATCGATGGTGGCGGGACAGAGAGTATCGACTTCGGCTTTGAGCGAACGCGAAATGAGGATGAGCAGTGACTGCTTGTCCTTGACGTGCCAGTACAGCGCAGAAGGCTGAACGTCGAGTTCGCGGGCGAGTCGGCGCATGGACAGATCGCCCAGACCGTACTGCGAAAGGATGCTCAACGCAGTGGTGGTGATGCTTTCGGCTGTCAGTGCCAATGAGACATACCTTTCATTCTCGTGCAGCGGCCCTTCCCGATTTTTCAGATCGCGTTCCCCTCGCTATAGTAGTTCCTGGTCACGGGATATAGCGCAGCTTGGTAGCGCGCCTCGTTCGGGACGAGGAGGTCGTGGGTTCGAATCCCGCTATCCCGACCAAGGGAAAGTGCCGCAGCATCGCTCAGGCGAGGTTGCGGCACTTCTGCATTCACAGCCGATCACCGTCGCGATGGGGGTGCGCTGCACGAATGCAGCGCACCCCCATCTTCACGACTCGCGCTCAGGAGGGTGAGCCTGGCTTCCGGGAGCCGGCATCGGTTCGGTCAGCCGCCTCGGCGAAGTTCTCCGCGACGATGTCGGGATCCGTGCCCCGCCACCGGGCGATCGCCTTCATCACCTGATAGATGATGATCGCCGAGGCGGTGCCCAGGGCGATGCCTTCGAACTGCAGTCCGCCCGAGGTCCAGGTGAAGTTCGCGATGGCGACGATGAGCGAGACCGCGGCAGTGTTGAGGTTGATCGGGTTGGAGAAGTCGACCTTGTTCTCCACCCAGATCCGCACGCCGAGCATGCCGATCATTCCGTACAGCACGGTCGCAGCTCCGCCGAGGACCCCGGGAGGGATCGTCGCGATGATCTCACCGAACTTCGGCAGCATGCTGAGGACGAGGGCGATGATCGCCGCGCACAGGTAGGCGGCAGTGGAGAAGATGCGCGTGGCTGCCATGACGCCGATGTTCTCGGCATAGGTCGTCGTTCCCGAACCGCCGCCGGATCCGGCAAGGATGGTGGAGAAACCGTCGGCGAAAAGCGTCCGGCCCGTCAGGTGATCGAGGTCGCGGCCAGTCATTGCGGCGACCGATTTCACATGGCCGATGTTCTCGGCGATGAGGACGAGGACGACGGGCAGGAACAGGCCGAGGTAGCCGAGATCGAACGCCGGTGCATGGAACGCGGGCAGTCCCACCCAGTCGGCTTTCGAGACGGTGGAGAAGTCGAGGTCACCCTGCAGCCATGCCGCACCATAGCCGACCAGGACGCCGATGAGGATCGAGAGTCGGCCGAGCATCCCGCGGAAGAGCACCGTGGTCAGCAGAATCGCGACGATCGTGATCACGGCGGTCAGGGGAGCGGCCTTGACCCAATCCCAGGCGGCCGGAGCCAGGTTTAGCCCGATGAGGGCCACAATGGCCCCGGTCACCACTGGGGGCATGGTCACTTCGATCCATCGGACGCCGACGAAATGGACCACGAGCCCGACGAGCGCCAAGGTGACTCCCACCGAGATGATTCCACCTTGAGCCAACGCCATGGCATGAGGTTCGAGGTCCTCTCCGGCCGTTGCCGAGAACCCCGTGACGGCCCCGATCGGAGCGAGCAGCCCGAACGACGAACCGAGGTAGGAGGGCATCATGCCCTTCGTGATGAGCAGGAACAGCAGCGTGCCGATGGCGGTGAAGAACAGCGTCGTCGACGGTGGGAACCCGGTGAGCAGGGGCACGAGGAACGTCGCGCCGAACATCGCCACGACATGCTGTGCACCGATGCTGATGGTCCGCGGCCAACTCAGACGCTCTTCCGGCAGAACCCTCTCTCCGGGAGCGATCGTCCGCCCGTCTCCGTGCAGACGCCAGCCGCGGCGACTGCCTGTTCCTTCGCGAGTGTCCGTGGGTGCCGACTCCGCCATTGTGCTCCTCGTTCCGTTCTTCCCTGTACTGGGTCGTTGGCCGGCGGTCGGGCAGCGCTCGGGGCCGGCGAAAGAATTCTATGCTCCAGCCCGCCGGCACGCCGACTCGAACGCTGACGATCCGGTATGGCCGGTGTGTCTGAGGACCCTGCTCCGGAAGGCGGGTTCAGCATTCTGATAGCGCTTTGAACAGTGTTCAGGAGATCTGAGCTGGGCCGATTCTGTCCTTGTTCAATCGCCCGGAGACAAAGGATCAATCGATGACGACTGTGAACCCTGACCAGAACGTGAACCCCGAACGGCTCGCCGAGTCCATTCTCCACGGGGGAGCCAGCCACTGAATCCGACGCACTCGCTCTCCTGGCTACGCCGGATAAGGAGCTGTTCGGTCTCGTCCATGCCGGATCGCGACTCCGCCGAGAGCACTTCGGCATGACGATCAAGTTGAACTATCTCGTCAACCTCAAATCGGGAATGTGCCCGGAAAGCTGCACCTACTGCTCACAGTCACTGGGGTCGAAGGCCGAGATCCTCAAATACTCGTGGCTGAGCACCGACGATGCCATGGATCAGGCGAGTATGGGCATCGGCGGCGGGGCGTCGCGCGTCTGCCTCGTCGCCAGCGGTCGTGGACCGAGCCGTCGCGACGTGGGCCGCGTCGGTGAGATCGTCGAACGCCTCAAAGACGAGAATCCCGAAGTCGAGGTGTGTGCGTGTCTGGGCATCCTCAAGGAAGGTCAGGCCGAGGCGCTCAAGGAAGCCGGCGCCGATGCCTACAACCACAACATCAACACCGCGGAATCCTTCCACGACAATATTGTCAAGACCCACACCTACGAGGACCGGACGAATACCGTCGAACACGCCAAGGCGGCTGGACTCTCACCCTGCAGCGGCCTCATCGTCGGGCTCGGCGAAAGCGACGAGCAGATCGTCGAGGCGCTGTTCGCGCTCAAGGCCCTCGGATCCGAGTCGATCCCGATCAACTTCCTCGTTCCATTCGACGGCACGCCGCTCGAGGGACAATGGAACCTCACGCCCATGCAGTGCATGAAGATCGTCGCGACGGCCCGCTTCGTCTGCCCCGACAGTGAGATCCGACTGGCCGGCGGTCGCGAGATCCACCTCAAATCCCTCCAGCCGATGGCGCTGCAGCTGGCCAACTCGATCTTCCTCGGCGACTATCTCACCGCCGAGGGCCAAGCCGCCGCCGATGACCTCGCCATGATCCGCGACAACGGATTCACCATCCTCGGTCAGGAGGGCGGGGAGGCCCGGACAGAGGAATCCGTTGCAGGATGCGGTGGGGAAGCGGGCTGCTGTTCCGATCGGCAGACCTCCGCCGAGGCGGCCGCCCACACCGATCCCGTCATCCGCCGACGCGGCGCAGGTACCGCAGAAGTCGCCAATGCCTGAGCGTCCGCGTGCCCTCAGGCTTGGCGCAGGCTGCGCTTGAGGATCTTCCCGGCTGAGTTCTTCGGCAGTTCGGCAACGAACTCCACCCGCTTGGGCACCTTGAACCCGGCCAAGCGGGACTTGACGTGACCGATGACATCATCGGCCGACAGCGGCGGCTGTCCGTCCTTGAGGACGACGAAGGCGGCCACCGCCTCGATCCACTTCTCATCGGCGATCCCGACCACAGCCACCTCGGCGACCTTGACGAGGTCCCCGGAATGGAACCAGCCGTTGTCGAACGCCTCGGCGGTGGCTTCCGGCCGGTTCCAGTAGCCTTCGCACAGCTGCGGCGACCGGTAGAGGATCTCGCCCTCCTCGCCGGGGCCGACGTCGTCACCGGCGGCGTCGACGACGCGGGTCTCGACGAACATCACCGGGCGACCGGCCGAACCCGGGTGATCGTCGTGTTCCTCGGGACGCAGCACAGTGCACAGCGGGCCCAGCTCCGACTGGCCGAAGCAGTTGTAGAAACCCAGCTGCGGAAGCCGCCGGCGCAGGCGCTCGAGGATCGGTCCGGGCATGATCGAAGCTCCGTAGTAGGCCTTGTGGAGGCTGTCGAGGTTGCGTGTTTCGAGGTCGGGGCTGTTGGCCAACGCCACCCAGACGGTGGGGGCGGCGAAGAACGAATTGACCTTCCGTTCCTCGAAGATGGCGAGCAGCTGCTCGGGCACGGGCGCGGGGACGATGATGTTGTGCGCGCCGATCGACAGAAGCGGCAGCAGGAAGACGTGCATCTGCGCGGAATGATAGAGCGGCAGGGCATGGACGGCACGATCGGTCGCGGCGAAGTCGAGGGACATCAGGGACGACAGGTACTCGTGCAGAAGGGCACGATGGGTCATCACCGCACCTTTCGGCGCCGAGGTGGTGCCGGAGGTGTAGAGCAGCTGTGCCACGTCCGTGTCGTCGACGGAGAATTCTGCGCTGCCGGCAGGGGCGATGTCCTCCGCGGTGGCGACTGGAACGAGATCGGCGAAGTCGATCACCTGCGCCTCGGCTCCGGTCGGGGTTGAGGTGACGGCGGACTTGAGGTCGGAGTCGGCGAAGACGATCTCGGCACCGGAGTTGCTGAGGATGTAGTCGAGTTCGTCGCTCTTCAGCTGATAATTGACCGGCACGTGGATGAACCCGGCGCGGGCGCAGCCGAGATAGAGGAGGACGAAGACGTCGGAGTTCTTCCCATAGGCGGCGACACGGTCGCCCTTGGTCACGCCGAGACGAACCAGTTCGCGGGCCACTGCGGTCACGGCAGAGTCGAGTTCTGCATAGGTCCAGGTTCGGTCGCCGAATTCGATGGCTGTATCGGTGGGGAAACGGCCGGCGCTGCGTCGGATGAGATCAGAGACCGTGGACGAGGTTCTGATGACGGGTGATTCGGAGGAGGCGCGTGTAGTTGTCATGATCCAAATATATGAGCCAGATCACGTTCGGCGAAAATCGTCGGCTGATCTCTGGGCAGGGTCCTCGGTCCCACGCTGCCGGCGATGTGTCTCGGTTCGGATGTAATAGTGTGGGGGCATGAGACATCCGAAGGTGAGTGACTGCGTAGAGGTGTTCGACTCACTGTGGCCACCTGCCCTGGCCGAGTCCTGGGATTCCGTAGGACTGGCCGTCGGCGACCCCGACGCCGAGGTCCGATCGATCCTCTTGGCTCTTGATCCTATGGACGCCGTGATCGCCGAGGCCGTCGTACTCGGCGCAGACCTGGTGTTCAACCATCATCCGCTCATGCTCAAACCCGTGAATTCGGTGAACGCCGCAACTTTGAAGGGAGGAGCCGTCCACACTCTCATCAGCAACGATATTGCGCTGTTCAATGCGCACACGAACGCCGATTCGGCCCGCGGCGGAGTCTCCGATGTGCTCATCTCACTCTTGGGGATCGAGGAAGCGCAGCCACTGTCCCCGCATGACGAGGCTGATGATTCGGGACGCGGCTCGCTGCCGACCGGGATCGGCCGCGTCGGCGACCTCGACCGGCCCACACCGGTCCGGGACCTTGCCAGGCGACTGGCCGCGCAGCTGCCGCGCACCACGACCGGTGTGCGGATCGCCGGCGATCCCGCTGCGACAGCG
Source organism: Brevibacterium sp. H602 (assembly GCF_051172395.1). NCBI lineage: Bacteria > Bacillati > Actinomycetota > Actinomycetes > Micrococcales > Brevibacteriaceae > Brevibacterium > Brevibacterium sp. H602. The sequence continues at coordinate 72,362 of NZ_JBPIZD010000001.1, read as the reverse complement.
ACTCGTGTCGCGGTCTGCGGCGGCGCCGGCGACTCGCTGTTCGACGAGGTCAGGGCCAGCGGCGCCGACGTCTACGTCACCGCCGACCTCCGCCATCACCCGGCCACCGAGGCGCTTGATGCGGCGAATCGTCGAGAGCGCGGACTCTCGCTCATCGACCTCTCCCACTGGGCGTCTGAGACGGTCTGGCTGAATGCGGCGGCCGAGGCACTCGAGACCGAATTCGCGCGGCGCGGGTTCACTGTCTCGCTGCAGCACTCGGCAGTCAACACCGACCCCTGGGTCGAACGGTACTGACAAGGAGACCGACGATGCTCATCACCGACAGCCAGAGAACTGCGCTGCAGACCCTCATCGAACTCACCGCCCACGGGCGCGCCCTCCAGTTCGAACATGACAACCCGAAGAGGGCAGAAGAGCTGCAGGAGCTCATCTCCCGCCACAAGGAGCTCGGAGAGAAGCGGACCGAGGCCGCCGCTGTCGTCGACGGCCATCAGGACGCCATCACCGAAGCCACCGGACTCATCGAAGCACAGCGGTCGAAGATCGAGAAGAAGACCGCCGAGCTCAACGACGGAACCGGTCTGACCAGCAGAGACATGGTGAATCTGCAAGAGGAGATCGCCGGTCACGAAGCTCGGGTCGCCGAACTCGAAGAATCGCAGCTGGAGGAGATGGAGAAGCTCGAAGCCGCTGAAGACGAACTCGCGGCAGTCGATGACCGAATCGCCGAAGTCACGGCCTCTGGCAAAGAGGTGCAGACTGCGGTGAAGGACAGGAAGGCCGAACTGCGGGAACTCATCGCCGAGAACGAGGCAGCGGCGTCGGGCGCGAGGAGCGAGCTGCCGCAGCAGCTGCTCACGACATTCGATGCCAATGTCCGGCAGGGCGGTCCCGGAGCCGCCCTGCTCAATGGTCCGAACTGTCAGGCGTGCGGACAGGAGATCGGCGGAGCAGCCTGGCACGGAATGCTCGGCGCCGATGCCAACGAAACCTATGAATGCGAAGAATGCGAGGCAGTGCTGCTGCGCCGCAGCTGATCCTACCTCGACTGATCTCGTCGACGTTGAAGGACAGAGTCGCTGTTGACGAGCCTCTCAGTCGCGGAGGACGATCATGAGGTTCGCCGACTTCGCGCTCGTCGAGGCTGTGAATTCAACCTCATAGAACTCCTCGGCCCGGGACACAAGGTCTTCAGCCGTCTCCGGCAGGGCACGATCAGCGGAGAGCAGCCGACCGGCGAACTCGCCTCGATAGAACTTCGCCCAGTGGGAGACGACGCGACGTTTCCCGCCGCTGACGGACACCGCGCCCATGGTGACGACCTGATCGGTGGGACCCGGCCACACGGACCGGTAATCGCTCGAGCGGCAGTCGAGGGCCACCTCGGCGGGGTCGAGGGAGCAGGACTTCGCCAGAACCGGCTTCCAATAGGATGTCAGCTTTCCCAAGGTCCCCAGATCGGTCTTCATCGCCAGCCGGTAAGCGGGGATCTCATCGAGTCCGTGCACCCGGCCGAACAGGGCGGAGAATACGTGGACGTCGTGGAGGCGGTCCCGCAGCTTATCGTCATCGTTCGACTGCGCCACCAGTTCGCCAGCACCCATCGCTTCATAGAGCACACCGGAATAGGTGAGCAGCGCGGGGGCACAGGGGATCTCATCGAGGACGGTGTTCCGATCGACGTCCGCGGAGAGCGACGCGCCGACGCCGAGCTTCTCGAGGGCATCTCGGCGCTTCGAGACCTTCTTCAGCGCAGCGAGCACACGCTTGCGCTTCGTAGTGAGTTCCGGAGCCGAGAGACCGTCGAGATCGAGCGTGGGACCGGTCGGCGACGGAGTCTTGCCCTCGGAGGGCGGCAGCAGGATCTTCACCACCCCATCGTATGATCACGCAGTGACGCGGCTGGGACCGGGTGCGGATGAGGTTGATCACGCTCGGTCTCCGGCCTCCGCCGCGTGTGGGTGCCGTGTGCGTGGGGGAGTCGCGGAGCGACTACACTGGGATGCTTGAGGACAGGTCACCAGACGGTCGCGGCTCTCTTCGCGAGGGCTGAGGAACGTCCGGGCTCCACAGAGTAGGGATGGTGGGTAACACCCACCCGGGGCGACCCGCGGGCCAGTGCAACAGAAAGCAGACCGCCCAGTTCCGACTGGGTAAGGGTGAAACGGTGGTGTAAGAGACCACCAGGGCGGCGGGTGACCGTCGCTGCTGGGTAAACCCCATCCGGAGCAAGATCAGACAGACGACGTTCGAGGCTGCTCGCCGAGTCGTCGGGTGGATTGCTTGAGGCCGGTGGCAACATCGGTCCCAGATAGATGACCGTCAGGCGAGAAGGGCAACCGACTCGTCGACAGAACCCGGCTTATCGGTGGCCTGTCCTCATTCTCAGCGTCTTCTGCTGTGTCCTCTCAAGACGGACTGCGACGGACCTTCGCCTTTCCGTCGTTGACCGCGATCATCGCGGCTCCCACGATTCCGGCGTTGTTGTACAGCTTCGCCGCCTTGAGCTTCGCCCGCGTCCTGATGAGCGGCAGGAACTGGTCATGGGACTTCGAGACACCTCCGCCGACGATGATGACGTCGGGCGCGACCAGCAGCTCAATCTGGGCATAGTATTGCTGCAGCCGAGCCGACCATTCCGGATAGGTCAGTCCCAGCCTGGTCCTGACCGATTCCGCTGCCTGTGTCTCGGCATCGGCGCCGTTCATCTCGATATGGCCGAGTTCGGTGTACGGGACCAGCCTGCCCTGAGTGAACAGTGCGGTTCCGATTCCCGTGCCCAGCGTCGTCAGCAGCACCGTCTTCTTCCGGTGCTTGCGTCCGGCCCCGAAGGTCATCTCGGCCAGTCCGGCGGCATCGGCGTCGTTGAGGAAGTACACGGTGTGGCCCGTGCTCTCGCCGATGATGTCGGCGATGGGCGAACCGATCCAACTCTGGTCGAGGTTCGCCGTGTATTCGACGAGTCCTTCGCGGATGACGCCGGGGAATCCGCAGCCGACCGGAAGGGAGTCGATAGCGGCACGGTCGGCGACGAGTTCGAGTTCGACGGCACGTTCGCTCAGCGCATCCAACACCGTGGCGATCGTCGCAGCCACGGCATCCGGGGTGCTCGGCTTCGGAGTGAGCTCGCGCAGCCGCTTGAACGGCAGCTTGCCCGTCACCGTGTCGACGAGTGCCGCTTTGATCCCGGTGCCGCCGATGTCGATTCCGATCGCAAAGCGTGGTGAGGTCTCCGCGCTCATTTCAGCTCTCCTCATGTGCGGGTCCGGCGGCAATCGCGGTGTCGGCATCGGGCAGAGTCAGGATATCGGCACCGGATTCGGTCACCACCAGCGTGTGCTCGAACTGAGCGGAGCGCTTGCGATCCTTCGTCACCACGGTCCAGGAATCATCCCAAACGTCCCAGTCGATCGTGCCGAGGTTGAGCATCGGTTCGATCGTGAAGATCATTCCCGGTTCCATCGTCTCCGCGTGGGCGGGAGCCGCGTCATAGTGCGGGATGATGAGCCCGGAGTGGAATTCGCGTCCGACGCCGTGCCCGCTGTAGTCGCGCACGACTCCATAGTCGAAGCGCTTCGCGTACTTCTCGATCACCCGTCCGATGACGTTGATCTGACGCCCCGGCTTGACCGCCTTGATTCCTCGCATCATCGACTCGTAGGTGCGTTCGATGAGCAGACGGGACTCCTCATCGGCGTCTCCGGCGGTGAATGTGTAGTTCGTGTCTCCGTGCATGCCCTGGTAGTAGGCGGTGATATCGACATTGACGATGTCGCCGCCTTCGATGACGGTCGAATCGGGGATGCCGTGGCAGATCACCTCATTGACGGAGGTGCACACGGATTTCGGGAAACCGCGATAGCTCAGCGTCGACGGGTACGCTCCATGATCGCACATGAACTCGTGCGCCACCCTGTCGATGTCGTCGGTCGTGATGCCGGGGACGATCATCTCGCCGACGGCAGCCAGGGCATTGGCCGCGATCCGGCCGGCCGCCCGGACCACCTCGACCTCCTCGGGGCTGTAGAAATTGTTTCCCCGGCCTTCATCGGCGTCGGCGCGACCGACGTACTCTGGGCGGGGGATGTCCTTCGGCACACCGCGTTCGGGCGAAACGGTGCCGGGCGTGAGCAGGCGAGTGTGAACAGTCATGATGGTGTCGATCCTATGCTGGAAACGCGGCTTTGTCCCGCTGCCCGGTCGCCTGTCGATGCCGTGGTGCGGTGCCGGTGGAGTTTAGAATCGGAAGCAGCCGTGCCAAGGAAGCGGGAGGCAGATTGAGCGACGACACGACATCGGCGGGCCACGAGTTCGCTGGACTGGGCGAAGTGGTGAGCCTGACGAGCGCGCCGCAGCAGATCGCCGACCATATCCTCTCCGGAATCGCCGTCGGAGCGCTGCCGGAAGGCACCCTGCTGCCGGGTGAACGCACGTTGGCCGCGGATCTGCAGGTGTCCCGTTCCAGCGTGCGCGCAGCTCTGCTGCGGTTAGAGCGTCTCGGAGTCGTCGAGCGCCGCCGTGGACGCGGGGGAGGGACGTTCGTCAAGACCGCCCGCCCCGAGGCGCTGGCTCCCATGGCCGGCAGAATCGACGAATTCCATGCCGAACGGCGGAACCTGCTCGACGCCCGCGCCGTCTTCCAGAATTCTCTAGCGGCGACAGCCGCACTGCGACGCACCGAGGAGGAGCTGAGCGAGCTCCGGGAACTGGCCGAGGTCTATTCGCAACGCGCCGAGGCGGCCGCCGCCCGCACTGCCGACGCGCAGTTCCACTTCGCCATCGCCCGTGCCGGGCACAACCCGGAACTCGTGCGCATGGCCATCGACCTCGATACGAAGATCAACGCCGGTTTCCGTCACGACCCGTTCTCTCCAGAGCTCTTCGACCACGCTGTGGACGACCACGCTGCGATCGTCGAGGCGATCGCCGCCGGAGACGCCGCAGCGGCGGGAAGGCTCTGCGAGGAGCACTTCAGGTACACGACCATCGTCCCCCGCCCCTGACCCAATTACTACCTGACGGCGGCCCAGCAACCTCGCGCGAGGTTGCTGGGCCGCCGTCAGGTAGCAATTAAGGGGAGGGGGGCTTTTAGTGGCAGCCGTCCGGGCCGCAGACTGCGCCCTCGGTGAGTTCATCTGCCTTGTCTTTGTCGGTTGACTGCGGAGGGCCGGCGAGCACGGTGAGCTTCTGGCCCTCATCCCATGCCGTCTCGAGGGCCTGGGTGAAGACGTCGGCCGGCTGTGCCCCGGAGATGCCGTACTTGCGGTCGATGACGAAGAACGGGACGCCGTTGGCGCCGAGCGAGCGGGCCTCATTGATATCGGACCGCACCTCCTCGGAGTACTCATCGGTTGCGAGGACACGTCGGACTTCGTCGGAATCGAGGCCGATCTCACGCCCCACCTCGGCGAGATAATCGATGTCACCGATGTCGCGCCCCTTCTCGAAGTGCCCCGACAGCAGAGCTTCCTTGGCCTGTGACATGAGCCCGTGGGTCTTGGCGAAGTGGAGGAAGCGATGGGCGGTGAAGCTGTTGGCCACGACGATCGAATCGAAGTCGTAGTTCAGGCCGACTCCGGCAGCCTGCTCTGTGACATGGTCGAACATCTGCCGCACCTGAGCGGCGGGCATGCCCTTCATCTGGCTGAGGTATTCGGTCTCGGTGCCGTCGAAGTGATCGGGCAGGCTCGGATCGAGCTGGAAACTGCGCCATTGGACATCGACGTCGTCCCCGTGAGCGAAGCCATCGAGGGCATCCTCGAAGCGACGTTTTCCGATATAGCACCAGGGGCAGGCGATGTCCGACCAGATCTCAATCTTCATATGAGTGCCAACCGCGCCCGACGCGCGGATATTCCGGTCCGATTCAGAACAGCGCCTGCTGCGCCGGGGCGGCGAACTGCTGGGCCGGTGCCGTCTGCAGGTTTGTCTGATGCGGGGTTCGGTTCGATTCCCTGCGTCCGCGCATCAGGGAGGTCGCCGGGTAATCGTCATCGCTGCGGCCTCGCAGTCCGAAGCGGTCGATGAGCGGGTTGATGCGCTCACCGAGCCATCGTCGATACTCCTTCGACACGTAGGGGGACCGGGCATACATCGTGCGGTAGCGGGGGAGGAGCTCGGGGTGTTCGCGTTCGAGCCATTCGAAGAACCATTCGCGGGCGCCTGGACGCAGGTGCAGCGCCCCGTAGACGACTCGTTCGGCACCCGCGTCCTTGATTGCTCGGAGTGCGGACTCGAGGTGGTCGCGGGAGTCGGTGAGCTTCGGCATGATCGGCATCATGAAGACGGTGACGTCGAATCCGAGCTCGGCGGCCGCGCGTACGGTGGCCAGTCGGGCCTTCGTCGTCGGCGTGCCGGGCTCGATGCTCTGCTGCAGGGCGTCGTCGTGGACGGCGATCGACATGTTGATCTCCACCGGAGCGTCTTCGGCGACGCGGGCCAGCAGCGGCAGATCGCGGCGCAGCAGTGTGCCCTTGGTCAGAATCGACATCGGTGTCGACTGCTCGGCCAGGGCAGTGATGATTCCCGGCATCAGGCAGTAGCGGCCTTCGGCCCGCTGATAGGGGTCGGTGTTCGTGCCCAGGGCGACATGGTCACGCGCCCACTTCGGGCGTGCCAGTTCGGCGGCGAGGACTTCGGCGACATTGACCTTGACGACAACCTGGCGATCGAAGTCCGTCCCGGAGTCGAGATCGAGGTAGCGGTGGGTGTTCCTTGCGAAGCAGTACACGCAGGCGTGCGAGCAGCCGCGGTAGGGGTTGACCGTCCAGGAGAACGGCATCGAACTCGATCGCGGGACGCCGTTGAGAGCGGACTTCGCCAGCACCTCGTGGAAGGTGATTCCTGAGAATTCCGGCGTCTGCACCGACCGGATCAGTCCCTTCGTTCCGAAGAGGACCGGGGAGCTCGAGCCGGTGCCGTCACTCACTTCGTTCCACCGCATGACTTCATTCGAACATGAGTTCGAATCAGAGTCAAGGGTGGGGCGCCGTGGTCAGGCAGGGTCAGGAGACGCGCAGGCCTTTGAACTCGCTGCGGTGGAAGACCAGAGCCTCGGGTCCGTCGTCGTTGCGGGTGCCGAGGATCTCGAGCAGGGCCACGGTATGGTCACCGGCTGCGACCTCTTCGTAGAGACGAGTCCAGAGGAATGCGGAGCTGCCGGGGATCGTCAGTCCGCCTCCGGCCGTGACTTCGGGGCTGACGCCGGTGAAGCGTCGGCTGCGGTCTTTCGCTGCCAGCTGCCTGGCCAGGTGCTCCTGGTCGGTGCCGAGCAGGGAGATCCCGAGCTCGGGCGCCCGGCGCAGGGTGGGCCAGGTGGTCGATGAGTTCTGGATCGCGACGCTGACCAGCGGTGGGTCGAGGGAGACGCCGACGGTGAGGGTGGAGGCGACGAGGCCCAGGGGCGCCGCATCGACCTCGGCCCCGATGAAGGCGACGCCCTGAGGGAAGTGGGAGAAGGTCTCGCGGAGGGTCTCAGGTGTTGCGGGGGTCACCGGTGCCGGTGCTTGTGTGGTGGGGTCTGCCAAGAGTGTCATTCCTTCACCTCTGTCTTCGTGCGGTCGTCGGAGTCTCGGGCGCCTGCTGATCTGTTGAGCAGACAATGTAGACGAGGCCGTCTGCGCGTGCCTATGAAGTCGATCATTGCAAAGCGGAAGCGTTTCCGTCGTGGCCAAGGTCATACGAAGACGACTTATGACCACATATGACGCTGAGCGTCAGGACGTGACACAAAAGCGCCGGTGACGGCGACGTCCGGGCATAGATTGCTCAGCGAAACACGGACTCGTCTGGCCGCGAGCCGCCCGAACCCCGCCGCAGAGGAGCATCACATGACGCAGACTTCGGTCACCGCACCGAGAACCCAGGACCCACCGCAGCGGCTCCTGTCGGGAAAGAAGCGGGTGCTCGCCTCGGCCTTCGCCGGAACGACGATCGAGTGGTACGACTTCTACCTCTACGGCACCGCAGCAGCCCTGATCTTCAATGTCCAGTTCTTCCCCAGCCACAGTGAGCTGGGCAGCAGCCTCGCCGCCTTCGCCAGCCTCGCCGTCGGCTTCTTCGCCCGACCACTGGGCGGCATCATCGCCGGCCATCTCGGCGATCGGGTGGGCAGAAAGGCTCTTCTCGTCGTCTCCCTGCTGTCCATGGGAATCGCGTCGACGCTCATCGGACTCGTCCCGAACTTCAACGCGATCGGCTGGTGGGCAGCTGCTGCCCTCGTCGTCCTGCGCATCGTGCAGGGACTCTCAGCCGGAGCGGAATGGGGCGGCTCGGCACTGCTCTCGGTCGAACACGCACCGGCGAGCAAGCGCGGACTGTTCGGCTCCTTCACCCAGATCGGCTCCGCCGCGGGAATGCTTTTGGCCACCGGCGCCTTCTTCACCGTCCAGAGCCTGCTCACCGACGAACAGTTCGAAGCCTTCGGCTGGCGCATCCCCTTCCTCGCCTCCGCTCTGCTCGTCGCGCTGGGACTCTGGATCCGCCTCGGCGTCTCCGATGCTCCGGAATTCCAGGAGCTCAAGGCCTCCGGCAACGTCGCCAAGGCGCCCCTGCGCGACGTGCTGACCAAACACCCACGGGTCCTCCTCGTCACCATCGGACTCCGCCTGGCGCAGAACAGCGTCTTCTACCTCATCACCGTCTACATGCTCAGCTACCTGTCGGAGAACCGCGGCGACTCGACCTCGGGTGTCACGGCCGTCATGATCGCCTCGGCGATCGGACTGTTCACCGGGCCTCTCTGGGGGTGGGCCTCGGACAAGGTCGGTCGCAAACGCGTGAGCATCGGCGGCATCATCGGCGTCGCTGTCTTCGGCTGGATCTTCTTCGCCTTCCTCGACTCGGGCCCCTTGGCGTTCCTGCCCATCATCGTCATCCTCGGCATGAATCTCGCCCACGATGCGATCTACGGCCCGCAGGCCGCGTGGTTCGCCGAACAGTTCCCCATCGAGGTCCGCTACTCGGGCGTGAACATGGGCTACCAGCTGGGCACCGTCATCGGCGGCGGAATCATGCCGATGGTCGCGGCCCTGCTCTACGTTGCCGGCGGCCACTCGCCGTGGCTCATCTGCGGCTATCTCACCCTGTTGTGCGTCCTCTCGCTCATCGCCGCCATCGGCGCAAAGGATCCTGCCCGAGCGCTCGCCCGCACCGCGGCCTGAACACCCCCGCCGATACGTCGGCCCGCACTCATTGCACCACCACACCGAACACAGGAGACTCCCATGACGAAACCGATCCTGCTCAATGCCTTCGACATGATGACCCCGGTCCACCAGTCGCCCGGACTGTGGCGCCATCCGGAATCGAGAGTCGACGAGTTCACCCAGCTGTCCTTCTGGACGGACCTGGCCAAGACCCTCGAGGACGGCGGATTCTCCTCTCTCTTCCTCGCCGACATCCTCGGCGTCTACGACGTGTACGGCGGCAACGCCGATGTCACGAACCGTGGGGGAGTGCAGTTCCCGCTGCTCGACCCCCTCGTCGCAGTCCCCGCTATGGCCGCAGCCACGACGACGTTGGGATTCGGGGTGACCGCCTCGGTGACCTATGAGAAGCCCTACCTGCTCGCCCGCACCCTGACCACTCTCGATCACTTCACGAACGGGCGGGTGGCCTGGAACATCGTCACCAGCTATGTCGACTCCGCCGCCCGCAATCTCGGGCTCAAGGGCCAGATCCCGCACGATGAGCGCTACGACCGGGCCGATGAGTTCATGGAGGTCATGTACAAGCTGTTCGAGGGCTCGATCACCCCTGACGCGCTCAAAGCCGATGCCGACGCCAACGTCTTCGTCGACCCGAATGAGGTCCACGGCATCGGCCACGACGGCAAGTTCTTCACCGTTCCCGGTCAGGCGCTCGCCGTCCCCGGACCGCAGGGCACCCCGCTGCTCTTCCAGGCCGGTGCGTCCAAGCGCGGCCAGGAATTCGCACTCGACCACGCCGAGGCGATCTTCTTCTCCGGACCGACCCCGGAGATCCTGCGCAGCTGGGTCGACAAGGTCCGCGACGGACTCGAAGAGCGCGGACGCGCCCGTGACGCGGTGAAGATCTTCGCTCTGGCCACCGTCATCGTCGACGACACGGACGAAGCCGCCGAGGCTCGCCTGGCCGACTATCGCCGCTACGTCGACACCGAATCCGCGCTGTCCCTGTTCGGCGGATGGACCGGGGTCGACCTCTCGGGAGCTGACCCCGAGGACACCCTCGAATACGTCTCGACCGAAGCCAACCAGTCGGCGCTCGCCTCCTTCACCACCATGGCCGGAGACAAACCCTGGACGATTCGGGACCTCGCGGAGTTCGTCGCCCTCGGCGGACGCGGACCGGTCATCACCGGATCACCGGAGACCATCGTCGACGAATTCGAACGCTGGATGACCGAAGCCGATATCGACGGATTCAACATCGCCGCGGCCGTGCGCCCGGCCGATGCCGAACGCTTCGCGAAGTATGTCTCACCCGAACTGCGCCGCCGCGGACTCCTGCCCGCACCGACCGCAGGTGCCACGGTCCGCGAGCAGCTCACCGGGGCCGGCCCCCGCCTGGCCGAGGACCACACGGGTGCCCGGTACCGCCTCGGCGAGGGTGCCCGCGTCTGATCGGACGGGCCCGACGAATCGGAGAACGGCCGTGAGGCATAATGGTCTGCGGCCGTTTTCCAATCCGCGAACCGAACTGAGACCGCGAATGAGTGCATCGACTCCGCTGACCACCACTGATCATTCGGACGATCGCGGATACCGGCGCAGAGCGCTCGTCGCCGCGGCTGTCGGCTATGGACTCGACGGCTTCGACCTCCTCATCCTCAGCTTCGCCCTGTCGGGCATCATCGCCTCATTCGGGCTCAGCGACGTCGAGGCCGGGTCCCTGTCGACGATCACTCTGCTCGGCGCCGTGGTCGGCGGAATCGTCTTCGGTGCCCTCGCCGACCGTCACGGACGGGTACGGGTGCTCACCTGGACGGTTCTCATCTTCGCGGTGTTCACCGGACTGTCGGCATTGGCGCAGGGGTACTGGGATCTCGCGGCCTACCGGTTCATCGCCGGAATCGGAATCGGCGGTGAGTTCGGCATCGGCATGGCCCTGGCCGCCGAGGCGGTGCGTGCCGACCAGCGAGCGCGGGCCACATCATGGGTGGGAGTGGGGTTCCAGCTCGGCGTGTTCGCCGCAGCCGTCGTCTCGGCTCCCGTCATCGCCCTGTGGGGCTGGCGGGCACTGTTCGTCATCGGACTTGTGCCCGCAGTCTTCGCCTTCGTCATCCGTCGCGGAGTCGAGGAGCCGGAGACCTTCGTTCGGGCCCGGGAACACGAGCAGACGGAGGCCGAAGCCTCCCGTGGGAACCTCGATACGAACGGAGCGCCGACCTCCTTCGGTGCGAAGATCGCCGCTCTGTTCAAGGATCGGGACACGGTGAAGATCACCCTGGCCCTGACGATTCTCACCAGCGTGCAGAACTTCGGCTACTTCGGCATCATCACCTGGCTGCCGAACTACCTGTCCGAGCAGATGGATCTGGGAGTCACCAAGGGTTCGCTGTGGACGGCGGTGACGGTCATGGGAATGCTCGCCGGGATCCTCATCTTCGGCCAGGTCGCCGACCGCCTCGGTCGACGACCCGCCTTCTGGATCTTCCAGGCCGGAGCCATCGTCACCATCCTCGCCTACAGCCAGTTCACCGATCCGAGCGCTCTGCTGGCCGGCGGATTCTTCATGGGCGCCTTCGCCAACGGAATGCTGGGAGGCCATGGGGCGCTGCTTGCCGAGCTCTATCCCACGGCGATCAGGGCGACGGCGCAGAACGTCATCTTCAACATCGGCCGTGCCATCGGGGGACTGGCCCCGGTCGTCATCGCCCTTCTCGCAGGGCATCTCGGCTTCGGCTTCGCTCTGGCGCTGCTGCCGATCATCTACCTCATCCAATTCCTCGCTATGTTCCTCATTCCGGAGCGCCGCGGCCACCGCCTCGACTGAGTTGTGAATCCGAATGCAGCGTGCCAGGGTGCGCTGTGCCTGCCCCGGTGTTCGTGACGAGCTGTGACGTCAAGTGACAGCGCGCGGCCGCCGCGACACCATACTTGTCGACTGTGACTTCGACAGATCCCGCCGCAAACACGGCACAGACACCCTCCGCGGTCGCTCGGAACGGGCAGGCCGGAATGCAGACTCCGCGCATCGTCTCCTCGGCGGCCGATATCCATTCGATCCTCGCTGAATTCGGCTCGCAGGGGACGAAGACGACGGCGGTGATCATCCTCGCGCTCGGCGGGATCTTCATGGACGCCTACGACTTCTCCTCCCTGGCCTTCGGCATCACCGCCATTCAGGAGCAGTTCGGCCTCAACGGCTTCATGACCGGACTCGTCAACGCCTCGATCATGGTCGGTGCCGTCATCGGCGCCCTCTTCGGCGGCTATCTCGTCGACCGGTTCGGGCGGTACCGCCTCTTCATGGCCGATATGGTCTTCTTCGTCGTCGCCGCCATCGGCTGCGCCGTGGCACCGAACGAATGGGTCCTCATCGCCTTCCGGTTCGTCATGGGCATCGGCGTCGGACTCGACCTGCCGGTGGCGATGGCCTTCCTCGCCGAATTCTCCAAGCTCAAAGGCAAGGGGAACCGCTCGCAGCGGGTCAACGCCTGGTCTCCGGCCTGGTACTTCGCCACCGGTATGGGCTACGTCATCGTGCTCATCATCTTCATCACCCTGCCCTACGACCAGCACGACATTCTGTGGCGCATCGTCGTCGGCTTCGGTGCCGTGCCCGCGCTCATCGTCCTCCTCGTCCGTCGCCGCTACCTTGCCGAATCACCCGAATGGCTGGCCAACTAGGGCGATCTGCGCGGCGCCGTCGAAGTCATGCGCAGCCATCACAACCTCAATGTCGAACTCGCTCCCGAAGGGGAACGCGAGGTCGCGAATGCCTCTGACAGTTCGGTAAAGGGCGGACGGTGGGCCGGGTTCGCCGAACTCTTCTCCCCGCGCTATCGGGTCCGCACGATCGTCGCACTCTGCGTCTCCGTGTTCTCGACATTCGGGTACAACGCAGTCGCTTACGGTACGCCGCTCATCATCACCACGCTCTTCCAGCAGACTCCGCTGATCACGATCATCGCCTCTCTGGTCATCAACCTGGGCTTCGGTACGCTCGGCGGTCTGTTGGGCATGAGCATCGTCAACCGCTTCGGGACTCGGAAGATCACCCTGTTCGGATTCGTCATCCAAGCCGTGGCGCTGGGAACGCTGGCCCTTGTGGGCATCCCGAACGGTGCTCTCGTCCTCGTCGCAGTGGCCATGCTCGCGGCCTTCGTGTTCGCTCAGGCCGGGGGACCGGGGGCGAACCTCATGAACTATGCGACCCTGTCGTATCCGACGCGGCTGCGCGGAATCGGCATCGGGTTCAACCAGTCGGTCCTGCGTGCCTTCTCGATCGTCTCACTCATCATGTTCCCGATCCTTGCGGCTTCGCTGGGCACAGGAGTGTTCTGGATCGTCGCCTGCGCACCGCTGGCGGGCGCGATCGCCGTCGGCATCGTCGCTTGGGACCCGACGGCCAAGGACGTCGAGCACGAAGCCTGAGGCCCGCGGCCGGGGGCGACTGCCCAGAGCAGCGCACTTCGCGTATGACGAGCCGGAGCGGTCATGACCAGCGGGAACGGTTACGTCGGGGATGAATGGTATGCCATCGATTGAAATGCTCGTTCGGCCGATCCGCAACCGCGCTCCTGCACGGCCCGGATGCGGTTGCGAGCCGCATATGCAAGGGCTCAGCGAAATCGCCCGCCTCGACTCATTGCCAGCGACGTGTGAGCTGGGTTACTCTGAATCGGTCAGATGAACGGTGCCACAGGGCTGAGTTTACTTTTTTGGTATCCCAGTTTGGGCTTTGACCGGATCCAAGGAGTGGACTGCATGAGGAAGACCGAATCAGCGGAGGCGCCAGTGCCGACCCGCATGGGGCCCAGCCCCGAACAGTTGGCGGCCCATCGCATCAGTCCGCGCTTCTACAACGCCGATCTCGCCCCGTCCCGCAAGGAGGGGCGCAGCTGGACGGCCTACAGCGTCTTCACCCTGTGGGTCAACGACGTGCACTCTCTGGGCAACTACGGCTTCGCTCTCGGACTCTTCGCACTCGGCCTCGGAGCCTGGCAGATCCTCGTGGCCCTCCTCGTCGGTGCGGCTCTGCTGTTCTTTCTGCTCACCCTCTCCGGTTTCATGGGCTACAAGACGGGCGTGCCCTATCCGGTGATGAGCCGGATCTCCTTCGGCATCCACGGGGCCCAGCTGGCCGCCTCGGTGCGGGGCATCGTCGCGATCGCCTGGTTCGGCATCCAGACCTACCTGGCCTCGAGCGTCCTCAACGTCATGCTGCTGACGATGTTCCCGGGACTGCAGTCATGGGCCGATGCCGAATTCCTCGGACTCTCCGGGCTCGGCTGGTTCTCCTTCACCTTGCTGTGGGTCATCCAAGTCATCATCGTCAGCTACGGGATGGAGATGATCCGCCGCTACGAAGCCATCGCCGGACCGATCATCCTCGTGACCTTCCTCGCCCTGGCCGTCTGGATGCTCATCCGCGTCGACTTCTCCATCGCGTGGTCGACCGACAACGCGCTCAGCGGTTGGGAGATGTGGGCGCACATCTTCGGCGGCGGCGCGCTGTGGGTGTCCATCTACGGCACCTTCGTCCTCAACTTCTCCGACTTCACGAGGGCCGCGAAGAAACGCGGTTCGATCGTCGTCGGCAACTTCTGGGGCATCCCGGTGAACATGCTCGTCTTCGGACTCGTCGTCATCTCGCTGGCCGGCGCACAGTACAAGATCGACGGCACCGTCATCACCTCACCGGCCGATATCGTCCAGTCGATCGGCAGTCCTGTCCTGCTCGTGCTGGCTTCCCTGTCGCTGCTCCTGCTCACCGTCGCAGTCAACCTCATGGCGAACTTCGTCGCCCCGACCTATGCGCTGACGAACCTGTTCCCTCGCCACCTGAACTTCCGCAGCGCCGCCATCATCTCCGCCGTCATCGGCTTCGTCATCCTGCCCTGGAATCTGTATGACTCACCGGTGGTCATCGTCTACTTCCTCGGCGGACTCGGCGCCCTGCTCGGACCCCTGTTCGGCGTGATCATGGTCGACTACTGGGTGGTGCGCAGAACGAAGGTCAATGTGCCCCAGCTCTACACCGAAGCCGGCGACGGTGAGTACTTCTACCACCGCGGAGTCAACTGGCGAGCCATCGGAGCCTTCATCCCCGCCTCGGCGATCTCACTGGTCTTCGCACTCGTCCCCGCGTTCTCCGGCATCTCCGAGTTCTCCTGGTTCTCCGGGGCCGCAATCGCCGCGCTCATCTACTTCGTCATCGCCCGCCGCGACTTCACCTTCCGTGAGGTCGACGGTGAGGAGATCGCCGTCCCGACCCACCACTGATCGGAGCCGAATCGTGAGAATCCTCGTCGTCAACGTCAATACGACCGAGTCCATGACCGAGGGCATCGCCCGCGTGGCACGGCAGGCCGCCTCGGCGGGAACCGAGATCATCGGGCTGACCCCCGAATTCGGAGCCGAATCCTGCGAAGGCAACGTCGAAAGCCATCTCGCGGCGCTCGGCGTCATGGACGCCGTCCTGAAATATCCCGGCGAATTCGACGCCGTGATCCAGGCCGGGTACGGAGAGCACGGCCGCGAAGGCCTGCAGGAGCTGTTGGACGTGCCCGTCGTCGACATCACCGAGGCGGGGGCGGCCCTGGCGATGTTCCTCGGCCGCCGCTATTCCGTCGTCACCACGCTCGACCGGACCGTCCCGCTCATCGAGGACCGGCTCCTGTTGGCCGGGCTCGACTCGCACTGCGTGTCCGTGCGGGCTTCGGGAATGGCCGTGCTCGAGCTCGAGGAGAATCCGCAGGCCGCGATCGAGGCGATCACCGATCAGGCCGCCGAGGCGGTCGACCGTGACCGTGCCGAGGTCATCGTTCTCGGCTGCGGTGGGATGGCGGAACTCGGGGCGACGATCACGGAGCGCTGTGCCGTGCCCGTCGTCGACGGGGTCGCTGCCGCCGTGCGCGTGGCCGAATCTCTCGGCGGTCTGGGGCTGAGCACCTCGAAGGTGCGCACGTATGCGCCTGCCCGTGAGAAGAAGCTCAGCGGCTGGCCGCTCGGTCAGTCGACGTCGGCCGGATCCGCTGCGTTGGGCTCTGCATCCTCTGCGGCCGGGACCGCGGCGGACTCGGCGTCGGGTTCGGCGGCAGCAGGTTCGGCGTGAGCCTCCTCGGGCTCGGACTCGGCCAACCGCTTCGAATGCTTGTCGTGCTGCTCCTGGCTCGTTCCCAGATGACGACCGGCCAGCGACCCGGCCAGAGTCTGATCCCGGCGGGCGATGGCGTCGAAGAGCTCGGCATGCTCGGTGGCGACGACGGCCAGGTCATCATGCTGACTCAGCTGCCACCGCATCCGTGAATCCAACAGGGCGCCGATCTCGCCGAGGAGCTCATTGCCTGAGAGTTCGGTGACGATGGCATGGAATTCCGCGGCACACCGATGGGCACCGGCGACGTCCCCGGCATCGGCGAGCTCCCGGCCCTTGAGCATCGTGCCCTCCAGTCGGGCCAGGCCCTCGCGGGTATGGCGCTGAGCGGCGAGCTCGAACGAGAGGACGTCGAAGACCGTGCGCACCTCGTTGAGGTCGGCGATGTCGCTGGGGGAGAACTCCCTGACCGTCGACCAGGTGTTGGGACGGTTCGTCACCAGCCCTTCCGAGGCGAGTTTCTTCAGCGCCTCGCGGATGGGCACGCGGGAGACGCCGAGCTCGGTGGCGAGGTTGCGTTCGACGAGCCGTGAACCCGGTCGGCGGTGGCCCTCGATGATCTCATTGCGCAGCGCCTCGGTGACCCGCATGGTCTCCGACTGGGGACTCTCGGCAGACTTCATCCGGTCCCTCACCTCACTGTGAGCGCTTCATGGCACGGCCCAGAGCATCGAGCCCGACCGAGCCGAGACCCAGCGCCCGGGTGTGGAAGTCCTTGAGATCGAAATCGGCACCTGCCGCAGCCTTCGCTTCATCACGGTACCGCTCCCACAGCCGCTGACCGATCTTGTAGCTCGGTGCCTGCCCGGGCCAGCCGAGGTAGCGGTCGAGCTCGAAGGCCAGGAACGACCGGTCCATGGCCACATTGTCGGTGAGGAACTGCCACGCCTTCTCCCGGTTCCAGATCCCGCCGCCGAGGCTCTCAGGTGCCTCGAGGCCGAGGTGGAAGCCGATGTCGAGGACGACACGGGCGGCACGCAGCCGCTGCGAATCGAGCATGCCGAGGTAGTCGCCGGGATCGTCGAGGAACCCGAGATCGGCCATGAGCTTCTCCGCATACAGCGCCCACCCCTCACCGTGGCCGGAGACCCAGCACATGAGGCGGCGCCAGCGGTTGAGGGTGTCGGAGACGTAGGTGGCCTGACCGACTTGGAGATGGTGGCCGGGCACACCCTCGTGGTAGACGGTGGTCTTCTCCTGCCAGGTGGCGAAGTCCGTGACGCCATCGGGCACCGACCACCACATGCGGCCGGGGCGGGAGAAGTCGTCGGTCGGGCCGGTGTAGTAGATTCCGCCGGTGGCCGAAGGCGCGATCATGCATTCGATCGTGCGCACGGGTTCGGGAATGTCGAAATGGGATCTGCAGAGTTCGCGGATCGCCTCATCGGCCACACCCTGCATCCAGTCCCGCAGCGCCTCGGTGCCGTGCAGGGTCCGCTGCGGGTCGTTGTTGAGAGCGTCCATGACCTCGAACAGGTCGGCGCCGGGCATGATCTTCTCTGCCACTTCGCGTTGCTCGGCATCGATGCGCTCGAGTTCTTCGAGGCCCCAGGCGTAGGTCTCGTCGAAGTCCACCTCGGCACCGAGGAAGTCCCGGGAATACAGCGCGTATGCTTCGCGACCGCACGCCTCGTCGTCGCCGGCGGCGGGCAGCACCTGTTCGCCGAGGAATTCGGCCAGGTCCGAGGCGGACTTGCGGGCCGCCTCGGCGTGGGTGTCGAGATCCGAACGCAGAGCGTCGGGAACATCGGCACCGGCGACGAGACGATCGAAGTTGCTGCCGGGCTCGGCCAGGGCACGGGCCTGGTCGATGACCTTCTCGACCTGGATACGGGCGGCGACGCGACCGTTGTCACGCGCCATCGCCAGGGACTCCTGGTATCCGGCCAGCGAGCCGGGCACGGCAGCCAGGGTGGTCGAGATCGTCTCCCAATCGGACACGGTCTCCGTGGGCATGAGGTCGAAGGCGTCGCGGACCTGCTGCAGCGGCGATTCGATGACATTGAGGCTGGCGTGCTTGATCCCGGCGGCGAAGTAGTCCCGGTCGACGCCGAGGCGATCACGCATCGCATCGATGGTCACGAGGTCGACATCGTCGAGGTCGGAAGAGTCCGCGACATCGTCGAGGCGAGCCAGCGTCCGGACGGTGACGTCATTGAGCGCGGAGAGTCCGGCCGGTGAGAAGTCGTCGAAGCCCTGTGCACCGTCGAGTCCGAGGTAGAGGGCGAGGGAGGGGGAGAGGGCGAGCATGTCATCGACGTAGTCTTCAGCGACCGCATCGACGGCGGAAGGGGTTCTCTTCACAGTCATGATCACCACTCTATCGCGAGCTGAGTCACATCCGCGGTGGACCGGACCACGCAATCGCTGAGAACCCGCTAATGTGACACTGTTCCCTGCAGGCAGCAGAAAGTGAGACCGATCTCCAGTGGCACGAGCGAAGCTGTGGACGAAGGACTTCATCGTCGGAATCGGGCTCAACCTCTCGATGTCGATGGTCTTCTATCTGCTCATGACGTCGATGGCCGGATACGCGGTGGCGCGGTTCTCCGCCGGTGAGGCCGCGGCCGGCTTCGCCTCCTCATCGTTCGTCGTCGGTGCCGTGGTCGCTCGCGTGCTGACGGGCAAGTATCTCGACTTCATCGGGCGGCGCAAACTGCTCATCATCACCATGGCAGTCTCCGTGCTCGCCTCCCTGGCCTATATCTTCGCCGGCGACCTCACTCTGCTCCTGACGCTGCGCATCGTCCACGGAATCGCCTTCGGCGCCGGGAACACGGCGATCATGACGGCCATCCAGAGCATCATTCCGGGCTCCCGCAGGGGAGAGGGCACCGGATATTTCGGCACGGCGACGACCCTGTCTACGGCGCTCGGACCGTACCTCGGCGTCATTCTGCCCCGTGAGTTCGACTTCGTCATGCTCTTCGTCGCCTCGGCGTTCATGTCCGTCCTCGCCCTCATCTGCTGTTTCCTCATCCGGCTGCCCGTGCAGGAGATCAGCGACTATCAGCGGCGCACGAAATGGCATCTCAAACTCGGCACCCTCGTCGATCGGGACGGGCTGCGGATCGGCTCGGTCATGCTTCTGGCCGGTATCGCCTACGCAGCGGCGCTGGTGTTCCTCGCCGGCTATGCGGCCGAACACGGCGTCGCCTCCGCCGCATCCCTGTTCTTCGTAGCCTTCGCCGTGGCCTCCCTGTTCGCCCGTCTGTTCGTCGGACGCCTGCAGGACACCTTCGGTGACAATGCGGTGATCTTCCCCGTCTTCATCGCCGATATCGCCGGCAACGTCCTGCTGGCGCTGTGGCCGACGTTGACGGGGATCGTCCTCGCCGGAGTGCTCATCGGTCTCGGCTTCGGCTCCCTTATGCCGTGCATGCAGGCCATCACCGTCAAGTCCGTGCCGATGAGCCGTGTTCCCGTGGCCACCGCGTCGTTCTTCCTCCTCCTCGACGCAGGGTCCGGCATCGGACCAGTCGTCCTCGGATTCCTCTACCCGTTCACCGGCGGAAACGGAATGTTCCTGGTCTGTGCCGGGCTCGTCGTGGTCGCCATCGGCGTGTACGTGTGGGTGCACGGGCGTCGCCGAGGCGGTCGTCCCGGCCGCGAATACCTCACCTGATCCCTCCCCAATTACTACCTGACGGGGGCCCAGCAATCTGGCGCCAGGTTGCTGGGACCCCGTCAGGTAGTAATTGGGGAGATAGGGTGGAGGGAACGACTGGAGGATGAGAATGAAGTTCGCGCTCGCTCAGATCAACACCACCACCGAGGTGGCCGACAACCTTGAGAAGGTCCGTTCCTATTCCCAACGGGCCGCCGCGGCCGGTGCACGGTTCGTCGTCTTCCCCGAGGCAACGATGTCGGCGTTCGGATCCGGCCTACGCGCCATCGCCGAGGCGCACTCCGAGTCGTGGCGGGCCGCGCTGAGCGAGCTCGCCGCCGAGACCGGAATCACCGTCGTCGTCGGCGAATTCGCGGCCACGGACGATAAGGTCATCAACCTGCTCGCCGTCTATTCCCCTGACGGCCAGCGCAGCGACTATGCGAAGATCCACCTCTACGACGCCTTCGGATTCAAGGAGTCCGACACCGTCGAAGCGGGGGAGGAGCCGGTGCTCTTCACCATCGACGGCGAGGACATCGGTCTGGCCCTGTGCTACGACATCCGGTTCCCGAAGCTCTTTGCAGAACTCAGCCGGCGGGGCACACGCCTCACCCTCGTCGCCGCCTCCTGGGGTGCGGGACCGCGCAAGGTCGAACAATGGGAGATCCTCGCCCGCGCCCGTGCCCTGGACTCGAACATGTTCATCGCCGCTCTCGGCCAAGCCGATCCCGAAGTGACCGGCGTCGCGGTTCCGAAGAAAGGGCCGACCGGGGTCGGCCACAGTCTGGTCTCCGACCCGCTCGGGAAGGTGCTGAACTCACTCGACGGCGCCGAACGACTCGAGATCGTCGAGATCGACCTCGACGCTGCCGACACTGCGGCGGAGACGGTCCCGGTGCTCACGAACGCGAAACTCGGGTACTGAGTTTCGAGACGGTCGCTCAGCGCATTTCCGGTGAAAATGCGGCGACTGCAATACTGTTCTCATGAGTTCCGATTCAGAGGTCCAAGCGTCGCCGCCGGTTGAGGGGCTGCGCGAACGCAAGAAGCGTGAGCGCGGGCAGGCTCTGCGTCGCGCCGCCGTCGACCTCGCCCTGGAGAAGGGCTATCACAATGTCACTGTCGAAGACATCTGTGAGCGCTGCGGAGTCTCCCGGCGAACGTTCTTCAACTACTACTCATCGAAGGAAGAGGCGCTGCTCGGCCGCGTCGACACGGTCTTCGACGAAGAAGACCAACCGGCCATCGAGGAGTTCGAAGCTGGGGGACCCTATGGTCGCCTCGTCGCCGATCTCGAACATCTGCTCGCATTTATCGTCGCCACACGGATGAAGAAGCGGGAGGATACGCACCAGTATCACATCATGCTCAAACGGGAACCGTCGCTGATTCCGCTGCAGATGTCTCGGATGGGCACCAGCGAACGGCTCTTCCGGCAGATCATCCAACGTCGACTCGACGGGTCCGCTTCGGCGCCGATGGATGTCATGGCGGCTCACTCCGGTGACAGTTCCGATGACGACACCGACGTCTCACCGCGGGCCGAAGCTGTCGCCGCCTTGGCGATGATGGCGCTCAAGGCGACGTTCACCCGGATGCGGTTGGTCGACGGCGATCCGGGACCCGTGGTCGACAGGCTCTTCGACGAACTGCGCGCACTCTTCCGCGAAGAAGATGACTAGAGAAGAAGCCGAGTAGGAACTGAGGGTCGGCGAGGCCTCAGCGACCCAGGTGCTGGTCCCAGGTCTGGGGGAGGCGCTTGCGCACATTGCGGCGCGGAGCCCGGAAGCCCGCCCGGTCGCCCTTGCGGGTTTCGGACTCGGCTTCCGCGCTGGCTTGCTGGGCCGCATAGGCGATCGCCACCTGACGGATCGCTACGACCGCGGCGACAGCAGCCGCGCTGGCCATCTCGTCGCTGATCGGTTCGCCGTCATCGGCGCGTACCTGTGAACGTCCCTCCACGGAGGGCACCCGCAGGGCTCCGTCTGAGGCTGAGGCACCGCCCTCCTCGGCGGAGGTATCCTCCCCGGGGACGGCCACCTCGGGGTCGACTTCGCCGGGCAGGTTCGCCTCGGCGTCGGTCTGCAGATCATCGCTCATAGGGGGATGTTACCGTGCTTGCGCGCGGGAGCGTCGACGTGCTTGTTCTTCAGCGCGCGCAGGGAACGCACGATCCGGCTGCGGGTCTCGCTCGGCTTGATGACAGCGTCGATGTAGCCTTCCTCGGCGGCCAGGTACGGGTTGAGCAGCGCATCCTCGTAGTCCTGGATGAGTTGGGCACGTGCCGCTTCGACATCCTCACCGGCCTCTTCGACGGCCTTGAGCTTGCGGCGATAGACGATGTTCGCCGCACCCTGGGCACCCATGACCGCGATCTGCGCGCTCGGCCAGGCGAGATTGATGTCGGCACCGAGCTGTTTCGACCCCATCACGCAGTACGCGCCGCCGTAGGCCTTGCGGGTGATGAGGGTGACGAGCGGAACGGTGGCCTCACCGTAGGCGTAGATGAGCTTGGCGCCGCGGCGGATGATGCCGCCGTACTCCTGATCGGTGCCCGGCAGGAACCCGGGCACGTCGACGAAGGTGAGGATCGGCAGGTTGAAGGCATCGCAGAGGCGCACGAAGCGTGCGGCCTTCTCCGAGGCGTCGATGTCGAGGGTGCCGGCCAGCTGCATGGGCTGGTTGGCGATGACGCCGACACTCACACCTTCGACGCGGCCGAAGCCGGTGACGACGTTCGGTGCGAAGAGCTCCGAGACCTGCAGGAAATCGCCGTCGTCGAGGACCGTGGTGACCACGTCGAGGATGTCGTAGGGCTGCGAGGGCGAATCCGGCATGAGCGTATCCAGCGCTTCGTCCTCGGGAGTCACCGACAGATCGGACTCGAACTCGTCGGCATCGGCCGGGTCGAGGTTGTTCTGCGGCAGGAACGAGAGCAGATCGCGCACATAGTTGAGCGCATCGTCCTCGTCGGAGGCCAGGTAGTGGGCGTTTCCGGATACGGTGTTGTTCGTCCGTCCGCCGCCGAGTTCCTCATGGCCGACGGACTCTCCCGTGACGGTCTTGATGACGTCGGGGCCGGTGATGTACATGTGGCTGATCTGATCGACCATGATCGTGACGTCGGTCAGGGCGGGGGAGTACACGGCGCCGCCGGCCGAGGGGCCCATGATGAGTGAGATCTGCGGGATCACTCCGGACGAGGCGACATTGAGGCGGAAGATCTCGGCGAACAGCGCGATCGATCCGACGCCTTCCTGGATCCGGGCGCCTCCCGAGTCGTTGATGCCGATGATCGGGCAGCCGAGCTTGAGAGCGAGCTTCTGCACCTTGACGATCTTGCGGCCGTTGGCTTCGGCCAGGGATCCGCCGAGGACGGTGAAGTCGTGAGCGAAGACCGCGACGGTCTTGCCTTCGACCGTGCCCAGTCCGCAGACGACTCCGTCACCGTCGGGGCGGTTGTCCTGCATCCCGAACTGGTGATTGTGATGGCGGGCGAATTCGTCGATCTCCTGGAAGGAATCGGCGTCGAGGAGGGCGTCGATGCGTTCACGGGCGGTCTGCTTGCCGCGCTTGTGCTGGTTGTCCACCGAGCGCTGATTGCCCGTGTGGGCTGCTTCTCGGCGCTGGGTGAAAGCGTCGATGCGCTCGGCTGTGGTCCGTGGAGTATCCGTCATGTCTCCACAATAACGATGACGTGAGACTTCGTTGTGCACTCTCACCAAAAGAATCTAGAGTGGACTGGTGAACAGCCAACACAATTCCCTCCTCGTCGACGTCGACTCAGTGCGCCGCACCGTTGCGGACCGTGGTCTCTCGCTCCCGCCGCTGATCTGGGACGATATCTGTACGTCGACGAATGACGAACTTGCGCGAATGGTTCGAGAAGGAGCCGACGCCGGTTCGCCCGTGGCCGAATTCACCATCCGCGGCAGCGACTTCCAGAAGGCCGGGCACGGCCGACTGGGCCGGACCTGGACGGTGCCCGCCCGCCGGTCGCTGACGTGGTCGATTCTGCTCACACCCCCGCCCGGGTTCTCCCAGTGGGGATGGATCCCGCTCATCGCCGGTGAGGCCGTGCATTCCGCCGTCACCGAGGCGGGGGTGCCCGCCGCGATCAAATGGCCCAACGATGTGCTCACCGCCGAGGGCAGGAAGCTGTGCGGGATCCTCGCCCGCGTCGAACCCCTGGCCGGCGGACCGCAGATCGTGTTGGGGATGGGGCTCAACACCCGGTTGGAGCCTGCCGATCTGCCGCGCGAGGACGCGAGCTCACTGGCGATCGAAACCGGAGTCGACGGTTCAGAAATTGATCATGAAGCGTTGCTAGTCTCGATTCTCGGCACACTGATCCCCTGCTACAGAGAGCTGATCGACTATGGAGATGAGGATTTCCGCGACAGCCGCACAGCGCGGAGAGTGCGTGATCATATGGTGACGCTCGGATCGAGGGTTCGGGTGGAGAAGCCCGACGGTTCCGACATCATCGGCACCGCCACGGGCCTGGACACCGGAGCCGACCTCATCATCGACGATCGGGTGTGCTTAAGCGCCGGAGACGTCCACCACCTGCGTCCCGCCGCGTCCCCGACTGCTGCGGAGAGGAGCGAAGACTGATGGCGGTTTCGGACTTCACCGCCGGATTCGACATCGTCGAACCGGAGCGGCTGGGCACGCCCGAGGTCGGAGACGCCGCTGGCACCTCCGCGGAGGCTCGGCCGGCCGAAGCCGGCACTCAGTCGCACAGCGACACGCCCCGGTCCGCCGACGCGTCACAGTCGAATGCTCAGTCCCAGGCCGATGTCGCACCCCGATCGGAGACCGATGCCGCATCCTGGTCGGAGTCGGAGAGCCGGTCCGACCATGATTCTTCGCCGAGCCCGGATCCGAAGGACGACGGTGAGACCTCGTCGAGCGCCGAGGCGGACAACCGGTTCCCGGACACCCTCCCCGAGGAGGCAGCCGAGTCGAGTGCGGGAGATCCGTACGATGACGTCGACGGTGACGACGAGCCTGTCGGCGGCCTGACGGGATCCGCTCCTCAGGCAGGAGAGG
This sequence comes from Brevibacterium sp. H602, assembly GCF_051172395.1. Taxonomy (NCBI): domain Bacteria; kingdom Bacillati; phylum Actinomycetota; class Actinomycetes; order Micrococcales; family Brevibacteriaceae; genus Brevibacterium; species Brevibacterium sp. H602. The sequence goes on along the minus strand of NZ_JBPIZD010000001.1, from coordinate 47,389 downwards.
TCGGCGCACAGCTGGCCGACGAACTGACGGCTGAGCACGGCGCTTCCTCCGCGGTCCCCGCGGAGCCTGCCGATGCTGATGCGGCCGATGCCGACCCGGACATGGATGTCGACGAGGACTTCTTCAGCGGACTGCGCGAGGACCCGCGCACTACAGCGCTGTCGATCATCGACGAGGACGACGCCGATGGAGCTTTCGACGCGGACGGTCCCGACTTCGACGACACGACCTATGAGACCCGAACCGCGGCCGAGCGACTCGAAGAGATCCTGCTCGAGGGCAAGCGCGTCCTCGACCGACGGGAGGCCGCGAAGCTCGGGGGGATCTCCACGGTCTCGGCCCGGAAGATGTGGCGGGCCCTCGGCATGTCCCAGGCGAAGCCGACGGACAAGGCCTACACCGTCAGCGATGCGCACGCCCTGCGGATCTGGGCCAAGCCCGTCGCCGACGGACTCATCGACCAGACCACCGCGCTGTCCCTGGCCCGGGCGATCGGACAGACGACGGACCGCCTCGTCGTCTGGCAGATGGAGACCCTCGTCGAATTCCTCACCGAGGAGAAGGGACTGACCGACCCCGAAGCACGCCGGGATGCCCTGGCCGTCGTCGAAGAGATGATCGACCCGCTGCAGAAGATGCTCACGTACTCCTGGCGGCGCAACCTCGCCGACGTCATGGGCCGTCTCAACGTCAACGTCTCCGACGGGCTGGCCATGGACAACCGGCAGGGCTGGTACGACTCCTCGATGCCGTTGGCCCGTGCCGTCGGATTCATCGACCTCGTCTCCTTCACCCGCCTTTCACAGAAGATGGAGCCACGGCAGCTGGCGGACATGGTCCAGGAGTTCCAGGGCATGGCCTACAACATCGTCGCCACCGGCGGCGGACGGGTCATCAAGACCGTCGGCGATGAAGTGTTCTTCGCCGCCTCGACACCGCTGGCCGGCGCCGAGATCGCCATGACGCTGATGGAGCGCGTCACCGCTGCCGAGGACCTGCCCCAGGCGCGCGTCGGCTTCGTCTGGGGCCGGGTGCTCTCCCGCCTCGGCGATATCTTCGGCTCCAGCGTCAACCTCGCCGCCCGGCTGACGGCGGTGGCCGATCCCGGAACGATCTTCACCGACGAGGAGACCGCGCGAGTGCTCTCGGCATCGGATGACTACGTCTTCGAACCGCGCGATTCGATTTCGCTGCACGGACTCGGCGAGACCGCCATTGGCGAGATGAAGCGCGGCACCGCAGCCAAGATGCGCCTCGACCTCGACGACGATCCCGAGAACTCAGACCAGTGACCGGCTGCACCGGCACCTGACAGCACAGGCGATCGACAGCGCAGCCCAGCACCGAGGTGCTGGGCTCAGCTGTCGATTCGGCCGACGGGCCGAGTGGTTCGCCGAAGCAGGGTCCTCCCTCAGGGCTGGCCCCGCGCTCAGAACAGGGCGGAGTCGTCGTCCTCGTCGTCATCGTCGTGGGAGACGATCACTGCGCCTTCGGTGTCGAACTTCGACCGCGCGATCTCGTCCTTGGCCTCATCGAGGTCGAGATCGAGCTCATCGAAACTCGTCGCCAGTCCCTGCTGCCCCCGCTGCTCCTTGCCTGCGGATCGCTTTCCGCTGGACTTCGGTTTCTTGTCTCCGGTGCCGGACGCAGAATCCGCGTCAGCCTCGGCGTCGGCTGATGCCTCAGCCGATTCGTCGCCGTCGGCCGCCGGGGAACGGTCGTGGGATTCGGCGCCGCCGAGGCGGGGCAGGGTGCCGATGACATCGATCTTCGACTCCAACGGTGATCCCGTCCCGTCGCGACGGGACAGTTCGGCCGGAAGCGTGCGGGCACCGCCGGCGGTGGCCGCAGCCTGCGGAGAGTCGCCGACCCAGGCCAGCGACAGTTCGGTTTCGCCCTTGAGGAACTTGTGGGCGCGCACCCCGGAGGTCGCGCGGCCCTTTGTCGGGAACTCGGAGAATTCGCTGACCTTGATCGACGAAGACGGGGCACCGTAGAAGTTCTCACCGCTGGCGATCGTGACGACCGCGAAGCTGCCGAGCTCGGCATCCGCGGCACCGTCCTCGTCGGTCTTCGCCGCCTTCGGGGTCATACCGAAGAAGATCACCTTCGCCTCGGCGGCCACCTTGATTCCGGCCACGCCCGAGGCGTTCCAGCCCTGTGCGCGCAGACCGGAGGCGTCGAAGGCGAGCAGCTGAGCATTCGAGGTCACGAACACGGAGAGGGAATCGTCGATGTCCTCGGGCTGGGCGACTCCGACGACGGAGTCCTTGCCCTTGAGGGTGATGGCTTCCCATTCGTTCTTGTTCGGCCGACCGGCCACCGACACGCGTTTGACGACGCCGTCGGCGGTGCCGAGAACGAACTCGCGGTCGAGGTCGACGAGACCGATGATCTTCTCGTTCTTCTCCAGCGCCGCATATTCGGCGATCTTCACACCGCCGGCGACATTGGGCCGCGCCGCGGCCGGCGGCAGGGCAGGCAGATCGACGACGTCGACCATGTGCAGTCGACCGGTGGTGGTGATGGCGCCGACCTTGCCCTGAGTGGTGGTGACGATCTCCGAGACCAGCGCGTCGTGGCTGGAGCGGCGACCCTCTCGTGCCAGCGGAGCGGCATCGGAAGTGCGCGCAATGCGTCCGGAGGTCGACAGCAGCACCCGGCAGGGAGAATCGGCGATCTTGAGGTTCGTCGGAGCCTTCTTGCCCTTGGCCGTCAGCTCCTTCATCGAGCCTTCGATGAGGACGGTGCGTCGCGGAGAGCCGATGACCTCGGCAGTGGACTCGAGTTCCGAGGCGACGAGTTCCCGCAGCTTCGCCTCATCGGCGAGCAGAGATTCGAGGTAGTCGATCGTCTTCTTCAGCTCGTCGCGTTCGGCTTCGAGTTCGAGACGCGAGAACTTCGTGAGTCGACGCAGCTGCAGATCGAGGATGTAGGTCGCCTGCAGCTCGGAGAGCTCGAAGACGTCCATGAGGCGGGTGCGGGCAGTGGCCGCATCGTCCGAGGAGCGGATGAGCTGTATGACCTCATCGATGTCGAGGATCGCAATGAGCAGACCTTCGACGAGGTGGAGCCGATCCTTGGCCTTGCGCAGCTGGAAGACCGTGCGCCTGCGCACCACGTCGATGCGATGGGAGAGGTAGACCATGAGCAGCTCGCGCAGTCCCAGGGTCCGCGGCTGTCCCTCGACAAGGCAGACGTTGTTGATGCTGAACGATTCCTCGAGGGGGGTCTGGCGGTAGAGCTCGGCCAGCACGGCCTCGGGGTTGAAGCCGTTCTTCACACCGATGACCAGACGCATGCCGTTCTTGCGATCCGAATAGTCATCGATCGAGGCGATTCCGGACAGCTTCTTCGCCCCGACCGCGTCCTTGACCTTCGATACGACCTTCTCCGGTCCCACGAGGTAGGGCAGCTCGGTGACGACGATTCCCTTGCGGCGGGCACTGATGTTCTCGATGGACACAGTGGCGCGGGTGCGGAACGTGCCGCGACCGATCTCATAGGCTTCGCGCACTCCGTCGAGGCCGATGATCCGCCCGCCGGTGGGCAGATCCGGGCCGGGGATGAAGCGCATGAGCTCCGAGAGTCCGGCATCGGGATTGCGGATGAGGTGGGCGCAGGCGGCGATGACTTCGCCGGGATTGTGCGGGGCCATGTTCGTGGCCATGCCGACGGCGATGCCCGAGGCGCCGTTGATGAGCAGATTCGGGAAGGCGCTGGGCAGGACCTCGGGCTGAGTGAGCGTGTTGTCGTAGTTCGGTACGAAGTCGACGACGTCTTCGTCGAGCCCGGCGATCATGTGCATCGACGCAGTCGTCAGTCGAGCCTCGGTGTAGCGCGGGGCAGCGGGACCATCGTCGAGGGAGCCGAAGTTGCCGTGGCCGTCGACCAGGGGCACACGCATGATGAAGCCCTGACTGAGGCGCACGAGGGCGTCATAGATCGCGGTGTCGCCGTGCGGGTGGAGCTTGCCCATGACATCGCCGACGATGCGGGAGGACTTCACATGTCCGCGGTCGGGGCGCAACCCCATATCGCCCATCTGGTAGACGATGCGACGCTGGACGGGTTTGAGGCCGTCCCTGGCGTCGGGCAGTGCGCGGGAGTGGATGACCGAGACCGCATATTCGAGGAACGAACTCTCCATCTCTGAGGAGACGTCGACTTCGATGACTCTGCCTTCGGGCATGGAACTCCTTTGACGCACGAACTGTTCGATTCGAACACCCGCCCCCGCCGAGGCCTGACCTCAGCGGGGGAGGGCACCCGTCGATTCTAGCGTTCGATTTGCGCTCTCCGGCTCAATCGAGCATTCCCGGAGGGTCCGTGTCGAAGTTCAGGCGCTTTCGCGGCTGCCGCGCAGCCACTGGAAGAACTCCCTCATATAGGCCTCGACATGTGCACGATCAGCCGTGCCGGCGACGAGTTCGCTGACCATCATGCCCGCGACCGAGCTGTTGACCCGCTCCGCGTACTCGGCGTCGATGCCGGCGAAGCGCATAATGAATTCCCTGATCGCACGGAGGTTCTTCTCCTTGGCGATCACTGCCTCCGGCGGCAGCGCCGGATCCAGGCTGAGCATCATCATCGTGTAGAACCGATTGCGATCCGTGGTCAGCCAGTTCATGCAGAAGTCGATGGCGACCTCGATCGCGTCCGCGCCCGGAGCGCGCATCAGCTCCGGCAGACGCTCGAGCTGCTGGGAGTTGAGTTCTCCGATGCGCTCCATGATTCCGGTGACCAGGGCATCGCGGGTGCGGTAGACATTCGAAGTCGACCCCACCGGCAGTTCGGCCAGTGCATCGACTGCCCGATGGGTGAGCCCGCGGACTCCTTGTTCGGCGACTACGGCGATCGCGGAGTCGGTGACGACGTCTCTGCGCGAAATCATGACTGTGAGGCCTCGCTCTCATGGGACACCCGCTGACCGCGAATGCCTGGGACGGTGGATGACCAGTGACTGGTCACAGACAATGGCCGCCGGAGCGGCCACTCATTAAAACACGAATTCATAACATTTCGTGGTGAACGGATACAGACACTACCTGTCAAGTCTGCGAATTGGTATAGGACGCGCCAATATGCCGCTGTGACAGTGAAATTCGAAGACGGCCTGCGGCGGGTGTGGATTCTCCTTTCAGCTGGGAGCGTCTCCGCACCGAACCGTCTCAGCTCAGCAGGCGACGGGTGCTGTCGATGCGGGTGGGGTCGGGCAGCAGATCGACACGGGCGCTGAGCACATGCCCCTCGGTCTCCGTGGCGATCATCGGATGGATGACGAGTTCGAGGATCTGCGGATGACGTTCGACGAGCACCGAGAGCCTTTCGAGGACGTCGATGAGCGGGTCGATGTTCATCGGCGGAAGACCGCGGTAGCCGAACAGGCGCGGGGAGGCCTTGACCGTGCGGATCATGTCTTCGGCCTCCCGATCCGTCAGCGGCGCGACCCGGTGCGAGACGTCGCCGAGCAGCTCGGTCGTGTCCCCGGCCAGAGAGAAGGACAGCAGCGGTCCGAGGAGGGGGTCCTCGCCGGCGCGGATGACACACGGGACACCGTGGGGGGCCATGGCCTGAACGTCGACGAGGGGCTCGTCGTCGCCGATCACCTGCGTGATGATCCGCTGCACGGCAGCGAAGTCCTCGGCCAGTTCTTCGGGCGAATCGATGTTCAGGCGCACCCCGCCGAGCTCCATGCGGTGCCGGAGCACGTTCGTCACCGCCTTCAGCGCCACGGGATAGCCGATCTTCTCGGCGGCGGCGAGCCCCTCGTCGACCGAGGAAGCAGCGATATAAGGCAGGACCTCGATCCCGTAGGCGCGGAGCAGCTCTCTCGTGGCATCGCGTTCGATGCGAACCGGTGTGCCCAGCGGCGCCCCGTCGAGAGCCGAATCGATGATCGAACGCACCGCTTTGTCGTCGATGTCGTCGAGTTCGACGTACCGACCGTGGTCGGCGGCGCGCCAACGCGAGTAGTCTGTCGCCCTGGCCAGCGCCCACACGGCATCCTCCGGGCCGATGTAGCTAGGCACCGTGCGGGAGACGCGGTTGCCGTCCTGGTCCTTGAGGTAGCTGGTCAGTTCGTCGCGGACACCTTGAATGCCGAGGAAGCAGGCCACAGTGGTCTTCTCCGACTGTGCGGCGGCCTCGGACAGCAGCGCGGCGATCTCCGACTCCTCAGCTCCCGCCGACGGGGTGAAGGTGACGATGACCGAGTCGACGTCGTCGCGGGCATACATCGCATCGAGTTCGGTCCGGAAGGTCTCCGCATCGACCTCGGGGTGCAGGGACACGGGCTCGGTGTCGACGCGCAGACCTTCGGAACGGGCGCGCTGCATGATCAGGGTGCTCATCGCCGCGGAGTTGCCGATGACACCGACCCGGCGGCCCGCCGGCAGCTTCTGGGTCGAGAACACCTGGGTGAGGTCGAAGAGCTGGTGGATCGTATCCGCGCGGATCACTCCCGCCTGCTCGAGCACCTGGTCGAGGGTGTTCGGCGCCAGCGACGAGGTGCGCACGATATGCCCGGGCGGCAGCTCCCGCCCCGTGAGGTCGGACTTGATGACGACGACGGGTTTGACGCGGGAGACTCGACGGGCGATGCGCGAGAACTTGCGCGGGTTGCCGATGGATTCGAGGTAGAGGCCGACGGTCTGCGTGGCCGGATCCTCCTCCCAGTACTGGAGGAGGTCGTTGCCTGAGAGGTCGGCACGGTTGCCTGCGGAGACGAAGGTGGAGATTCCCAGTCCGCGGGTCTTCGCTGCCGCGAGCAGGGCGGTGCCGAGGGCTCCGGACTGACTGAAGAGCCCGAGCGTTCCGGAAGCCGGGAGGAACGGGGCCAGAGAGGCGTTGAGCGAGATCTCGGCGGCCTCGTTGACCAGTCCGAAGGAGTTCGGCCCGACCACGCGCATTCCGTAGGCGCGGGAGGTTGCGACCATACGGCGCTGGAGTTCGGCCCCTTCGGGACCGGTCTCGGCGAATCCGGAGGAGATGACGAGCACGGCTTTGACCCCGTGCACGGCACAGTCCTTGACCACCTCGGTGACGGATTCGGCGGGCACGGCGATGACCGCGAGGTCGGCCTTGCCCGGCAGATCGGCGAGGCTCGGATAGGCCTGGACGCCGGCGATCTGATCGGCTTCGGGGTGGACGACCCACAGGTCGCCGGTGAACTTCGCGGCCGTGATGTTGCGGATGAGCAGATGGCCGGTGGAGTTGCGTTTGCGGCTGGCGCCGATCACCGCCACCGAGGCGGGGTGGAGGACCATGCGCACGCTCAGGGCCTCGGCCCTGTGTTCCCTGGAGGCCTGGACTTCGATGGACCGTGCCGTGGGATCGATGTCGAACTTCACGGCCACGACACCGTCATCGAACCCGCGGGAGACCTCGTAGCCGGCGGCCTGGAAGACCTGCAGCATCGACCGGTTCTGGGGCAGCACCTCGGCGGTGAAGCGCTGGATCCCCGATTCGCGCGCGGCCGCGGCCAGGTGCTCCAGCAGGATCGAACCGACGCCGCGACCCTGGTGGGCGTCGGCGATGTTGAACGCCACCTCGGCGTCGGTGTCGCTGATCCGATCGAAGCGGCCGACGCCGATGATGTCGTCGCCGATGAGCATGATCAGCGCAACTCGGTCGTGGTGGTCGACGGTGACGAAGCGGTCGAGGTCGCGTTTGGGAAGCCGGGGCAGCGGAGCGAAGAAGCGCAGATAGACGGACTCCGGCGATTGGGCCTCGTGCATGCGGGCCAGAGCAGCGGAATCGTCAGGGGTGATCGGGCGAAGGTGGGCGGTGCCGCCGTCGCGGAGGACGACATCGGCTTCCCACCCGGCAGGATAGTCTTCCATGGTCCCAGCATATGCGTCGGGCGTCCGGATATGGCCGACCTCGCTGGGACAAGTCAGAGGAGTGGGGCACAATGGTGGGCATGGCATTACCCGAAGTTCTCGTTCACGATCTGCAGTCGGCCGGCTACTATCCCCAGCTCACTCAGGGCATCCTCGCCGACTCGCTCTACGACGAACCGGTCTTGGCCCACTTCGTCCACATCGACACTCATGTCGACATCGAATCCATCCACCGGCATGTCACCGCCTTCGTCCTCACCGAGACCCGCCTCCTGCTGGCTCACGTCGATGACGATCCGAACGCGGAACCCGGCGCCAAACCCCGCGCCGTCACGAGCAGCGAGGACATCGAACTCGATCGCCTGGGCACCGTGATGGTCGGCCGCACCTTCGCCGATCCGGCCGCCTACAAGCCCGGTGACAAGCCCGTCGAAGTTTCGCTGACCATGTCGTGGGGTGCGTCGAAGCGCATCGAGGCCTTCCCCGAGACCTGCGGAGATCCCAACTGCATGGGCGATCACGGATACGGCGGATCGATCTTCGCCGAGGATGTCATGCTCCGGGTCTCGGCCGAGGCCGAAGGGCAGGCCGCCGTCGACAGAATGGCCGACTTCGCCGGGAAGCTGCGCGCCGCAGTCTTCCATGCCCGGCTGCGGTCGCGCCGCTGATGAGCGAGGACTCGACGAGTCAAAAGCAGCAGGACCCATCCGGTGCTGAGCCCTTGGGGCCCCCGGACTATGCGGGTCCCATGCTCTCCGATGTCGTTCCCGCCGCGGCGCTGAGCCTCGGTGCGGCCGACGCCCTCGATGCGCCGATGTCCGATCGTGCACGATCGCTCGGACTCGACCGGGAGTCCCGGGCGACGATCGTCGTGCTCATCGACGGTCTCGGGGAGCAGCAGCTGCGCCGCTACAGCGGATACACTCCCTTCTTCCGCTCGCAGGCCGGAACACGCCGTACCCTGTCCGCCGGATTCCCGTCGACGACGGCGAACTCTCTGTCGTCGTTGGCCACGGGCCGCCTGCCCGGCGCCCACGGCGTGGTCGGCTACCGCGTCCTCGACCCGGAGAAGGACGCGGTGTTCAACCAGCTGACGTGGAACCTCGACGTCGACCCCGTCGCCTGGGTCCCCGATGCGACGCTCTTCGAACGCCTCGCCGATGCCGGAATCGATGTGGTCAGCCTCGGAGAGAAGAAGTTCGCCGGACGCGGCCTCAACCGGGCCTCGCTGCGCGGCGGCAGATTCCGGGACTCGAAGACCCTGGAGGAGCGCTGTGCCCAGGCCCTCGCCGAGGCGAGGGCTCCGGGGCGCCGCCTCGTCTATCTCTATTGGGGCAATCTCGACAAGACCGGTCATGTGCACGGTGCGGATTCCGCCGCCTGGACCGAAGAACTCGAACGCGTCGATCTGGCCCTGTCCCGACTCGCCTCCGACCTGCCGCACGACGCGACCATGCTCATCACCGCCGACCACGGCATGGTCGACGTCGACCACGAACGCCGTTTCGACCTCGCTGAACTCCCTGAGCTCAAGGCCGGCCTGCGCCACGTCGGCGGAGAGCCGCGCGCACTGCATCTCTACGCCGCTGAGGGCGCGGAGGCGGACGTGCTCTCGGTCTGGCACGAGACGCTCGGCGACCGCGGGCTCATCCTGCCGAAGGCCTCGGCGATCGACCGCGGCTATTTCGGTCCAGTCGCCCCGCACGTCTATCCGCGGATCGGGGATTTCCTCGTCATCTGCACCGATGGCTTCGCCGTGGTCGATTCGGACGTGGAATCCGCCTCGGCGCTGGCCCTCATCGGTCACCATGGTTCCACCACGGAGCAGGAGCTGCAGATCCCGCTGCTCGTCGTGTGAGCGGTGCAGACTGCAGCTGAGATGACCCACTACCGACCTTCTGGGAGCACCCGTTGACGACGATCCGCTGGACCGAGGACGGCATCGGCCGCGCAGCCGACTGGCATTCGGAGAACGGGGCGCCGCCTCCCGCGACTGTGCAGATCATCGGAGACGAGACAACCGCCGACGAAGCCTGCCGATCGGCACGCGCCGGAGTGGGACTGCTGTGGCGCGGAGACTTCCACAATGGCCGTCAACTCGTGCAGGCGATGAGCCGTCGGCTCAGGGGCGACCGAGGCGGAAACCGTGAAGCCACCGGGGGTCGACGTTCCGGCGGCCGTCGCGGCGGCCGGGGCCGATCCCGCGACAGACGGGGCAGAGACCAATTCGTGGGATCCGGGGACAGTGATGGCCCTGCTCTCGACCCCGCTCTGGCATTCTTCGCCGAACGTGACGCCATCGAGCAGCGGGCCCGGCTGCTCGGCAGAGTCGTCGTCGAGCTCGGCCCTAACTTCGACCTCGCGCTGCGCCGTGCCCCCGACGTCGCCGCGGCCTGCCGCGCCGCCTACGGCCCGGCCGACGGACCGGTCTGCGTGTCGCTGACCGAACTCGGCGGAGTGCTCAGCGCTTATGAATGGCAGCTGCGAGGAGTCGAGATCCCGGCTCTGGGCGATTCCGTCCATCCGCGCTACGGCGTCTTCTCGCCTGTGCGGGGAGAGTACCTCGATCTCGTCGCGCAGACGCCCCTGCCGTGGGCAAGGAAGGCCGGTTCGGTTTCGCCCGGCACGGATTCCGCGCAGCCGACCGGCACCGCATTCGACCTCGGAACGGGGACCGGAGTCCTCGCCGCGATCCTGCTGCGGCGCGGTGCTGCGACAGTGGTGGCCACCGACATCAACCCGCGCGCCGTCGCCTGCGCCAGTGAGAACCTCGACCGTCTCTGTCCGGGTGCCGATGTGAGCGTGATCGAGGCCGACCTGTTTCCGCCTGGTCGTGCCGACCTCATCGTGTGCAATCCGCCGTGGCTGCCGGCCCAGCCGACCTCGGCACTCGAGATCGGCATCTACGATCCGGACTCCGCTGTCCTCCATCGCTTCATCGAGAGGCTGACCGACCACCTCACACCGGCTGGGGAGGGATGGCTGATCATCTCCGACCTCGCCGAACGATTGGGCCTCCGGCCCTCAGGTGAGCTCCGCGAACGCATCGAGGCGGCAGGACTGCGCGTGCTCGAACGCATCGACACTGTGCCCCGCCATCCCCGCGCCGCTGATACCGCCGACGCGCTCCACGCTGCCCGCAGCGCCGAAGTGACCTCACTGTGGCGGCTGGGACTGAGATGAGCTGCCGACCGCTCGGCCGATCCACGATATGACCGCAGTCGATCCGCGACTGGCGCGGAAGATAGGATGGAGAACGTGACTTTTCCTCGAATCGGTGTCATTGGCGGCGGTCAACTGGCACGCATGCTCGCCCCCGCCGCAGAAGCTCTCGGCGTCCGCTTCTCCGTTCTTGCGGAGACCGCCGACGCCCCCGCCACACAGGTCATCAACGAGGTGACCGTCGGTGACTATACGGACTATCCGACGCTCAAGGCCTTCGCCGAGACCGTCGACGTCATCACCTTCGACCACGAACACGTCCCACCGGAGCACCTGCAGGCCCTCGTCGAGGCCGGACACGCTGTGCGCCCCGGACCCGATGCCCTCATCTTCGCCCAGGACAAGATCCGGATGCGCAGAAGGATGGACGAACTCGGTCTGCCCAACCCCGCATGGGCGGAGATCACCTCGGCAGCCGATGTCGAAGAGTTCGCCGCTCGCGTCGGATACCCCTTCATCCTCAAGACGCCCCGCGGAGGCTATGACGGCAAGGGAGTGCGCGTCATCGACAGCCTCGACGAGGCCGTCGAGTGGCTGAACGAGGTGCCCCAGCTGCTCGCCGAGGAGAAGGTCGACTTCACCCGGGAGCTCGCCGTCATGGTCGGTCGGTCCCCGATGGGGCAGACCGCGGTGTGGCCGGTCGTCGAGACCTGGCAGCAGAACGGCGTGTGCAAGGAGGCCATCGCCCCGGCTCCCGATCTGGCTGATGAGAAGGCGCGGGCCATCACCGAAGCGATCCTCACCGTCGCCGGCACCCTCGAAGTCACCGGCGTCATGGCGATGGAGATGTTCGAGACGGCCGAGGGCTTCCTCATCAACGAATTCGCGATGCGTCCGCACAATACCGGGCACTGGACCCAGGACGGAGCGGTGACGAGCCAATTCGAGCAGCACCTCCGTGCGGTCCTCGACCTTCCGCTCGGCAGCCCCGCGGCACGGGAGGACGTGTCCGTGATGGTCAACATCCTCGGCGCCGATCACGAGGACCTCTATCAGCCGTACCTGCACGTCATGGCTCATGATCCGGCGGTCAAGGTCCACCTCTACGGCAAGGGAGTGCGCCCGGGCCGGAAGGTCGGCCACGTGAATGCCTACGGCGACGATCGGCAGCTTGTGCTCGCCCGTGCGCGGCATGCCGCCGATTTCATCGCCGGCGTCGACGTCGATCCGCATCCGCAGATGCCCACTCCGGAGAACCTCCGGGCCGAGGACGAACCCGGCGCACGCTGAGTCCCGGCCCGACTGCACCCCGGACCCACCCGACACCCATCCGCGGGTGTCAACCGCCTGCAACGAAGGAAGCACAGATGACCACAGCGAATGAAGGCTCCACTGACACGGCGGCTCCGGTCGGCATCGTCATGGGTTCGGACTCGGACTGGCCGACGATGAAAGCCGCCGCCGACGCCCTCGACGAACTCGGCATCGAATCGAGCGCCGAGGTGGTCTCTGCCCACCGCATGCCAGAGGACATGGTCGACTGGGCGAAGTCCGCGGCCGCTCGAGGCGTCCGGGTGATCATCGCCGGAGCCGGGGGAGCGGCCCATCTGCCCGGAATGATCGCGTCGATGACCTCGCTTCCGGTCATCGGAGTCCCCGTGCCCCTGAAGTACCTCGACGGAATGGACTCGCTGCTGTCCATCGTGCAGATGCCCGGAGGGGTTCCCGTGGCCACCGTTTCGATCGGCGGCGCCAAGAACGCCGGCCTGCTGGCGGCGCGCATCCTCGGGGCCGGTCAGGGCGCCGAAGCCGAGGCTGTGCGCACGCGTCTCGACGACTATCGGAGCCAGCTGCGGCAGGTCGCTCTCGACAAAGGCCGGACACTGCAGGAATAATAGGGCTTGCTGAACGTTTGATAAGTCTGAGGAGAATGATGTTCGACCTGTACCAGCCCAGCGAAGAGCACGAAGAGATCCGCGCCGCGGTCCGCAACGTCGTCGAGAAGAAGATCGCGCCGTTCGCGGCCGAGGTCGACGCGGACTCCCGCTACCCGCAGGAGGCGCACGACGCCCTCGTCGAGACGGACTTCTTCGCCGCGCACATCCCCGAAGAGTACGGGGGCATGGGCGCTGATGCGCTGGCAGTGGCGATCATCATCGAAGAGGTCGCACGCGGCTGTGTCTCGTCCTCGCTCATTCCGGCTGTGAACAAACTCGGCAGCATGCCCGTCCAGCTCGGCGGCAGCGAAGAGATCAAGAAGAAGTACTTCCCGTCCGTGGCCGCCGGAGAAGCCGGATTCTCCTACGGGCTGTCCGAGCGCGAAGCCGGATCCGACACCGCATCGATGAAGACCCGCGCCGAACGCGACGGCGACGACTGGATCCTCAATGGTGTCAAGACCTGGATCACCAACGCCGGAGAATCCGAGTACTACACGGTCATGGCCGTGACCGACCCCGACGGAGCCCGTGGACGCAACATCTCCGCCTTCGTCGTCGAGAAGTCCGATGAGGGCTTCACCTTCGGTGAGAAGGAGCGCAAGCTCGGCATCAAGGGCTCGCCCACCCGCGAGCTCCTCTTCGACAATGTCCGCCTGCCCGGCGACCGCATCGTCGGTGAGCCCGGGGAAGGGCTGAAGATCGCCCTGCGCACCCTCGACCACACCCGAGTCACGATCGCAGCGCAGGCCGTCGGCGTCGCCCAGGGCGCGCTCGACTACGCCCTGGCCTACGTCAAGGATCGGCAGCAGTTCGGCAAGTCGATCGCCGATAATCAGGCGATCCAGTTCATGCTCGCCGATATGGGCATGAAGCTCGAGGCCGCACGCCAGCTGACCTACACGGCTGCCGCCAAGAGCGAACGCGGTGATGAGGACCTCACGTACTTCGGCGCCGCGGCGAAGGCCTTCGCCTCCGATGCCGCAATGGAGATCACCACTGACGCCGTGCAGCTGCTCGGCGGTGCCGGCTACGTCGTGGACCACCCGGTCGAGCGGATGATGCGCGATGCGAAGATCACGCAGATCTACGAAGGCACCAATCAGATCCAGCGCATGGTGATGGGACGCAAACTCCTCGCCTGAACCGGGTCCGAGGTCTGAGCTGCCGGCCGCACATGGTCAAGGCCGCTCGGTGTCGGTCGGTCCGCTTCGAACGGGCGCTGCGGATTCCCCAGACGGGAGTCTGCAGCGTCCGTTCTTCTGTCTGTGAAGAATCGCACACGCGACGAATCCGACATGCGCGGCGCGGATGTGCCGGAATCGATGGTTCTCACGCGACACAATAGGTGAACACAGTGGACTCTGAAGTCTCTTTGGCACAGTTGTCTGCTGTGGACATCCGCTGGGGCGATGCGACCTGTGTGTGGCCACCCGCGGACGTCGATGTCGGAAGCAGTCCGTGAGCAGAGCCCGAAGCGAAGGGAAGTCAGTGGCCGAAACGAGATATGTGGACCCGATCCGCCACCCGTCGTATGCTTCGCAGCCGACGCGTGATGTGCGGGCGTGGCTTCTGCTGCTCGTCACGGCTCTCGTGCCCGGGGGAGTGCAGCTGCTCTTCGGTCACCGCCGCTGGGCGAAGATCTCTCTGTCGATCACCGCCATCAGCTGGATCCTGGCCCTGATCGCTGGTGTGATCGTCCTCATCAGCCGGACGTTCCTCTTCACCATCGGCACGAACCCCTTCATCCTCACCTTTCTGACCATCTGGGTGCCCATCATCGCGATCAACTGGGCGGTGTGCCTGTTCGACACCCTGCGCCGCATCCGGATCGTCACGATCTCCCGAAGGGCCCGCAAACGCTTCGTGGCGGCCTTGTGTGCCCTCCTGCTCATCGTCGTGGGCCCCTTGGCCTGGGGGACGACGATCCTCAACTCGCAGCGCGGACTGATGAGCGACCTGTTCGCCTCCGGCAAAGCACTCAAACCCGTCGACGGCCGATACAACATCCTGCTGCTGGGTTCGGACGCCGGAAAAGGGCGGACGGGAATCCGTCCGGACTCGCTGTCGCTGGTCTCGATCGATGCGAAAACCGGCAAATCCGTCATCATCGGCCTGCCTCGAAATATGGAGAACGTGCCGTTCCCCGATGACTCTCCGCTGCACAAGCACTACCCGCAGGGATACAACTGCGGCGACGAATGTCTGCTCAACGCCGTCTTCCAGCAGGGCGAGCAGCACAAGGACGAGTTCGAGGACCCGAACACGGCCGGCGAGCAGGCGACGATGGATGCGGTCTCGGGTGCCACCGGACTCGAGGTCCAGTACTATGCGATGATCAACCTCAAGGGATTCGAGAACCTCATCGACTCCCTCGGCGGAATCACTCTCGTCTCCGGCAAGCGAGTGCCGATCTCGTCGAAGGTCGATCCGAACACGGGCGAGCACGGGCCGGTCAAGGGATGGATCGAACCGGGCAAACAGAAGCTCGACGGCTTCCACGCGCTGTGGTTCGCCCGCTCCCGAGAGTTCTCCAGCGACTACGAGCGGATGGTCCGCCAGCGCTGCGTGCAGACAGCGATGGTCAAACAGCTCGACCCGGCCACCGTGCTCACCCGCTACCAGTCGATCGCGAAAGCCACTCCGGGGGCCGTGTCGACGGACATCCCCTCGTCTCAGGTGGACTCGTTCGTCGACCTCGCGCTCAAGGTGAAGTCGCAGAAGATCGAGTCCGTCGACCTCACCCCGCCGCGCATCACTCCATCACAGCCCGACTTCGATGTGGCACATCAGCTGGTAGCCGATAAGATCGAGGAGTCGTCGAAGTCCTCCGAAGAGGACAAAGGCGCGTTCTCGGTTCCCGGAAGCGACCTGTCAGCCGCTGCCGGAGTCGATGCGGGACTCGATCCGAACCCCGGTTCAGGGCCGCAGCTGCTTGCACAGGGTGCCGGTGACACCTCTGCTGACAACGGCGAAGAAGCCGACGCAAAGGCGATCTGCTACGTGCCGTGAGGCGCCGCTGTGGGGTCGGTCGTGATGAGGCCAATGACCGAATCGGTCGATCCCATGACGATTCCGGGAAAATCTTTTGCTCGGTGTGTCCCTTGCCAGTACTGGGAACCACACTCGTGTAATTAGAATATTCTGCTCTGTGGCTAGTCTGACACGCCGAAAATGTGTAACAATTTTGAGATGTTGGGGTTGCCCACCGTTCTGCCAACGGTGAAGGGGACCTCGAGGCCTGAACTTCCCTGTCTTCCTCGAAAAGGCTGTAACGATGAAATATCTATTGCCCACTGTTGCGGGCTGCGCTTCTATTGCGCTGGTCGGCACCTTAGCGGTCACGGCACCGTCGGCTTCCGCAGCCACGACGTCGCCTGATGTGTCCAAAGAGGCGCTGAACGTCAGCAAAGAGGGACTCAACGTCCCCGGTGCCCGCGATTCCAGTGATTCCACCGCCACTGCCGCCAACCAGAGCGCCACGAGCAATCTGCCGAATATCTTCAAGTCGCAGACTGCCCTGGCCTCGGCCAAGGTGCCCGATATCGTCAACGCTTCGGCGTCGGCATCTGCGGCTTCGGTCAACAACGTCTCCGCCGGACTGACCTCCGGAGCCGACGAGGCCGCGCCGTCCGAGGGATCGGCTCCGTCTGAGACCGAGCAGACTCCTGCCGAGGGCGCAGAGACCGAGACCCCGAAGTCCGAGGACGAGGACGCGAAGGATTCGTCCGACGAGTCGAAGACCGAGGGCGAAGACGACATCTCCGGTTCGGTCCGTCAGAAGACCGAAGACGGAGTGAACATCGCGCTCATCTCCGATGTCCTCGACGTTCCCGCGAACAACCCGAGCCTTGTCGGCTTCACCTTCTCCGAGTCGAAGTCCAATATCCGCATCCAGGTCCGCACCAAGCAGGGTTCTGAATGGGGCAATTGGGACACCCTCGACGAAGAGCAGCAGGAAGAAGCCCAGAACAAGGGTTCGGAACCGATGACGGTGTCGAACGCTTCCGCTGTGCAGATGCGCATCCTCGGTGACTCCGCACCGAGCGAGGCCGAACTCGTCCTCGTCGATCCGAAGCGGGACGCCGGCGACGCTCAGGCCGTCGCCGAGAACGATCCCGTCGAGCTCGACGATCAGGTCAGCGGCGACTCCGCCGGTGCTGAATCCGCGCCGGAGCAGTCGACCGAGGACTCGACCGACGCCGAGGCGGCATCCGCAGAGAATGTCGACGCGGCCGCCGGTGCGACGGTGACCAACCAGAACTACGTACCCGGATCGTCGTCGGTGGACACCGTGGCGAAGAAGGTGTCGAAGCCGAAGATCGGCTCGCGCAGCTCGTGGGGTGCCAAGGCCTACCGCGGCAGCCCCGACTACGCCAGCGGCATCAAGCAGGCCGTGGTCCATCACACCTCCGGCTCGAACAGCTACTCGGCCGCCGACGTTCCCGGAATCATCCGCGGTATCCAGGCCTACCACCAGCAGGGCCGCGGCTGGAACGACATCGGATACAACGTCGTGGCAGACAAGTACGGCCGCCTCTGGCACGCCCGCGGCGGTGACGTCGAGAAGGCCGTCATCGGCGCCCACGTCGCCGGACACAACACCGGAACCTTCGGCATCTCCGTGCTGGGTACCTACAACAGCGCGGCCCCGCCGAAGAAGACACGCGATGCCGTCGCTTCGGCGATCGCCTGGAAGTTCTCGATCAACGGAATCTCCAAGGCGACGAAGTCGAACCTCGTCGGCCACCGCGATCTGGGACAGACCGACTGCCCCGGTGACGCCTTCTACGCCAAGCTGGGTGAGATGCGCTCGACGGTCAATTCGATCCTGAAGACCGGCGAACAGCCCAGCGACAGCAAGGACGACGACAAGTCCAAGGACGACGACAAGAAGACCGAGAAGCCGAAGGCAAAGACCTCGATCGAGAAGTACGCCGAGAAGAACAAGCTCGGCAAGGCTCTCGGCAAGGAATACGACGTCAAGGGCGTTTCTGGTGCCAAGGCACAGAAGTTCGAGAAGGGCACTGTCTACTGGTCCAAGAAGACCGGTGCCTACCACCTGTCCGGAGCGATCGCTTCGGCGTACAAGGGCGATGCAGTCACCGACTTGGGGCTGCCCACCTCTGCGGAGAAGGGCGGCCTCAAGGGCGGGGGCGTCGCACAGCGCTTTGAGAAGGGCTCGTTCTACTGGTCGAAGAACACCGGCGCTCACTACACCTCCGGCACCATCATGAAGTACTGGGGTGACAAGGGGACCGTCAAGGGTCACCTCGGTTACCCCAAGTCGGACGTGGTCTACAAGAAGGGCCGCGGTGAGCAGCTCTTCGAAGGCGCACGTCTGGTCTGGGCCGAAGGCTACGGAACCACCGAGTTCTCTCCCAAGGGTTCGATCGCCGGCGGAGTCAGCGACGACAATGCTCCGGGCGGTACACCGCCGCCGGGAGACGATTCCACCGATGACAAGTCGCCTGCAGACTCCGGGGAAGGTTCTGCAGACGACAAGGACTCGAAGGACGACAAGTCCAAGGATGACTCCAAGAAGGACGATAAGTCCAAGGACGATTCGAAGAAGGACGACAAGTCCAAGGACGATTCCAAGAAGGATGACTCCAAGAAGGACGACAAGTCCAAGGACGATAAGAAGAAGGACGACGACAAGAAGAAGGACAAGCCGTCCAAGGCCGAGAAGATCGCGGCCCAGCGTGCGTCCATCATCAAGGATGCGAAGGCCAACCTCGGCGTCAAGTACGTCTGGGGCGGCACCTCGCCGAAGTCCGGCTGGGACTGCTCGGGTTACACCCAGTACGTCTATGGCAAGAACGGCATCAAGCTGCCGCGCACGACCAGTCAGCAGCGTTACGCCGGCAAGGAGATCTCGCTCAAGGACGCCAAGGCCGGCGACCTGATCTGGATCCCCGGTCATATCGGAATCATCTCCGAGACCAAGGGCCAGATGTACGATGCCGGCTCGACGCGGACGAACACGACGAAGCGCAGCTACAGCTGGATGCTGAACCGTGGAGCCAAGGTCATCCGCGTAGTCGGCTGACACCAGGTATCGAGGACAGGGCGTACAGCGCCTGCCGGCCAGTGCCCCGAGGGCGATCCCATTGTGTGGATCTCCCTCGGGGCACTGTCTGGTTTCCCGGACGATTCCGGAGGCGGCAGAGACCGGGCCATATGTATCTGCGCAGGTGACAAGCGGTGAATAGATTGTGACTTCGGCTGAACAGTCAGTGAAGTGCCAACCCCGGCCACGACAGCCGGGCTAGGCTGGACTGAGCACAACCGGAGAACACCGGATGTGAATCCGACTCGATCCTGTCAAAAGGGGGCCCGCAGTGCATCGTCTGCACAACACGGTCAAGAAGTTCGAATGGGGCAGCACCGACGCGATTCCCGCGATCCTCGGCACAGTCCCGGACGGCACCCCCTGCGCGGAACTCTGGCTCGGAGCCCACCCGGTCAGCCCCTCTCGACTCGACGTCGGGCACACGCCGTCCCAAACTCCGCTGGAACGGCAGAACCGCCTCGGCGGGCAGCAGACGACGGGCGGCGTGGCGACCGAGACCGAGCCTCGGCTCGGACCCAACCTCATCGAGTACCTGGCGGGGGACCCTGAAGGTCTGCTCGGCCATGACTCCCTCGACTCTTTCGGAGCGCGACTGCCGTTCCTGCTCAAGGTGCTCTCGGCGAGCAAGGCTCTGTCGATCCAGGTGCACCCGAACCGCGAACAGGCCCGGGCCGGGTTCGCCGCCGAGGAAGCGGCCGGACCGGCGCTGGACGCTCCCGACCGGAACTTCAAGGACGCCTCGGCGAAACCGGAGCTCATCTACGCACTCACCGACTTCCACGCGCTCACGGGATTCCGCCCGCGCAAGGCCGTGCGAGCCACGTTCGAACGGATGCTCTCCCAGCCGCTGACTCCGCAGTCCCTGGACGTGCTCGGAGCGATCATCGCAGCGCTGAAGTCCTTCAGCGAATCCAAGGCGCTGTCTCGCGTCGTCGAAATCATCCTCAGCGATCCGCGGACGCCCGGGCTCGTCGACGAGGTCGCCGCCCACGGGATCGACGAACTGCCGGTCGGACACATCAGCCGGTCAGGCAGTGCGGTCGACCCAGCGCAGACATTCTGCGAACTCGTCACCGACTATCCCCATGACCCTGGCGCGCTGGTCGGACTCATGCTCAACCGAGTTCACCTGCAGCCGGGAGAAGCGCTGACCATGGACGCCGGAGTGCTGCATGCCTACCTCTTCGGAACCGGCATCGAGATCATGGCCTCGAGCGACAACGTCGTGCGCGGCGGGCTGACCTCGAAGCACGTCGACATCGAACAGCTGTCGAAGATCACGGAGTTCCGCGCCGGTGCACCTCGGATGGTCGAACCCGATCACTCGGGAATGCTGCTGGGACCCACCGATGACTTCGCTCTGCAGGCACTGCGGTGCCCGCGCACGACGACGGTGGAACGGCGCGGTGCGGCGATCGTGCTGTGCACCGCGGGAATTGTCACACTCAGCTCGCTCGGCTCGACGCTCACCCTCGAACGTGGGCAGAGTGCCTTCATCGCGGCCAACGAACCGACGGTGACGGCCGATGGCCACGGCGATGTGTTCGTGGCGACCACCGGACTGAATTCCGGAGCTACCGGCCGCTGAATCTGTCTGCTGTCTCACCCCTGCGAACCGGAGCGCAGGCTCCCTCAAACAAGCTTGTTGGGTCGATCCACGGCGATTTCTTCAACGAAACCACCGTGGGTCGACCCAACAATCTGTGTTTCCAACGGTGTCAAGCAATGTCCGACGCCACTGACGGACGAATCCGGTGTTCGGCGCCCGCGAATACCGGCGCGCTGACGGCAGAACACAGAACAGTGGTCACGGCCGGATGCTTCTGAGTTCTCAGAGAGCATCCGAACGTGACCACTTCTCACGCAGTGCCTCGGCCGATCACCTCGGAATCAGGCGGCGACCTCGATGGTGGGGACGTCGGCGGGGACGAGCACCTCGGCGCCGGTCTTCTCTTTGACTTCGTCGACGGCCACGCCCGGGGCGAGTTCGACGAGGGTGAACGCGTCACCGCTGACGTCGAGCACGGCGATATCGGTGATGATGCGCTCGACGACGCCCTTTCCGGTCAGCGGCAGTTCGCACGACTTCAACAGCTTGTGCGAACCGTCCTTGGCGACATGGTCCATGATGACGATGACGCGCTGGGCACCGTGCACGAGGTCCATTGCGCCGCCCATGCCCTTGACCATCTTGCCCGGGATCATCCAGTTCGCGATGTCGCCGTTCGTGGCCACCTGCATGGCGCCGAGGATCGCGGCGTTGATCTTGCCGCCGCGGATCATCCCGAAGCTCGCCGCCGAATCGAAGTACGCGGCGCCCGGGTTCATCGTGACGATCTCCTTGCCCGCGTTGATGAGGTCGGGGTCGATCTCATCCTCGGTCGGGTACGGGCCGACGCCGAGCAGGCCGTTCTCCGACTGGAGCACGAGGTGGACACCCTCGGGTAGGAAGTTCGGTACCAGGGTCGGCATGCCGATGCCGAGGTTGACGTAGCTGCCGTCTTCGAGTTCCTGGGCGGCACGGGCCGCCATCTGATTGCGTGTCAATGACATTTCTGTGTCTCCTCAGGCTTCTCGTACGGTGCGCTTCTCGATGGGCTTGTCCGCCACCTGTTCGGGCGTCAGCGGCACCACGCGGTGGACGAAGACGCCAGGCACGTGGACCATGTCCGGGTCGATCTCGCCGGGTTCGACGAGCTTTTCGACCTCGGCGATGGTGATGCGAGCCGACTGTGCGGCCGGGGGATTGAAGTTCCGTGCCGAGGAGTGGAAGACGAGGTTGCCGTGCCGGTCACCGATGGCGGCGCGGACAAGTGCGTAGTCGGGAGCCAGTGACTTCTCGAGGACGTATTCCTTCTCTTCTCCGAAGGTGTCGAAGACCTTCGTCTCCTTGGCCGGAGATTCCTTGACGACGTTGCCGTCAGAGTCGTACTTCCAGGGCATGCCGCCCTCGGCGACCTGCGTCCCGGCGCCCGTGATGGTGAAGAAGCCGGGGATGCCGGCGCCGCCTGCGCGCAGCTTCTCCGCCAGGGTGCCCTGCGGAGTGAGTTCGACCTCCAGTTCACCGGAGAGGTACTGACGGGCGAATTCCTTGTTCTCGCCGACGTAGGAGGCGATGATGCGGCGGAGTCGTCCGTCGGCGAGCAGAATGCCCAGTCCGCGGCCGTCGACGCCGGCGTTGTTCGAGATCACCTCGAGGTCTTTGGCTCCCTGGTCCTGGAGAGCCCGAATGAGGAATTCGGGCACGCCCACGACACCGAAGCCGCCCACGGCGATCGATGATCCATCTGCAATGTCGGCCACCGCTGCTGCGGGGGTATCAACTACTTTGTCCATGTGCCCAGTGTGCCATGGACCACTCCCAGCCCGGCGGCCAGGTCCGTGATGCGAGCATCGTCGACTCTGTTGGTGAGCAGGACCTCACCACCGCCGAGGAGGTGCTGCAGAAAGCGCGGCCACTCGCCCGGCAGCGGGGTCGAGTTCGAGGCGAGCAGTCCCTGCGGACGGGCTGCGTCGGTCGACTCGGACTTCGTCCAGTCGATGACCTGACCGTCCACTTCGAGGATTCCCGAAGCGTCGAGGCGGCGCGCAGCGACATCGGGGTAGGCGCGGATGGCGGAATTGACGTCGACGAAGTCGGCATCGACCGGAGTGCTCAGCGCCAGGGCCGGGGGATTGAAGACGAAGACCTCGACGGCGTCGGACACCTGGTCATCATCCTCGTGGCCGAAGGGAACGAGGGCCATGAAGTCCTCGTCCGGTGCCTCGTTCGCGATGACGACGCGGCCCCCGGCCAGCAGGACACTGAGGACAGAGACGAGTTCGCGCCAGTGCAGGCCCTCTGGCAGAGGAGCGAAGAGAGTGAACTCCGGTCCGAGGTCGTAGTCGCCGAAGAGGCCGACTCCCTTATTCAC
The DNA here is from genome assembly GCF_051172395.1 of Brevibacterium sp. H602. NCBI lineage: Bacteria > Bacillati > Actinomycetota > Actinomycetes > Micrococcales > Brevibacteriaceae > Brevibacterium > Brevibacterium sp. H602. Next base: position 24,456 of record NZ_JBPIZD010000001.1, on the reverse strand, counting down.
CCAGTTCGAGACGACCGGGCCGGTGAGGTCGAGGCGATCGAAATCGGGTCCGCGCCAGATGAGGACGGGCCCGCCGGTGCGCGCGATGACTGAGAGATCCATATCCGCTTCCATGATTGTGTTCCGAATGCAGCCTGTCGGGAGGGTCAGTGAACGATGAGGCCGATGTCGATCGTCACCCCGCGGGGGAAGGCCCCGAGCTCACCATCGACCCAGTGATAGCGCGTGGAGGCGCTGAGATCCTCGGCGAAGAGGGCTGTATGGAGGCGTTCGACGAGAGATCCGAGCCCGACCATCGCCTCGAGCAGGGGCGGGCCGCCCGATTGGGCGGTCGCCGGCGAGTCAGAGGGGCTGAGCGTGATCCGCGATCCCGACCCCTCGATCCGCATCCGCCACGCCGCATGGCCGGGAGTCCGCGACTGCCCGGCGCGGACGACGCGGATCGCTCGAGACACCCTTTCGAGGATGTCGTCGCTGTCGTCGCCGGCAGGGGCGCTGCCGGGCAGGTCGGTGACTCCCAGACCGCGCTGAATGGCTTCGACATGGCCGTGTCGGAACCAGTCCTCGCCGAGGTCGCGGGAGAGCGCACGGGCGCCTTCGTCGCCGTTGTCGAGGTATCCGCCGGCTCCGCGGACCAACGCCATGGGCAGTCCGCGGGAGGAGCCCTTGACCAAGTCGGCTGCCGCTGCGATCTCATCGGCGATCGCGCGCACGGTCACCGTCTGGACGCGCCCGTCGTCGTCGGGGCGACCGCGCTGGTCGTCGAGGCCGGAGAACCCGGACAGGCCGATGGCGATATCGCCGACCCCGACCCGCCACGGCCGTGAGCTCGTATCCGAGATGACCAGACCGATGCGCACCTCGAAGGCCTGTTCGACCCGTCGGCGCAGGCCGTCGGCGGACCGGTCGCTGTCGAGTGGGTGGAGGATGACGGCACCGCCGGAGTTCGACTGGTCGAGGCCCGCTGCGGCCTGGACGGTGCCTGCCGGGGTGCGCACGATCTGGACGGTGGTGCCGGAGCGATAGGAGCGTTCAGCGACCAAGTGGGTGCCGGTCTCCGCGACGAGTTCCTCGAACTCGGCGCGATCTGAGACCGTGCGCAGGCGTCCCTCGGCCTTGGAGACGACTTTCGAGGCGACGACGAGGATATCGCCGTCCTTGAGGTCGATGCGGTTGCGCCGGAGGGCGTTGATGAGGATCGCGGAGAGGTCGGAGCCCGACGCGATCTCTTCCTCGACGGGAGGCGCGTAGACGGTGAGCAGACGGTCATTCATGCCGGGCCACCGGTGATTCCACTCTCATCTCTCCATAATCCCATTGTGGGTGCCCACTTTCTAAATTCTCCAGGTTTGCTCAGGCGAATCCCACAGGTTGTGCCTTATGACTGGGCCGTGACCTATATATGGGGTTACGGGCGCGTGTGCATGTGAACGCATGTTCGAATAGCGTCTCACGGGGTGTCTCGATACTCCATAAGGGCTTGACGGGGCGGTAATGACACGCGTGTAATTTATACCTAAGGGGAACGCGCCGAGCAGGGATCCTTCAGGATTCGACCGTACATCGGACTGATCGCCTCAGTCACGGTACTGGACCTGCTCGAGCGTGAGAAAGGGGAAAACCGTGCAAAGTGCACAGAGAGAATGGCGGGAGAGAGAAGACTTCACCGCCGCACCGGGAGTCACCTCCCGCCGTGCCGAAGACTGGTTCATCGAACCGGGAGCACGTACACCCGAGACGCTGCCGGATCCGCTGGCCGTCGATCCGAGTGATCTGACGCCGCTGCCGCCGGACAACTCCGCCGTCTCTCCGCTGTCCCTGCTGCTGGGAGCCGCAGACGACGGCGAACTGTCCTGGCAGGACCAGGCCCTCTGCGCTCAGACCGACCCCGAGGCGTTCTTCCCGGAGAAGGGCGGATCGACTCGTGAAGCCAAGCGGGTCTGCGCCTCCTGCGACGTCCGTTCCGAATGCCTCGAATATGCGCTCGCCAACGATGAGCGCTTCGGCATCTGGGGCGGAATGTCCGAACGCGAACGCCGCCGGCTCAAGAAAAAGGTCGTGTGAGGCAAGCCGTCACCATCGTCGTCTCCGGCGACGATGCCAGCAAGGTCGAGCTCGAAACAGCTCTGCGTCCGCACTACCCCGAGATCCCCGTGGTGGATCTCGGGGGGCGGACGGTCCGCGAAGCCGGTGAGATGCCGGAGATCGCGGAATCGGATTTCCTGTGGTTCCTCACCCCTGACTCCCGTCCCGAACCAGACTGCCTCGATGAGCTGCTCGACGCCATCGGGGAGACGGAATCCATCGCCGCCGTCGGACCGAAGCTCATATGCTCCGGGCGCATCGTCTCCGCCGGAGTGAGCACCACCTCGGCGGGGGAGCGCTTCAACCCCGTCGGCTCCGGGGAGATCGACCAGGGGCAGCGCGACAGTCAGATCGAAACACTGGGTCTCGACCTGCCGGGCCTGCTCATGGCCACCACCGAACTCGAGCGCATCGGCGCACCGTCCCGAGTTCTCGGCCCCGCCTATTCCGGTCTCGAATACTCCCGTCGTCTGCGCGACCTCGGCGCCCGCGTGCTGCTGGCCCCGCGCGCGCGGATGGAGATCTCGGCTGCGTCCGCTGCCCGACTCGGCTCCTCGCCCCACCCACCGAGGTCGAAGACTCAGATCCGGACTGAGCAGCGCTACCGCCTCAGCCTCGCCGGTCAGGGGCTGGTCTCACTGTTCTGCTTTCTGGCGCTCGGCCACCTCGGCCGCATCGTCGGCGGGCTGCTGTCGAACAACTTCCGACCTGCCGGGTGGCACTTCGGTGCGCTCATCGGTCTTCCCGCGGATGTGTCGACGACCGCCCCGCTGAGACGCGCCAACGCCCGTCGCAACCGTGTGGCCAGACGATCGAACACCGGACATGTCGCCGCGCTCTACGCCGATGACGAAGAACTCGCCGTCCAACGCCGGACGATGAGCGGTGAGAGCTATGACTCTCGCCCGGCCGAGGTTCCCACCGGCGGTCCCGACACCGATGCCGAACTCAACCCGGTCGGCGACACCGAAGAGGCCATCGACTCCTTCTCCCGTCTGGAGATCTCCGGCGGTTCCAGTCTGCTGCGGGCACCCCTGACCTATGTGATCCTCGCCGCCGTGGTGATGAGCGGGGTCATCAGCTTCCGACTCTTCGGCCCCGGCCACCTCGCCGGCGGCGCCCTGGGTTCGACCGGCATCGGCTTCGGCGAGATCGTCGACCGTCTCCTCGGGCGTCACCTCGACGTCTCGACCGGTGCGGCGGTGCCGGCCGACCCCTACCACCTCGTCCTCGGCGTGCTCTCCCTCCTCTTCTTCGGCCATGTCGATGTCATGGTCCGCTCCCTGCTGCTGGCCGCGCCGATCCTGGCTGCCATCACCGCGTACGCGGGCGCGGGGAGTGTGCTGGCGCGGCGGTGGGTGCGCGGCTTCGCCGCACTGCTGTGGATCGCGTCTCCGCTGTTCACGGCCGCGCTGTCGGACGGCCGCCTCGGTGTGATCCTCGTCTGGATCTGTGCACCGCTGGCGGTGCTGACTCTGCGCCGCAGCCTGACGACCGGATCGATCGCCGCGGCAGCCGGCACCGGCCTGCTGCTGTTCGTCATCACCGCAGGCATTCCACTGCTCCTGCTGGCCACGGTCCTCGGCACCGCGGTGCTTCTGGTGGCAGGTCGCGGTCTCCGCCATCTGTGGCTGCTCGCCCCGACCGTGTTCCTGGGCTGGGCGTGGCTGTGGGCCGTCGTCCGCGAGCCGGGAACTCTTCTCACGATGCCCGGGCAGACCACGGCCACCGAGTCCGCCCCGACCTATCTGCTCGCCGTCGGGTTCCCCGCTCCGCTCGACATGTCCTGGCTGACGAAGCTGATCTCAGATCTCGGCTTCGGCGGGGTCTCTGCCGGCACCCTCGAGCTCTGGGCTCCGGTCCTGATGCTGCCGATGCTCATCCTGGCCTTCTTCACCCTCATCGAGGCCCGGCTCGAACTCTCTCGCCTGACCTGGGCGGTCGGACTCTACGTCGGCGGTCTCATCCTCGCCGCGATCCAGGTGCATCTGCCCGCGGAGACGGGACCGTTCCACCTCATCGCCTCATACCCCGCAGCGGGACTGACCCTGGTCAGCCTGGGATCGATCCTGCTGCTGTCCCTCGGCGCCGACCGCACCGTCGGTCGCCGCCCCGGGCGCAGCCGAGACACCGGTTCGTCCTCTGCGAAGAGTTCGGCCAAGGGAGCCTCCGCGGCATCCGGCCGGCTGCCGATGCGCGGCCTTGTCGGACTCGTGACCGTAGCGGCCATCGGGCTCATCGCCATCGGCGCCGGACGGGCCACATCCTCGCCCGAAGCGGTCACCGCGACCTCAGACAGCAACGTCCCCGCACTGGCCGCTGACCGCGCCGCGGGGGAGACCCAAGCTCGCACCCTCCGCCTGGACAATGTCGACGGAGAAGTTCTGGCCACCCTCATCGCCTCCGCCGACGGCACGGTGCTGGGCACATCGACGGTGACCTCGGCAGAAACCGTGGGAGGGTGGCCGTGGCAGCGCCGCCCGCTGCCGATCACCCCCGACCAGGTGCTCGTGGCTCAGGCCGCGTCCGCGCTCTCGGCCGATGACTCCGGTGACCTCGGCAGCATCCTCGGTGAACTCGGAGTCGATTTCGTCCTCGTCGGCCCCGATGCCGGCAGCCTGACCAACTCGGTATCCGTCTCCGAGGGCCTCCTGCCGGTCGGACCGACCTCGTCCGGACAGCTGTGGCGCGTCGACAAACCCTACAGCGGCCGATTCCTCATCCGCGACGCCGAAGGGAAGGTGTCAACGGCGGCGATGAAAGGCACCACCGCAACGGTGCCGTCCGGTCAGGAGGGGCGCACCTTGACCATCGCCGATGCAGCGCACGGCATCACCGCAAGCATCGACGGTGAGCCGCTGCCGCAGCCGAAGCCCGGCGAAGAGGCGTGGGCAAGCGAATTCGACCTCCCCGCAGCCGGGGGAACGGTCGAGATCTCGCTGAACTCACCGCTCTACCCGATCGGCGTCATCGTCGGATGGGTGCTCGGACTGCTCAGCCTCATCGTCGCCATCCCCTTCGGCCGGGCGGGGAATGTGACGCGGAAGCCCGGCCGTGAGGAGCAGAAGGCATGAAGCACCAGCGCAGCATCGTCACCTTCGCGGCCATTGCCGTGCCCGGGGTGCTCGTGGCCATGACCTCGTTCCTCACCCCGCTGACCCCCGGCACGCTGGACCGCAGTCCGGAACAGGTGCGCATGCCCACCGCGGATACCCGCGTCGTCTGTCCCGGCCCCCTGCTCACAGCCGGAGAAGCCGAAGGCACCGATGCCGAATTCGTCGACGACTCGAAGGTCTCAACCCGTGTCGTCTCCGCCTCCGCACCGATCGGAGCCGCAGACGGTTCGACCTCCTCGGCTCGTCTCCAGGTCGCCGATCTCGGCGGTTCGATCGACTTCGACAATCCCTCCGGCCAGGGTTTCGTCTCCGGAGACGACAGCATCGACTCGACGAAGCTCGTCACCGGTTTCGCCCGCCCCGGGGCTCCTGCCCTGACGACCGGTCTCGAAACCGTCGAAGGCAGCTCCGGTGACCTCACGGGCCTCGCCACCCTCACCTGTGCCCAGGCATCGAGCAGCTTCCGGATCGTCGCGGGATCCGGAGCCACAGGTTCGAACTCGCAGCTGCTGCTGAGCAACCCGGGAGACGTTCCCGTCCAGGCGAAGGTTGCCCTCATGACCCCGGGCGGCGAATCCGCCGAACCGACTGAACTGAGCATCAAGGCAGGTCAGCAGCGTGCCGTCCCGCTGGGTGGTCTGGCTGGAGGGGCAGAGGCTCTTGCCGTCGACGTCACCGTCGACGGTGGAGTCCTGGCCGGTTCCGTCCAGGAGACCGTCCTCGACGGACTCAAGCCGCAGGGCATCGACCTCGCGGCCGGTGGGGCAGGAGCCGATCGCCAGCAGGTGCTCACCGGGCTCAGCGGCAAAGATGTGCGAGTCCGGGTCGCGAACCCGAGCGGTGACCTCGCCGAGGTGTCCCTGAAGGCGTACGGGCCGGACGGAGAGATCGACATTCCCCGTTCCTCGATGACCGTCGTCGGTCGCGGGGTCGCCGAGGCCGACCTCGGGGATCTCGACGCCACGAGTCTCGTCGTCGAATCCTCTCAGCGCGTCCAGGCCGGAGCCTTCATCGGCAAAGACGGTGGGAAGGGAGCCGCCGACTTCGGCAGCATCCCGTCGACCGACTCCCTCGCCGAGACCCAGATTCTGGCGCTTCCTCGCACCGGTGAGTCCTCCCTGAACCTCTCTCCCGGTCAGGGACATGTGCAGGTGCAGGGAATGCTCGACGACGGAACGCTGACCGATCCTCAATCGATCGACCTCAACCCGACGGGAACGACCGTGCTCAATCCGAGCGACGTCTCCGAGGAGTCGGTGCGCGCACTCGTCCTCAAGGGATCCCAAGCCTCGGGCTCACAGTCCGATGGGGTGCATGCGACCCTCGTCGTGACCACCGAGGACGGAATCTCCACGGTCGTCCCGGCGCCTGCCCCGGCAGGCGTGGCCTACCGGGATATCCGGCTCGGCTGAGGTCTCGTGCTCGGAGCACACGTGAACGGGAGTCCCGCGAACCGAGCACCTGTGAGCTGAGCTTCTGCGGTGTTGGCGGATCTCAGTTGGAACAGTCGATCTCAGGTGCGACGGAGGATATCGACCTGATCCGCCACCACCTCGGCGATGAGTGCATCCCGGGCCTCAGCACCGGCATGATCTTCGATCACCCGTCGATAGAGGACGATATGGGTGGGACGGTCCCCGGCCGCCGGGAACACACGGCCGAAGCTCGGTTCGGTCGAACTCGCCGGCGGCACGGAATCGACGGCCAGCACCACCTCGGCGAGGAGAACGGGTTCGTGCCTGCGCATGCGGGCGAATTCGGCGGCCGCGACCTTCGCAAAACTCTCCGCCCGACTCAGCCGCGCGGGCACCTCGGCCCGGTGCAGCGGAGACCGCAGACCCCGCCCATGTCGGTCGCGATGTCGCCTTGGTCTCATAGCACTTCATTCTACGGGCGGCGCCGCCGTGCCTGAGCGAATCGGCAGGGCGCGGCGTGTAGAGTGTGGGACTGTGTCAGCCGTGAGAATGTGTTCAAAAGTCAGCTGTTCGCGCCCCGCCGCCGCCACCATGACGTACGTGCACGCCGATGCGACCGTCGTCATCGGACCTCTGGGCAGGCGCGCCGAACCGGGCGCTCATGACCTGTGCGCCGAACATGCGGCGAAGCTGACCCCGCCCGTGGATTGGCAGCTCATCCGGATCGACTCCGGGCAGGCCCCGCCCGAACGCAGCCATGACGACCTGCTGGCGATCGCCGACGCCGTCCGCGAAGCCGCCGATCGTGCCGATCAGACCCCGGCCCGGACCGCACCGGGACCGGCCGACGATCCGGCCGCCTCGGGACGTCGACACGGTCACCTGCGCATCATCGGCGACTCATGAGCCACCGAGAGCCGAGCTCGACCCGAATCGAACCCGCACAGCAGATCCTGATCGACTCCGAACTCGGACAGGCCCGGACGGCCGCCCTCGACGCCGCCGTCGGAGCCTATGACATCCGCGGTCGGATTCCCGACCAGCTCGACGACGACATCCTGTTCGCCCTCGGTTGGGCCACGGCCCGAGCCATGGCAGAGATCCACACCGCCACCGAGGTGGTCATCGGCCACGATATGCGCCCGAGCTCCCCCGGATTCGCCCACTCCTTCGCCGCGGGAGTCGACGCTGCCGGCTCGACAGCCGTCCTGCTCGGCCTGTGCTCGACCGATCAGCTCTACTTCGCCTCGGGCATCTTCGATCTGCCCGGAGCCATGATCACGGCCAGCCACAATCCCGCCGACTACAACGGAATCAAGATCTGCGGACCCCGCGCCGCCGGAGTCAGCCTGGCCTCCGGACTCTCACGAGTCAGAGAACTCGCGATCACCGCACCGCAGACCGACGGCCGGACCATCGCCGAAGACGAGACTGCCGCATCCCGGATGCGGGAACAGTACGCGGCACGGATCCGCGAACTCACCCACGTCGATAAGGTCACGGGACTGTCGATCGTGCTCGACGCGGGAAACGGAATGGCCGGGCGCCTCCTCGGGGAGGTCTTCGGCACGGACGCGGGAGCTGCCTCGGTGCCCTTCGACGTCATCGGCCTCTTCACCGAGCTCGACGGGACCTTCCCCAACCACGAGGCGAACCCGCTCAAACCCGAGAACCTCGTCGACGCGGCACGCGCTGTCGTCGACAACGGCGCCGATCTCGGTCTCGTCTTCGACGGGGACGCCGACCGCTGCTTCTTCATCGACGAGACCGGCGCGACGATGTCGGCCTCGGCCGTCGGCGCACTCGTCGCCGAACGCGAGATCGCACGGGCCCGGGCACTCGGCGACGACCGACCCACAGTCATCCACAACCTCATCACCTCCCGCAGCGTGGCCGAGACGATCACCGCCGCCGGCGGACACGCACTGCGGTCGAAGGTCGGCCATTCGGGAATCAAGACGCTCATGCGCGAAACCGGAGCCGTCTTCGCCTGCGAACACTCGGCTCACTTCTACTTCGATGAGTTCTTCGGGGCGGACTCGGGGATGCTCGCCGCCTGTCACCTCATCGCCGCCCTCGCCGAGTCGCGCGCCCCCGCCTCCCGGCTGGTTGCCGACTATGACCGGTTCGTGCAGTCGGGGGAGATCAACTTCACCGTCGCCGATCCCGACGCTGTGCTCGCCGACTTCGCCGCGCATGCCGGCGAGTTCCCCGAGAACACCGTCGACGACCTCGACGGAATCGGCCTGCAGGGTGCGGATTGGTGGGTGAACCTGCGCAAGTCCAACACCGAACCCCTTGTCCGGCTCAACGTCGAAGCGGCCGATTCGCCGCAGGTGGACGCGCTCACCCGCCAGGTCACGGACTTCCTCAACGCTCGGGCCTGAAGCTGGATCGACGGCAGCCGGTTCTCTGCTTCCGTTTCTCGGCAGTAGTGCGGTAGGGCAATAGGGCGGTAGGGATATGACCGTTCGCTGACGGTCTTCGCTGTCCGCAGAACGAGCATGACGCGACAAGCCGCCTGCCCGGCAATAGACTCGAAGCCGATCAGACAGCCCGCCGTATGGAGGTACCGTGCTCGATTCCACTGACTTCAAGGTCGCCGACCTCAGCTTGGCCGAGGCCGGCCGACACCAGATCCGCCTCGCCGAAAGGGAGATGCCGGGCCTCATGGCGCTGCGGGAGGAATACGCCTCGACGGCTCCGCTGGCCGGGGCCCGCATCGCCGGCAGCCTGCACATGACCGTGCAGACCGCTGTCCTCATCGAAACCCTCGTCGCACTCGGTGCAGACGTCCGGTGGGCCAGCTGCAATATCTTCTCCACGCAGGACGAGGCCGCCGCGGCCGTCGTCGTCGGATCCGGCACCCCTGAGGCCCCGGCCGGCGTCCCCGTCTTCGCATGGAAGGGCGAGACCCTCGAAGAGTACTGGTGGGCCGCGGACAAGATCTTCGACTTCGCGGACGGACCGAACCTCATCCTCGACGACGGCGGCGACGCCACCATGTACGTGCTCAAGGGCACCGAATTCGAAGCCGCTGGGGGAGTGCCGACCGCCGGCGCCGAGGACTCGGAGGAGTTCAAGGTCCTGCTCAAGCAGATCGCCGCGTCCATCGAGGCGGCCCCCGGACGCTTCGCCCGTCTGGCCGCCGGAATCAAGGGCGTGAGCGAGGAGACGACGACCGGAGTCAACCGCCTCTACCGCCTCGCCGAACAGGGAACTCTGCCGTTCCCCGCCATCAACGTCAACGACTCGGTGACGAAGTCGAAGTTCGACAACCGCTACGGCATCCGCCATTCGCTGCCCGACGGACTCAACCGCGCCACCGATGTCCTCATCGGTGGAAAGATCGCCGCCGTCATCGGCTACGGCGACGTGGGCAAGGGTGCCGCCGAGGCGCTGCGCGGGCAGGGTGCGCGCGTCATCGTCACCGAGATCGATCCGATCTGTGCGCTGCAGGCCACGATGGACGGCTACCAGGTCGACCTCCTCGCCGAGGTGGCTCCCCACGCCGACATCATCATCACCACGACCGGAAACACCCGGGTCCTCGACGTCGATGTGCTGCAGACTCTCAAACCCGGGGCCATCGTCGGCAACGTCGGCCACTTCGATGAGGAGATCGACCTGGCAGGGCTGTCCCGCCTGCCCGGAGTGGAGAAGATCGAGATCAAACCGCAGGTCCACGAATGGAGTGTGCCCGTGCCCGCCGAGGCGGGACTCGGCCGCGACCGCACGGACTTCCTCGTCCTCTCCGAAGGGCGCCTGCTCAACCTGGGCAACGCCACCGGTCATCCGTCGTTCGTGATGAGTGCGTCATTCAGCAATCAGGTGCTCGCCCAGATCGAGCTGTGGAACGCCCATGATGACTACGGCAACTCGGTGCACCGGCTGGCGAAGGAGCTCGACGAGAAGGTGGCGCGCCTGCACCTGCCGGCTCTCGGGGCGAAGCTGTCGGAACTGAGCAAGGAACAGGCCGAATACATCGGCGTCGACGTGGCAGGACCGTTCAAACCCGAGCACTACCGGTACTGATCGAGCACTGCCGGAACTCTTCGGCCCGGCGGCGGAGTGGGCGAACCCGGTCGAGGTCGAGGTCCGCTCCGCCGACCGGTGGCAGTCGAGCCGCCTCGTCAGCGGCGGGCAGTCAGCCTGAGGCGTCAGCGGCGGGTGAGGCTGAGACCGTGGGGGAGCGTGTCGACCCCGGACCGGAATGCGTTTGCACGGTCGGTCCTTCGGCGCTGCTTCTCGACTTCGGCGATGCGCTGCCGATGGATGACCGCGGACAGGAACTGTTCGGGAAACGTTCCCTCCGGCGGGGCCGGAGCCACATAGGGATTGAGCTCGGTGGCGAGCTCGATCGCTCGCTGCCACCTCGACTCCGCACCGAGCTGGGGCGCCATGGCGAGGAACGCGACGATGCGCCGATGCAGACCATCGGGGATCGCGGTCACGTCGGTGCTGTTCAGCCACTCGTGCAGATGAGGGGCCACATGGGTGTGCATGGGCGGCAGAGGTCGGCTGCGTTCGCTGACGGCGATGGTTCCGGCCAGATAGTCGCCGAGGCGCTTGGCCTGCGGTGAGAGGAGACCGGACAGCGCCGCGATGCCGCCGCCGCTGGAGACGATCTCGAACGGAAACAGCAGAGCGCGGATGAAGGAATGGCGCAGCCGGACCGCGCCGCCGTCGTCGCGGACCACACGCAGCCCGAGGATGAGCTTGCCCAGCGAGCGACCATGGCTGAGCACTTCGACGAGCATCGGCAGCAGCACGAACACGAAGATCGTCATGACAGTCATGAGCGAACCGAGGAGCAGCCCGTTGAGATCGAGCACCTTGAGCATGAGCCAGAACATGGCGATGAGCAGACCGATATTCACCAGCGAATAGACGATGTAGTCGATGAGACAGCTCAATGCCCGCGCCGCGAGAGCGGCCGGTTGGACATTGAGTTCGACGGCTTCACCGGTGATCAGACTACTCACCCGGCCATCGTGTCATATCGCCGCGTTCCGAGGCAGTCGTTTCGCCGAGAGCATGCCGTGAGCCTCTCGCCGCGTCGGAGGTGCTCATGCGTCGTCTCCGATAGGGTGGAGGGATGGATCCGAACCTGCTGGCCCAGCTGCATGGTGATGACTGGCTGGAGCTCTCGGCACTGGCGAAGAAGAACACGCTGAGACCCGAGCAGACGACCCGTTTCCTCGAGCTCTACCGGACCGCGTCGAAGGATCTGTCGCGGATCACGACGGTGGCCCCAGACTCTCTCGAAGCCGCTCGGCTCTCGGCGATCGTCCACCGCTCCCGCAACCATCTTTCGTCCGTGCCCAGCGGAGGACTGTCCGGGTTCGCACGGTTCTTCGTCATCAGTCTGCCGCTGTCGCTGTACCGGCTGCGGTGGGACTTCGTCATCGTGGCCGCCGGATTCCTCGCCGTCGCCGTCCTGTCGGGCATCTGGGCGGGAACGCACCCGGAAGTGCTCGAGACCTTCGGGGATCGAGAGTTCCGACGTCAGTTCGCCGAACATGATTTCGTCGACTACTACAAAGAGAACCCGAACGGCTTCTTCGCCGTCGGCGTGTGGACGAACAACGCGTGGATCGCCGTCCAGTTCGTCCTCCTCGGCATCACCGGCGGCTATGTCATCGTCGGACTGTTCTCGAATGCCGTCAACGTCGGCTTCTCCGGGGCGATGATGTTCGAGTTCGACCGGGCCTCCGACTTCTTCCTCTACATCCTTCCGCACGGGATCCCGGAGATCAGCTGCATCATCCTCGCCGCTGCCGCAGGTCTGCGTCTCTTCTTCGCCTGGGTGGTGCCGGGCTCCAGGCCGCGTCGCGACAAGCTCGCCTCCGAAGCTCGGTCACTGCTCGTCGTCGCCGGCGGTCTCGTGCTGCTGCTGTTCGGTTCGGGACTCATCGAGGGCTTCGTGACCCCGAACCCGATTCCGCCGGCGGTCAAGATCGCGATCGGCGTGGCCTATACCGCCGCGGTCGTCGTCTACGCGTGGCACTTCGGCAAGCGCGCCGCCGCAGCCGGACTCAGCGCCGATCTCGACGAGCATCTGGCCGGATACTCGGTCATCTCCACCGATCGCTGATCAAGTTGTCGCTGACAGTTCGCCGCTGAGCGGGGTCGCGGTCACAGGCCGCCGGTGACCTTGAGTCGGATGTAGAGATCGGCCAACGCTCCGGGAAGCTTCTCCGGCAGAGCCTGGACGCAAGCGACACCGAGTCCGCGCAGCCGAGACTGCAGCGACGCCGCTGCGAGCATCTCGGCCTCGGCGGCCGCCGCCGTATAGACGTCGTCGACGTCGCCGCGCCGGGCAGCCAGAACCGCAAGCGCGGGATCTTCGACTCCGGCGACGACGACCCGGTGGTGAGTCGTGAGAGTCGGCAGCACGGGCAGGATGTCCTCGGCGATTGTCGCCTCATCGAGCTGAGTGACCAAGACGACGAGCGCCTGCTGCCGGGAGGTCTGCAGAACCGCCGCGGCGATCGACTCCCAGTTCGCCTCGTAGAGCTCCGGGTACACAGGCGTCAGCGCCACCGACAGGTCATGGACCGGATCATGAGCCCGATGGCTCGACGCGACGGCCCGCACCCGGGCATCGGCGACGATGACATCGACCCGATCGCCGGCACCCGTGGCCAGAGCCGTCAGCAGCAGCGAAGCCTCGAGCGCGGCGTCGAAGACCGTTCCCTCGCCACAGCGACGGGCGGCGAACCGGGAAGAATCGACGACGATGACGACGCGACGATCCTTCTCCGGCCGCCAGGTCTTGACCACGAGGTTCTGCGCGCGGGCGCTGGCCCGCCAGTCGATCGACCGGACATCGTCACCGTCGACATAGTCGCGCAGCGAATCGAATTCCGTGCCCATCCCGCGGATCATCACCGCCGACCGTCCCTCGAGCTCCCGCAGCTTCTGCTTCTTCGACGGCAGCTCACGCCGGGACACGAAAGGAGGCAGAACACGCACAGAGGCGGGAACATCGATGCTCTTCTGCCGCTGGACGAGCCCGAGCATGCTGCGACTGCGCACGGTCACCAGATCGCCGGGCAGCGCGCCTCGTCGAGTCGGCTCCAGCTCGGTGATCACCTCTGTCTGCTCACCCGGTTCCAGCACGTGACGAGAACGAGTCTCGACCGCCCCGGCACTCGGTGCCCAGGCGTCGCGGACGTGGAGGCGCAGCCGGCGGCCGGTCCCATTGATGAGAGTCAGCGTGCTGTGGGTGCTGTCGCCGAGGCGGACCATCGGTCCCGGTGTGCGCTGGACTTCCAACCCGTGGATCCGGGGGACGAAGAAGAAATCGAGAACCGCTGCCAGGACGATCACCCCGGCCACGATCATGGCAGTCGGCCATGAGGGCACCAGCATGATCGGCACGAGACCGAGAAAGGTGAGCAGGAACAGTCGGGTGGTCATTCAGCGGGGCACTTCGGTGGTGGCGATGATCGAATCGAGGACCTGACCGACGTCCAGACCGTCCATCTGCGCCTCGGGGCGCAGGATGACCCGGTGCGACAGAGACATATGGGCCAGAGCTTTGACGTCATCGGGGGTGACATAGTGCCGACCGCTCAGCCACGCATGAGCGCGGGCGGCTCCGAGCATCCTCGTCGCTCCGCGAGGTGAGACGCCCAAGGCCAGGGACGGGGTCTGGCGGGTGGCTCGGGCGAGGTCGACGATATAGGTGATGATCTGCGGGGCGATGTAGATCTTGGCGATGGCTTCGCGGGCCCGGCCGATGAGTTCGGCATCGGCGACCGGACGCAGACCTGCCGCGGCCAGGGACCCGGCGTCGAAGCCCCGGGCATGGCGGTCGAGGATCTCGAATTCGTGATCCCGCTCGGGCAGGTCGAGGACGAGCTTGAAGAGGAACCGGTCGAGCTGAGCCTCCGGGAGCGGATAGGTGCCTTCGTATTCGACGGGGTTCTGGGTTGCTGCGACGAGGAACGGTTCAGGCAGCTTGCGTGAGTGTCCACCGACGGACACCTGATGCTCCTCCATCGCTTCGAGGAGGGCCGACTGGGTCTTCGGCGGGGTGCGGTTGATCTCATCGGCGATGAGGATGTTCGTGAAAACCGGGCCGGGACGGAATGAGAAGTCCGAGGCGGAAGCATCGTAGACCAGCGAACCGGTGACATCGCTGGGCATGAGGTCGGGAGTGAACTGCACGCGGGAGCTGTCCAGGCTGACCGCGGCGGCGAAGCTGCGCACGAGCAGAGTCTTCGCCACTCCGGGAACCCCTTCGAGAAGCACGTGACCTCGGCACAGCAGTGCGATGAGCAATCCCGTCACTGCCTGGTCCTGGCCGACGACGGCCTTGGCGATCTCGGTGCGCACACCGGTGAACGCCTCCCGGACCGGGTCCGGCTCAGCCTGCGGCGTCTGCACGCTGCCCGCGGCGGAGGTCTGCGGCGCGACCGGCTCCTGGGGCCGTGGTGCGGCCGGCGGCTGAGGGGCAACCGGTTCCTGAGGGTTCGTGGGGCCCTGGGGCGGCTGGGTCATGGGATCTCACTTTCGATCTGGGTGAGCTGATGGACGAGTTCGGTGAGTTCGGCGTCGGTGTGAGCCGACGCGGAGACGAAGACATGGTGGAGACGGCCCGGATCGGCTCCTGTGACGGTCGCGATGCGAGCGATGATGTCGGGGGTGCGGGCATCGGAGCTGAGGCCCAGTCGTTGGGCGATGCGCAGCAGTGCTCCGGCCCGCAGAGTGTGCAGCGCGCCGTCGCGATCGTGGCTGCGCGAGCTCAGGGCGGCCCGGCCGTACACGGTCTCCACTGCCGGCACGATGACCGGCAGACGTTCGAGAGCCAGCGGCCCGAACCGGCGCCCGATGACGAGCAGCAGGACGAGCAGGCAGGGGACCAGCCACAGGACTCCGGCGAGGAACCAGCCGGGCACGAAATCGATCGTCGACGGAGGCGACTGCTCCTGCCCAGAACCGTCGATGGTCGGATAGTAGACGACGAGGTTCTGCGTCTGGGACAGCTGCGAGAGCACGAGGGAGGCATTGCCCTCTTCATCGATGTTCTCGTTGGTCACCCAGTCGGGGTTGCCGAGCACGGTCAGCGGAACGGAACCGCCCGAATCGGTGACGAACTGTCCGCGCGCAGACCCAGGGGCCACCTCGGTGCCGTCGATCTCAGCGACCCCGGGGCCGGCGAACGGGTAGCAGGCGGTGATCCCCTCGGTGCCCTTCGTCGTCTCCGCGTATTCGACCTCGCCGGTGGACACGGCACCGGCGCTGCGGGCGATCGGGGAGTCGCAGGACGGCGCGGACATGGCCTCCGGATCGGCCAACGGGCTGAGATTGTCGTTGACGGTGATCCGGTCGGTGAACTCCGACACCGTCGGACCGGGATCGATGAGGACGAGGCGGTTGCCGTGGGTGCGCAGAGCATATTCGAGGCCGGCGATGTCTCCGCGTGACAGCGCCGCGGCGTTCGCGGGAATGAGCAGGGTGGTGTCGGGCCGGGCGGCGGCCGAGCGGGCCTGCTCCTGATCCTCGGTGGTGGTGACATCGACGTCATGGTCGCGCAGGGTTTCGACGAGCGCCTTCGTGCCGGTGCGCTCAGTCGAGTCATAGTGCAGGGGCTCTGCGGACTCCTCGTCACCGGTCAGCAGCACGAGCACGATCACCGTGAGGAGGATGACGAAGGCCGCGACGATCCACACCGCAGCCGACCGCAGACGAGCGCGCAGCGGAATCCGCGAGGTCGACCGGGTGCCGCGGGCGGCGACATCCAACTGTGCGCTCATACGGCTGCCTCCCGGCGGACCGGCACTGCGCTCAGCGTCCGGTCGAGCGTGCACAGATCCGCATAGACCTCGCCGAGGCTGCGGTCGGCACGTGCCTTCGCCGCGGTCTCCTCCCCGTAGCGGAGGTCGTTGAAGACCTCGGCCACATCGTGGACGGCGGGTCCGTGCTCGGGCAGGGCCGCCTCGGCGGAACGAGCGATCTCACTCGCCGTAGCCGAGGACTCGAGCGAGACGATCTGCTTGACGGACAGGACCGCGAAGATCGCTCGGGATTCGTCGATGACCGCGGTCTCGAAGTCCCCGGCTCGGGCGGCCCGGGCCGCGCTCTCGCGCCACGGGCCCGGTTCCGGCTGGGAGACGACGGGATCGAATGCGGACAGCGGGACGCCGACGCGGCGGAATCCGGCCCGACGCACGCGCCAGACGATGAGGGCGACGATCGCGGCGAGGCCGAGGACGACGACGATGAGCAGCCAAGGGGAGTTCGCGCCCAGGGCGGCGCTGACGAGCGAATCCCACAGGGAGGACAGCCACCGGCCGATCCGTTCCAAGGGGGTGAGGTCGTTGGCGGCGTATTCCGGTTTCGAGAGTTCGTGCTCGACCCATTCGCGGCCGGTGTCCCG
The DNA here is from genome assembly GCF_051172395.1 of Brevibacterium sp. H602. Taxonomy (NCBI): domain Bacteria; kingdom Bacillati; phylum Actinomycetota; class Actinomycetes; order Micrococcales; family Brevibacteriaceae; genus Brevibacterium; species Brevibacterium sp. H602. Next base: position 7,450 of record NZ_JBPIZD010000001.1, on the reverse strand, counting down.
GTCGATGTTCGCCGCGGCGGCGCGAAGCTGTGCCGCGCCCGGCTGGGATGACGCGGCGGTGTGGAGGTGGCCGGCCGCCTCGGTGATGGGGGAGAGGATCATCGGTCCTCCTCGGCGCGGATGAGGACGAGGTCGAGCCCCTCCGAGCGCATCTGCTGATCGAAGAAGCAGACCGTGACCAGGCAGGCGAAATAGGCGAAGAGGACGGCGGAGGAGATGAGCGTGAGTGCGAGCAGCAGACCCACGGAGACGATGGCGATGCCCGCCTGCGCCGTCGTCGACTCGGCGGTCGTCGTCATGCCGACGCCCAGGAGAACCGAGATGACGAACACGATCGGGGTGATGACGAGCTGGACGAGCTGATTGGACAGGAAGTAACCGAGCGCCAGCTGGCCGAGCATGCGCCAGAAGCCGCGCCCGGTCAGTTTCCAAGAACGTCGGATTCCGGCGCGGATGCTCAGGTCCTCGACCGCGATCGCCGAACCGAGGAACGCTAAGCGCAGGTTGACCCAGATGAGCGCGACGAACCACAGCAGGGCGGCCAATGCGGCCCAGACGAAGGCGAGGATCGCCGAATCGGCGCCGAGGAACAGCAGCGTCGGGGCGGTGAGGGCCAACAGCAGTCCGAGGTTGATTCCGCTCATCAGCAGGGTGGCCAGGATGAGGCGCAGGCGGCGACCGGACAGGGACTTCCACGCCATCGACAGTGTGGTCCTGCGGGCGCCGAAGGAGGCGCGGGTTCCGGTGGCGATGATGCCGGAGAGCAGATGGGCCAAACCGAGGCTGAGCAGGCTCAGAGCGACCGATCCCAGCTGGGCCAGGGCGATGAAACCGGAGGCGGCATCTTCGTTGCCGCTGAGGTCGTTGAAGAACGGCAGGAACTGCACTGCGATGAGGGCGCCGATCGCGGTGAGCAGCAGGCTCCAGAGGGAGAAGACGATGAGAGAGGAGCCGATGGACAGAGCCGGGACGAAACGCAGCAGGCGGAATCCCGAATCCAGCGCCTCGATGAAAGTCAGCGGACGTTTGGGCAGGAGACCGTGTGGGGGAGGCGGCTGCCACCCGCGGGAGGGCGGGGACGGTGAACGCCGCTGCCACCGGCCGGTGTGCCAGTCGACCTCCGAGGTCCATGCATTCGTCTGTCCCATCACGCCAATCCTGCCATGATTCGCCGGCGAGTGCCGAGAGGCCTCCCTGTCGGATCAGGTGCGCGTCGGCCCTGTCGATCCTTGGCGTTCGGGGGCGGTCCGGGGACGGACTGCAGGACGGTCTGAGGGGCGGCCTGCAGTGAGGTCGGGAGGCTGGTTCCGGCGGTCGGTCGCGGGTCGTTATCGATTCTCTGCAGGGGGCGGTGCGGGGCAGCGGCAGAAGCGTCGGCCGCTGCTGTCGCCGGATCCGGTGCATGAGGCAGTCGACAACGCCCGATAGGCTAGGAGTGTCGAGAACCGAAGAACACGCGAACATAAGGGACAATGGGAGCATGAACGCTCGAATCCTCGTAGTTGATGATGACACGGCTTTGGCCGAAATGATCGGAATTGTGCTCAAAAGCGAAGGCTTCGAGCCCTTCTTCTGCGCCACCGGAGACCAGGCCTTCGAAGAGTTCCAGAAGGTCAATCCGGACCTCGTGCTCCTCGACCTCATGCTGCCCGGCAAGGACGGACTCGAAGTGTGCCGGGAGATCCGTGAGATCTCCACGGTGCCGATCATCATGCTCACGGCGAAGTCCGACACCGTCGATGTGGTCCTCGGCCTCGAATCCGGTGCCGATGACTATGTGCCGAAGCCGTTCAAGCCCAAGGAGCTCATCGCCCGTGTCCGCGCTCGGCTGCGGATCTCCGAACCGCAGGCTCCCGAGCTGCTGACAGTCGGCGACGTCGTCGTCGACGTCGCCGGCCACACGGTGACCAAGGGCGGATCCCCGGTGTCGCTGACCCCTCTCGAATTCGATCTCCTCGTTGCGTTGGCCCGCAAGCCGTGGCAGGTGTTCTCCCGCGAGACCCTGCTCGAAGAGGTGTGGGGCTACCGTCATGCCGCCGACACCCGACTGGTCAATGTCCATGTGCAGCGTCTGCGGTCGAAGATCGAACGCGATCCGGAGAAGCCGGACATCATCGTCACCGTCCGCGGCGTCGGCTATAAGGCCGGCCGAGCCGCGTGACTTCCGAGTCAGCCGCGGGCGGACCCGTCCGCACCGCAGCCTCGGCACTGAAGACGTTCTGGAACTTCATACTCCGATCGTTCAGCCACTCCCTGCAAGTCCGCATCGTCGTGCTCACGATCGTGCTCACCTCGGTGGCGATCTTCGGCGTCGGAACCTATATGTCCCAGCAGATCGCCCGCGGTCTCTTCGACACCCGCCTGGATTCCCTGTCCTCTCAGACCCGGTCGATCCTGGCCGAACTGCGCTCTCTGGCCCCCGTCGACGGGCAGGCGGTCACCCAGGACACGCTGAGTTCGCAGCTGTCATCGATCTACAACCGTTCGGCCGGGTCGGTGTATTCGCTGACCCTGCAGCCGAAGGACCCGAACTCCTCTTTCTCGACGATCACCGCCGGCGGGTCGAACGAGGACGGTGAGGCCCCTCAGGTGCCCGTCTCCGATGAGCTCCGCGACGCCATCCGCAAGGCCCCGACCGACGACAAGCTCTACCAGTCGGTGAGCCTGCCCGACGGGACCGGACCCGGTCTGCTCATCACTCAGGAGCTGCAGATCCCGGGTGCCGGCCAGTTCCAGCTTTACTACCTCGGTGACCTCAGCGAACAGCAGGACACGCTCAACTTCGTGCAGCGGTCGATGTTCGTCGCAGCCCTCGTCCTCGTCGTCCTCGTCGGTGCCGTCGCCTGGATCGTCACCCGACTCGTCGTCACCCCGGTGCGCACCGGTGCTGAGGTGGCCAGGCTCATCGCCGATGGTGACCTCGACGAACGCATGCCGGTCCACGGCAACGATGAGATCGCCGTCCTCGGTGAGAGCTTCAACGATATGGCCGACACCCTCCAGCACCAGATCGAGCAGATGGAACGGCTGTCGGTGCTGCAGCGGCAGTTCGTCTCCGACGTCTCCCACGAACTGCGGACGCCCCTGACGACGATCCGTGCCGCCGCGGACCTCATCTACGATTCCCGCGACGATCTCGATCCCGTCACCGCGCGCAGCGCTGAGCTGTTGAACTCGCAGGCTGAGCGGTTCGACAATCTGCTCTCCGACCTGCTGGAGATCTCCCGCTACGATGCTGGTGCGGCGGCGCTGGTGCCCAAACCCGTCGATATCGGCGCGATCGTGACTTCGGTGATCGAAACCGTGTCGATGGTGGCCGAACAGATGGACACAGCCATCGTCGTCCACGCCCCGTCCTCCCCGGTCATGGCCGAGGTCGACCGGGTGCGGATCACCCGGATCGTGCGCAATCTCGTCGTCAACGCCATCGAACACGGTGAGAACAACCCCGTCGACGTCTATGTCGCCTCCAACGCCGAGGCAGTGGCCGTGAGCGTGCGCGACCACGGAGTCGGCATGAACGAAGAGCAGGTCGAGCACGTCTTCGACCGGTTCTGGCGTGCCGATCCGGCACGCAAGCGCACCCTCGGCGGGTCGGGTCTGGGCCTGGCGATCTCGCTCGAGGACGCGCACCTGCACAACGGCTGGCTGCAGGTCTGGGGCAAACTCGGCGAGGGGTCGTGCTTCCGGCTGACGATTCCCCGGCGCCCCGATCAGGAGATCACCTCCTCGCCTCTGCCCCTGCCGCCTCGCGATGCGCAGATCCGCGGTTCCGCGCTCGTGGCGGGACCGCTGTCCTCGGACGGCTCCGTCCGCATCCAGACCGGGTCGATCCCGATCGTCGTCGAAACCGAGCCGGAGATGCTCGGAGACAGCCACGAAACCGTCGCCGAGGCGGCCACGCGGTCGTCATCGTCCGAGACGAGCACAACGGTCGCCTCGTCAGCGTCGGCCGATGAGCCGGACGCCGAGGAAGCGGACATCGCCGCGGTCAACGGCTCCGAGACAGACGCGGGCGAAACAGGGGAGCGATCCACCGACCCGCGTGATCCGGACCTGGACGGTGACGGCATAGACGACGGTGAAGGAGGGCGGTCATGATGCGCACGAAGCACAGAGGGCTGCAAGTGAAGACCATGCTGATCTCCGTGTTCACGGCCTTGACCCTCGTCGGCTGCTCGTCGATCCCGACGTCATCACCTGTCGGCCATATCGAAGACGACTCAGGGGATGCGAGTGCGAACAACGCGCGGATCCCTGACGGTCCCGAACCCGGCGACAGCCCATCGGACATCGTGCGCGGATTCCTCCGGGCAGGAGCGGGCACCGGCAACAACTTCTCCGTGGCTCGGTCATTCCTCACCGAAGGCGAGGCACAGGAATGGAGCCCGCAGGAATCGGTGTCGGTGCTGTCCAATGACACAGACCTCGACTCCCTGAACGTCGGGACGACCTCCGATCAGAAGACGATGAGCATCTCGCCTCCGGTCGTCGGTCTCGTCGATTCCTCCGGAGTGTACACCTCAACCGAACCGGGCACTCGCTCCTCCCTTGAATTCTCGCTGCGGCAGGAGAACGGGGAGTGGAGGATCTCCTCGGCGCCGGACGGCCTGCTCATCAGCCAGACCGATTTCCGCACGATCTTCCTCAACTATTCGCTGCAGTTCTTCACCTCCGACTATTCATACCTCGTCCCCGACTCCCGCTGGTTCCTCAGGTCCTCCTCGACTCCGACAGTGCTGATGAACGAGCTGCTCAGCGGACCCGCCCCCTACCTCTCGGGAGCGGTGATCACGTCGATCCCCGATGGTGCAAAGCTCAGCGATTCGGATTCGAACGTGGTGACGATCGAGAACGGCGTCGCACATGTGGCCTTGGGGCCGCAGAACCCGGCCCCGTCCGACCGCGAAAAGGGACTGATCCGTCAGCAGATCGCGACCACCCTGCAGGTCATTCCCTCGATCTCGGCAATCGATCTGAGCATCGGCGGACAGACGGTTCCGGCCAGCCTGCAGCCGAAGACCGACACGTCTGTCCAGGTGGACGGGCCTCCCGTGGTCCTCGCCGACGACCACCTCTCCCGGGTCTCGGGCACGACCGTGGCCAAGGTCGAGAACAGTCCGAATCTGAAGAAGGCGAAAGCGAGCGATCCCGCGGTGTCTTTGGACGACTCGCTCTACGTCTATCTGGCCGACGACGGCAAGCAGCTCATGCGGTTGAAGTCCGACGCCGTCGACGCCACTCCGATCCTTAAGGGCAAGAAGCTCGTGCGACCCAGCATCGACCGCTTCAACACGACGTGGACGGGTGAGGCCGAGAACAAGGGCGAGCTCAAGGCTGTCGGGCGTGACGGCAAATCCTCCACCGTCGCCGCCGATTTCCTCAATGGTCGGCAGCTCATCGATATCGAGGTCTCCCGAGACGGCACTCGTGTCGCTCTGCTCAGTCGGAACAAAGGGGAGCCGGATCGCGTCGATGTGGTCGGCATCCCCAGGGACAAGGCGGGCAATCCGTCCGGACATGTCTCCGAAACGCCGATCGAAGTGGGTGCGAACTTCGACGAGATCAAGGACGTCTCATGGGCTGGTTCGACGTCTCTCGTGGCTCTGGCCGCTGAAGAAGGCCCAACTGCGCAGCCGTTCCGCATGGGAGTCACCGGACCTGCCGAACAGCTCGGCGAGGTCTCGGACGGAAGCCGCATCGCCGGCGGAGTCGACGGACGCTCGATCCTGGTGACCGGTTCCGATGGCGCACTGTACAGCTACAACTCGAACGCGTGGCAGAAACTCGTCGACGTCGAAGCGAAGGATCCCTCCTATCCCGGCTGACCCACGCAGCAGTGCCTGTCCCTGCTGAGCCACGGAGACATTCCGTTCCGTGCTGAACCGTCGGTCGGCGGTGCGTGGCTGCTTCGGAGGGCAGCAACGTGCCGTCGCACTGGTGTGGGCATGGAGTAGATTGCTCCCATGGGGTTGCTCGGGGAGTTCGGCGAACTGCTCCTGCCTCGTCGGTGTGCCGGGTGCGGGCGGGAGAACGTGTCCCTGTGCACCCGCTGCCTGCAGCTGCTCGGTGGGATCCCACGGGCGATGGAACCACGCTACGGCACGATTCCGATCGTCGGGGTCTGCGAATACAACTCGCAGATCTCGAAGATGGTCGTCGGCTTTAAGGACGACGGGCGCCGGGACATCCTCGATCCCTTGGCCCTGGCGCTGACCCGGTCGATCGTCGCCGCCCTCGATCTCATCGCCTACGCGGGTGGGGCGATCCGGCTCTTTCCGGCGCCAAGTTCGGATCGGGCCAGACGTCGTCGAGGCGGATCGCATACGGCGGCCCTGGCGAATCGGGCGAAGGAACTGTCGCCGGAGCTGCCTCTGGAAGTCCACGATGTGCTCGCGGCGAAACGATCGCGTGACCAGGTCGGACTCGGGGCGATCGAGCGGGCACAGAATGCGCAGCGGACCCAATATCTGGACCGGAGGAGAATCGCTGAGATCTCGGAAGCCGGTCCCGTGTCGGGCACCGAATCCGCGCCGACGGACCTGCTCATCGATGACTTCTCCACCACCGGCGCAACCTTGGCAGAAAGCGCACGTCTGCTAGCATCGGTGCAGATCAGACCCGCTGTAGGAGCTGTTCTCGGTCTCGGTCGCGGGGGCACTCGATTTGTCTCTCCCTTTACTGTATAACGGTGTTTACCCATCCAAGGGCATGGGATCGGATGAATCCGACAAGCGAGTCGCTAAGGACACATCATGGATATTGTTGTCAACGGCCGTCAACTGACCATCTCCGACAGCTTTCGAGCCCACATCGAGGACAAGATCGCCAAGGTCGAGCAGCTTGCCCCTCGCGCTCAGCGTGTCGAAGTGCATGTCACACACGAGAAGAACTCCCGCCAGCCCGAGACGAGCGAGCGAGTTGAGCTCACGGTAGTGGCGAAAGGGCCGGCAATTCGGGCAGAGGCCATGGCAAGCGACAAATATGCGGCACTCGATCTGGCATGGGCGAAGCTCGTCGAACGACTGAGGCGAGCGAGGGACCGGCACAAGGTGCCGCGGTCGGGACACCACCGCAAGGAATCCACCGCCGAGGTGCTGGCGAAGATGCCGGTGGCCGAACCGATGGTTCCCGATGCGGACGCAGACGATTCGAAGTCTGCAGCTGACCAGAGCGTCGATCAGACGAACGGTCGCATCAAGGCCGAAGGCGATTCGCCGGTGGTGCTGCGAGAGAAGACCTTCACCGCCTCGCCCATCGGCATCGAAGAGGCGCTGAACAGAATGGAACTCGTCGGACACGACTTCTACCTGTTCATCGACGAAGAGTCGAGCAAGCCGTCCGTCGTCTATCGCCGTAAGGGCTGGAGCTACGGAGTCATCGCCCTCGACCACGACCTCGAAGAGGCCATCGACTGACCAATTACTACCTGACGGCGGCCCAGCAACCT